>NZ_BCUS01000118.1 GCF_001591345.1 Variovorax boronicumulans NBRC 103145 | reverse complement strand
CCGCCTGTCGCAGGCGACGCTGGTCGCCACGCAGGCCGACGACGACGATGAGCGCGCGCAGTCGCGCTGGCCCGGCTACGCCTGGGCCGCGGCCACCAGCATCGCGCTCACGCTGTTGTGCACGCCGCTGACGGGCGTACTGGAGCTGTCCAACATCGTCATGCTGTTCCTGCTCGGCGTGGTGGGCGTGGCGATGCGCTTCGGGCGCGGGCCTTCGGCGCTGGCCGCGATGCTCAACGTGGCGGCCTTCGACTACTTCTTCGTCGCGCCGCGCCTGTCCTTCGCGGTCAGCGACGTGCAGTACCTGCTGACCTTTGCCGTGATGCTCGGCGTGGGCCTGCTGGTGGGCCAGCTCACGGCCGGGCTGCGCTTCGCGGCCGGCGTGTCGACCAGCCGCGAGCGCCGCGCGCGTTCGCTGTTCGAGCTCACGCGCGAACTCTCGGCCGCGCTCGAAAGCACCCAGGTCGTCGCGCTCGGCGCTGCCGCCGTGCAGGCCCATTTCGGCGGCCATGCGCGCGTGCTGGTCACCGACGCGGCCGACCAGCTCGTGCCCCCCGCCGACCCGCCGCCCGGCTTCGACGCGCAGGTGGCCGACTGGGCCTTCCGCCACGGCCAGCCCGCCGGCCTCGCCACCGCCACACTCGCCGCCCAGCCCTGGCACTACGTGCCGCTGCGCGCGCCCATGCGCGTGCGCGGCGTGCTCGCGCTGTGCCCGGCCCGCCCGCGCTGGCTGCTGATTCCCGAGCAGGCGCAGCAGCTGGACACGTTGGCGCGCCAGATCGCCATCGCGCTGGAGCGCGTGCACTACGTCGAGGTCGCGCAGCGCGCCGTGGTCGAGATGGAATCGGAGCGCCTGCGCAACGCGCTGCTCGGCGCCATCTCGCACGACGTGCGCACGCCGCTCACCGCGCTCATCGCGCTGGCCGAATCGCTGCAGACCCTGCCGACCGAAGAACACGGCGAGGCCGCGCGCGCCATCGTCGCGCAGGCCCATGCCTTGCATGCGCTGGTCAGCAACCTGCTCGACATGGCGCGCCTCGAAAGCGGCGTGGCCGGCGGCGCGGTCAACCTGCGGCGCGACTGGCAGTCGGTCGAAGAGGTGGTGGGCGCCGCCATCCGTGCGGCGCGCCCCGCGCTGCGCGGCATGACCGTGCAGACCGCGTGGGACCCGGAACTGCCGCTGGTCGAGTTCGACGCTGTGCTGATCGAGCGCGTGCTCGTCAACCTGCTGGAGAACGCCGCCAAGTACGGCGCCGCGCCCATCGAGGTCGGCGCGCGCGCCGAGCCCGCCGCGCTGGTGCTCACCGTGCGCGACCACGGCCCCGGCCTGCCCGCCGCGTTGCAGGGCCGCGAGCAGACCCTGTTCGACAAGTTCACGCGCGGCGAGGCCGAATCCGCCACGCCCGGCGTCGGCCTCGGCCTGGCCATCTGCCGCGCCGTGGTGAGCGCGCACGGCGGCGAGATCAGCGCGGCGAATGCGCGCGACGGCGGTGCAGAATTCACCGTCACCTTGCCGCGCCGCGAGCCACCCGAACCCGCTGAAGCCCAGCTCTGAAACCCGCCATGCCATCCCCCACCGCCATCGTGATCGAAGACGAGCCGCAGATCCGCCGTTTCGTGCGCGGCGCGCTCGAGGCCGAAGGCTGGCAGGTGCACGAGGCCGGCACGCTGCGCGACGGCCTGGCGGCCGCCGGCACGCGCCAGCCTGATCTGCTGGTGCTCGACCTGGGCCTGCCCGACGGCGACGGCGTGTCGCTGATCCGCGATGTGCGCGGCTGGTCGCAGGTGCCGATCATCGTGCTCTCGGCCCGCACCGACGAAGCCGACAAGATCGCCGCGCTCGACGCCGGCGCCGACGACTACCTCACCAAGCCCTTCGGCACCGGCGAACTGCTCGCCCGCGTGCGCGCCAACCTGCGCCGCCCACGCGCCGCGGGCGGCAACGGCGACGAACCGGCCGCCGAGGCCGTGTTTCGCTTCGGCGAGATCGAACTGGACCGCGCCGCACGCATCGTGCGCCGCGCCGGCGCCGAGGTGCACCTCACGCCGACCGAGTACCGGCTGCTGTCGGTGCTGGTGGCCAACGCCGGCCGCGTGCTGACGCAGCGGCAGCTGCTGCGCGAGGTGTGGGGCCCGTCACACACGGACCAGAGCCACTACCTGCGCATCTACATGGGACATCTGCGACAGAAACTGGAGGCCGATCCGGCGCAGCCGAAGCATCTGTTGACGGAGACGGCGGTGGGGTACCGGCTGGTCGTCTAAACAGAAACGGAAAAAGAAAAACGAGGGACGGGGCTTTCAACCACCCACAAAGCCCGGCAGGCGGTGCGGTGTGGGCGGCCCCTCTGTGCCGCCGAGGAGCGCAGCGTTTCGCGGATCAGGGCTCGCAGCTGTTTGAGCGCAACGCAGTGGAGCGAGTTCTGCGAGACCCCGCGAAACGCGAGCACCGCAGGGCAGCCGCGAAGCGGCCGGCACAGTGGGGCCGACCGCGCCGCATCGCCTGTCGGGCGCGCTCCCGAGAGAGCGCGAACCCAATCAGGCCTTGTTCGGATTCAGCAGGAATTTCTCCCCGGTAGCCTGCTTCCCATACACCCCGATCGCATCGAGTTGCAGCGCCTCGACAAGAGACACCTCCCGCGTGTAGTGGCTGGCAAACGTCGTCTTCAGCTCAGCCACCACGCGCGAACGCAGCCGCTGCGTGCCTTCATCGCCCAGCTTCTGCAGGAACGGGAACAGCAGCCAGCCGCCCATGCCCCAGGCCATGCCGAAGTTGCGCACGAACTCGGTCGGGCTGCGGTCCAGGCCGCCGTAGATGTAGACCTGCTTGTGCGTGGTCGAGCCGTAGCGGCTGTATTCCTTGGCCGTGCGGTTCAGCGCCGCTTCCATGCAGCCGAGGATCTGGCCGGCCAGCTTGCCGCCGCCCGTGGCATCGAAGGCCAGCGTGGCGCCGGTGGCGACCAGCGCGTCGGTCAGCTGTTCGAGGAAGTCCGGCGAGCTGGCATTGCAGACGTACTTCGCGCCGATGCCGCGCAGCAGCGCTTCCTGCTCGGGCTTGCGCACGATGTTGACGAGGTCGATGCCGTCCTTCTGGCAGATCTTGTTGAGCATCTGGCCCAGGTTGGACGCGGCCGCGGTGTGCACCAGCGCCTTGTGGCCTTCGCGCTTCATGGTCTCGACCATGCCCAGCGAGGTCAGCGGGTTCACGAAGCACGATGCACCCTCGGCCGGCGTGGTGCCCGCCGGCAGCTCGAGGCACATCTGCACGGGCACCGCGCGGTACTGCGAATACATCGCGCCGCCGATGGCCGCCACTGTCTTGCCCAGCAGTGCCTGCGCAGCCGGCGACGAGCCGGCCTTGACCACCACGCCCGCGCCTTCGTTGCCCACCGGCATCGACTGGTCGAGCCGCGCCGCCATCGAGGCGCGCGCGCGTTCGGGCACCGTGGCGGTGACGACGGGGCGATCGGCGGTGCCGGAGGCCACGGCGGTGCTCATGTCGGCGGCGCCGAAGAGCAGGCCCAGGTCCGACGGGTTCATCGGCGAGGCCTCGACGCGGATCACCACCTCGTGGGCCTGCGGTTCGGGCATCGGGTCGTCGTGCAGGGAGAGTTCGAGTTCGCCGTTGGAACGGACGAGGGAGCGCAGTTGGAGTGCCATGGGAAAGCCCCTGTGAAAGGTCGTTCGGAGATGGCCATCGGCCACGGGGCGGCCAGTATAGGAGCGGGTGCGCGCGCCTGCTGGCGCCTTCAAGACACCATGGGGATCACCGGGGCATGGGCCAGCGCATGGCGCATCCGCAGCGGGTCGAGCCGCTCGATGTAGCGCGGGATGTTGCGCCACAGCGTGTGGTACCCATAGCCGCCGCGCAGCATCTCCTGGCGCGCGCTGTCCTTGTCCCAGTCCTGCACGGCCATGCGGTAGACGGCCGCCACCACGCCCGTGCGGTCGGCGCCGTGCATGCAGTGGATGAGCGCCGGCCCCTGCTTTTCGGCCTCGCGCATCGCGACCAGCGCGCGCAGCACCTTGGCATCGTCGATCGACCAGGTGTTGATCGGCACGCGCACCAGCCGGATGCCGCTGCCGGCAAACACCTTCCGGTCGTCGTTGAAGGAACGCAGGCTCACGACGGTGCGGATGCCCAGCGACTGCAGCGCCGCCACGTTGGCGCGGCGCGGTTGCGCGCTGCGGTACAGCGTGGGCGTGATGCGGTGCAGGTTCTCGACCTGCAGGGCGTCGAGCGGATCGGCCCAGTGGCCGGGGCGCAGGTCGGCGGTGTCTTGCTTCATCGCGCGCGGCGCGGCCAGTGGCGACGCACCAGGATCAGCAGCGCCACCGCGAGCCCGCCCCAGTAGTCGACCGGCGCGCCCCACAGCCAGTGCTTGTGCCAGAAGGCCTTCACGGGGTTGAAGTTCTCGAAGCCGAAGGCCGGGTTGATGAGAAACCACAGAAAGTCTTCGCAGACCCAGAACACGATCAGCCCTGCGAGCGCCAGCCCCCAGTCGCGCAGCGTCCAGCGCCCCTGGAAGGCCAGCGGCGAGAAGAACACGAGCATCATGAAGGTGAACACCCAGGCGTGGTACCCCGTCATCGCGCGCCCGCCCCAGAAGAGGTCGAGCCAGATGTTGTTCTCGATGCGCCAGGTGGGCAGCGAGGTCGCCCAGCCGGCACCGCCTTCGATCTGGATCTCGGCGTTGGCGAAGAAGAACGCCATCGTCACGACCCACGCGAGGTAGACCAGCGTGCGGCCGATGCCGGGCCGCGGCTCCACGGCTGCGCCGCTCATGCGCCGAGGCCCAGCACGCGCTGCAGCACCGCGCGCGCGGCCTGCGGCTTGCCCAGGGCGCGGCTGCGCGCGGCCATGGCCGCGAGCTTGGCGGGGTCGGCCATGAGGCGCGCGACCTTGTAGTCCAGGCCGATGGCGTCGTAGGCCAGCCAGGCGGCGCTTTCTTCCATGAGGAAGCCGGCGTTGTGTTCTTCCTGCCCCGGAATCGGCGAGATCAGCAGCATCGGCTTACCCAGCGCCAGGCACTCCGACACCGTGAGGCCGCCGGGCTTGGTCACGACCAGGTCGGCCGCGGCCATCATCTTGTGCATCTCGTTCGTGAAGCCGACGGCCACCACGCGGCCCGGATGGCGCTGCGACAGCGCCTCCAGCCGCGCGTGGGCATCAGCGTTGCGGCCGGCCACGGCGATGACCTGGAAGGGCGTGTCGCCGCCCAGCGCCAGCACGCGCTCCACCATGCTCGGCAAGTCGCCCACGCCGGCACCGCCCGAAGCCATCAGCAGCACCGGTCGCGCGGGGTCCAGGCCCAGCGCGCTCGCGCAGGCCGCGTGCGCGAGTTCGGGCGCATCGGGCTCGGAAAAGGCCGGCATCACCGGAATGCCCGTGACATGCACGCGCTCGGGCGGAATGCCGCGCGCGCGCAGCCGGAAGGCGACTTCTTCCGTCGCCGCTAGGTAGCCCGTCATGCCCGGCACCAGCCACATGTTGTGCAGGTCGTAGTCGGTGATCTGCAGCCACACGGGGCACTCGATGCGGCCCCGGTTGCGCTCGCGCATCAGCAGCTCGGCCGGCAGGAAGTGGGTGCAGATCACGGCGTCGGGCTTGGCGCGGCGGATCTCGCGCACCAGCGCGCCGGTGCTCAGGCGCTCGATGCCGCGGCGCAGCCGCTGCGAGGGCGCGTGGTGCGGCGTGACGTCGGTGCGCTGGTGCAGGTACGACCACAGCTCGGGGGCGCGGTTCACCAGCTGCAGGTACCAGTCGGTGTACACCTTGCGAAAGCCCGCCGGCACATGGGCCATGGCGTCGACATGCACCGCGGTGTGCGGCGCGTACGACTGGGCGAGGGTGGCTTCTAGCGCCTGGGCGGCGCGCACATGGCCGTTGCCGGCGCTCACACTGAGGATCAGGAGTTTGGTCATGGATTCGGCGGTCTGGTCGCCGGATTATGGACATGCCATGTGGCACGGCCGGTGCACACGCGCCGTGCTGGAAGGATCTCCGCCTCAGAGCGGCGCCCGCGACGTGACGAGCTGATTCACGCCAGCGGCCGCCCGCTCGCGAATCGCCTCGAAGGTGGTGTTCGCGACGATGCGTCCGTTCTCGAACACCGTTTGCAGCAGATCGACCTGGCCGCTCGCCAGCGCTTCTTCGCGCAGCGTCTGCACTTCGCCGCGCGCGTTGCGCACCAGCGCGAGCCGCCCCTTCTTCGAGGCCTTGTTCGCATCGCCCACCGGCGACTTGTAGACATCGCGCCACTCGCCGTTCACCTGCATCGCCGAGCACTTCATCGCCCATTGCATGGTGTCGCGGTTGACCTGCTGCAGCAGGCCGCCGCCCATGCCGAAGGAGATGTTCTCGGTCGAGAAGCCGTTGTGGAAGAAGTTCGAGAGGCACAGCCGCAGCGAGTCGAGGTTCACGCCGTCGCCCTGGATGATGCGCACGTTGTTCAGCACGCGGAACCCCTTGGCATTCGTCGTGGTGCCGAAGCGCTCGGCCAGGATCTGCGCCACCTTGAGCGTGGTTTCGGCCGGGTCGCCCGAGTCGGGCCGCACCACCAGCGTCGCACCCGAGGCCACCACCTTGGCCTTGAGCTCGTCGCCCCAGATGCGCGCGCAGGCGTTGAAGATGTCGTAGCTGTCGCTCACCACGGCGAAGGTCGTGCCGGGCTTGGCGAACTGGTCGACCATGTTGCTGTACGCGTCGGATTCATGGTCGCGGCCCCAGCCCGTGATGGTGCTGTGCTCGGCCGCGGGAATCGAGAAGCCCGCCACGTCGCAGTCGTAGTAGCGACGCGCCGCCACCAAGGCCGCCAGCGTGTCGGTGCCCATGAAGTTGACCAGGTGGGCCATGCCGCCGAGCGCCGCCGACTCCAGGCTCGACACGCCGCGCGCGCCGAAGTCGTGCAGCCTGAACGCGATCTGGCCTTGCGGGTCGTCGCAGGTCGCTTCGAGGTAGCGCAGCAGCGTGGTGCGTGCGGCGGCCGAGAGCGTGGCCACCGTGGTCGGATACCAGATGGCGCGCAGCAGTTCAGTTTCGAGAAAGCTCGTGACCCAGAAGAATTCGGGGTCGGTGTTCTCGATGGTCGCGAGCACGTTGTGCACCGGCAGCACGCTGCCCTCGGGGACCGCGCGGATGCGCACGGGCATCAGTCCGTCGTGCTTCTCGATCAGCCGCAGCCACCCTTCGCGGTTGAAGGGTTCGCCGTGCACGGCCATCATCGCCGCGGCCTCCTCGACGTCGCTGCGCGTCACCGGCGTCTGCAGGTACTCGCGCAGGTATGCCTGCAGGCCGAAGAAGAGCGAATGGCTGAAGAGCCCGCCGCGCGATTCGATGTAGCTGTGCACGGTCTGCGTACCGGGCGGGTACTGCATCCAGTGCGACACCTTGTAGGAGTCGGTGCGCAGCAACAGGTTGTTGCCCAGGGGCGAGGAGGTGAGGTTGCGGTTCATGTGAAAGCTCCTTTCACGTGGGCCCCGTCAACCGGGACCCGTTCTTGCTGACAAAGCCTGGTCGTTCAGTTCTTGCCCAGGCCACCCAAAAAATGGTTTGCGATGAAGTAGTGGTCTTCGTAGATGCGGTCCGGCATCCCGAGGAACTCGGCAATCGGCACCCACCGCACGGCGGCCGCGTCGTCGTCGGCACGCACATCCGACAGGCCCGTCCACTGGTTGTGGGCCAGCTCGAAGAAGAAGCCGTGCGTGATCGTGCGGCCGCGCTGCGAGCGGTCGGGCGCATCGAACACGTGGCTGGCCTTCATGCTGCCGTTGAGCACGGGCACGGGCACCTTGAGGCGGGTTTCTTCCTTCAGCTCGCGGATGGCCGCGTCCTGCAGCCGCTCGTGCTGGCCGACGAAGCCGCCGGGCAGCGCCCACGTGCCCTTGCCGGGGTGGAACTTGCGCTGCACCAGGAGGATGTGGCCGGCCTCGACCACGATGGCATCGACCGTGGTGTAGATCGGTGGAAAGTCGCTGCCTGCGTAGCGGTACTTGTCGCGGTAGTCGACGAGGAAGGCGCGCTCGTCGCAGAGCTCGGCATAGTCGGCGGTGCCGGTGAACTTGTCGAGGAAGGCGGCGGTGCCGTCGGGCAGGTCGGCACGCGCGAGCTGCCCGCGATTCTCGGGGTCGAAATAGAGGTTGCGCACGTCGGTGGCGTTGAGGCTTTCCACGCTGTGCTGGCCCACGAACTCCCAGTGCGGGAAGAGCTTGAGGTAGTAGCTGGAGCTGTCCTTCAGGTGCCCCACCAGCGCGACCTTGGCCTGCGCCGCGGGCACGTGGCCATCCTGCTGGATCAGCCGCTCGACGGCAGACTGGATCGACGCGATCCAGATCTGGTCGTTGTAGGGCGAGTCGCCGACGCCGACGACGCTCACGCGCATCTGCTCGCTGCCGCGCAGGCACGCGCGCACCATGCGCTCGCGTTCATCGAAGGTGAAAGGGTCTTTGACGCTGCGGGGCTTGCGGTCGGAGCCGACCACCACGATGACCCGATCGGCGGCGCGAAGGCCTTCTTCGATGAGTCGCTGGTGACCGAAATGAACGGGCTGGAAACGCCCGATGACGATGGCGTACTGAAACTTGCGTGTGTTTGGCATGCTCACTTGGGAATCCCCCAAAAAGGGCGCAATCAACTTGCGCCTAGATTCAGGATAGCACCGGTCTGACGCATCGATCAAGTGTTCCTGGCCCCACGGGGCAGGCGGCCGATGGCAAACGGCCAGATACTCGCAGGGCGCATTTGCTAGGATTTGCCCCCCCATGACCGAGCCCTCCACCTCCCCCCACGCGCCCGTGCGCCTCAACAAACGCATGGCCGAACTCGGCCTGTGCTCGCGCCGCGAGGCGGACGACTGGATCGCGCAGGGCTGGGTGCGGGTCAACGGCAAGCCCGCCGAGATGGGCGTGAAGGTCACGCCCAACGACCGCATCGAGGTCGACAAGGCCGCCAAGGGGCAGCAGGCGAACCAGGTCACGATCCTCATCAACAAGCCCATCGGCTACGTGAGCGGGCAGGCCGAAGACGGCCACGAGCCGGCGGTCACGCTGTTCACGCCGCAGAACCGCTGGTCGGAAGACAACGCGCGCTTCTTCTTCGGCCCGCAGCAGCTGCGCGGCCTGGCGCCGTGCGGGCGGCTGGACATCGACTCCACCGGCCTGCTCGTGATGACGCAGGACGGCCGCATCGCGCGCCAGCTCATCGGCGAAGACTCGACGATGGACAAGGAATACCTGGTGCGCGTGGCCTACCACGGCCTGGACCAGCCCGCGCCCACCGGCCAGCTGGTGCGCCTGGACGACGACGACCCGGTCACCACCAACGTGCAGGCGGTGTTTCCGCCCGCCATGCTGGCCCGGCTGCGGCACGGCCTGAGCCTGGACGGCCAGGCGCTCAAGCCGGCGCGCGTGGAGTGGCAGAACCCCGAGCAGCTGCGCTTCGTGCTCACCGAAGGCAAGAAGCGCCAGATCCGCCGCATGTGCGAGCTGGTCGGCCTCAAGGTGGTGGGCCTGAAGCGCGTGCGCATCGGCAAGGTGATGCTCGGCAACCTGCCGGTGGGGCAGTGGCGCTACCTGGCGCCGCACGAGAAATTCTGACGACCGGCCCATGGCCGCGGTGCTGAGCCGTCGCGCGCTGAACCGGGCCACGCTGGCCCGGCAGATGCTGCTGGCGCGGCGCAAGGCGAGCGTCGTGCAGGCCATCGAGAAGCTGGCCGGGCTGCAGGCGCAGGCGCCCAACCCGCCCTACGTCGGCCTGTGGAGCCGGCTCGAAGGCTTTCACCGCGCGCAGCTGACCGACGCGCTGAAGAACCGCCGCATCGTGCGCATGTCGACGCTGCGCGCGACCCTGCACCTGATGACCGCCCCGGACGCGTGGGCCTGGCGGCCGTTGCTCGAGCCCGTGCACCAGCGCGGCCTGTCGGGCCTGCATGCGCGGGCCCTCGAAGGCGTCGACCGCGCGGCCGTGGTGAAGGCGGGCCGCGCGCTGCTGGACGACGGGCCGCTCACCGGCACGGCCCTCGGCCAGGCGCTCGCGGCGCGTTGGAAAGACCACGCGCCGGCCTCGCTCGCCGCGCTCATCCGCAACAACGTGCCGCTGGTCCACCTGCCGCCCGCGGGCAGCTGGAACTCGCACCAGAACGCGCTGCTGCAGCCGCTCGGTGATTGGCTGGGCGATGCCACTGCCGAGATCGCCATCGCCACGCAGGACGACCTGCTGCTGCGCTACCTCGCCGCCTTCGGCCCCGCGACGCTGGCCGATGCCGGCGCGTGGTCGGGCCTCACGGGCTGGAAGGCCGTGGCCGATCGATTGAGGCCGCAGCTGCGCGTGTTCACCGGCGACGCGGGCCAGGAACTCTTCGACCTGCCGCGCGCGCCGCGCCCCGACCCCGACACGCCCGCGCCGCCGCGCCTGGTTGCGGAGTGGGACAACCTGCTGCTCTCGCACGCCGACCGCCGCCGCGTGCTCGACGAGGCGCACCGCGCGCGCGTGTTCACCATCAACGGCATCGTGCGCGGCACGGTGCTGCTCGACGGCTTCGTGGCGGGCACCTGGAAGATCGAGCGCGCGACGCGCACGGCCACCGTGGTGCTGGAGCCCTTCACGCGCTGGTCCGCAGCCGACCGGCGCGGCGTGCAGGAAGAAGCGCTGCGGCTGCTGGCCTTTGCCACGGACGCAGAGGACGAGCGGCACGCCGTCCGCGTCCTAAGCCCCGCTTAAGTCTTCGCGCCTACGCTGCGCCGAGGCGCAGGGCCCCTGACGATCATCCCGGTCGCGTGCTACCTTGCGCGCAAAGGAGTCGCCGCGATGCGCGTGCTGCTGGTGGAAGACGACGAAATGATCGGGCGCAGCCTGAAGCAGGCGCTCGAGGGCGCGGGCTGGTCGGCCGACTGGGTGCGCGACGGCGAGCTGGCGCACAGCGCGCTCGGCGACGGCGGCTACACCTGTGTGCTGCTCGACCTGGGCCTGCCCCGCCAGGACGGCACCGAGGTGCTGCGCCGCGCGCGCGAACGCGGCGACGCCACGCCCGTGCTGGTGCTCACCGCGCGCGACGGGCTGGACGACCGCATCCACAGCCTCGACCTGGGCGCCGACGACTACCTGCTCAAGCCCTTCGAGTTCCGCGAGCTGCTCGCACGCATGCGCGCCGTGGTGCGCCGCCGCGACGGCGCCGCGCATTCGCTGATCGGCACCGCCGCGCTGCAGCTGGACCTCACGACGCGCGAGGTGGCGGTGAACGGCGTGCGCGAGGCGCTCACCGCGCGCGAGTTCGCGCTGCTGCATGCGCTGCTGGAGCGGCCCGGCGCCATCCTCTCGCGCGAGCAGCTCGAAAACCGCATCTACGGCTGGGGCGACGAAGTGACCAGCAACGCCATCGACGTGCTGATCCACGGCATGCGCCGCAAGCTCGGCGCCGACGCGATCCGCAACGTGCGCGGGCTGGGCTGGCGAGTGGCGGCATGACCGGTGCCGTCCGCCGCTGGTGGCGCCCGCGTTCGCTGCGCACCCAGCTGCTGCTGTGGCTGGTCACGCTGCATGTGGTGGCGGCGGTGCTCACGGCGTGGTTCTCCTTCCTGGCCTACGGCAACCTCGTGCACAACGCACTGGACGACCAGATGCGGCTGGTGGCCGAGTCGTACGCGGGCAACGATCCGCCCAAGACCCCGCGCGCGATGGACGGCGAAGCGGCCTTCTCGCGCGGCGCCTTCGTGGTGCAGATCTGGAGCGCCGACGGCGCCACCTTGCGCGCGAGTTCGTGGCCCGCGCTGTCGGTGCCGCTGCAACCCGGCAACGGCTTCAGCGATGTGCACGCCGAAGGGCCCGCGCATTCGCGCTGGCGCGTGTTCACGGCCGAACCCGCGCCGCACGCCGACGCGCCGCGCGTGCAGGTGCTGCAGAACGAGGACTACCGCCATCGCCGCGCGCTGCGCCGCGCCCTGCTCGAAGGCCTGCCGATCGCGCTGCTGCTGCCGGCGGCGCTGCTGGTGCTGTGGCTCATCGTGTCGGCCGCGTCGCGCTCGCTGCGCGGCGTGGCGCGCGACGTGGCCTCGCAGGACGAGCGCCGCCCCACCGAGCTGTCGCTGGCGCGCGTGCCCGACGAGATCACACCGCTGGTGGGCGCCTTCAACCACCTGCTGTCGCGTGTGCGCAGCGCCTTCGCCACGCAGCGGCGCTTCGTGCAGGACGCGGCGCACGAGCTGCGCACGCCGATGGCCGCCATCGGCCTGCAGATCGAGAACCTGCGCGCACACGTGCCGGCCGGCGAAGCCACCGAACGCTTCAACCAGCTGGAAGCCGGCGTGACGCGCGCGCAGCACCTGATCGAGCAGCTGCTGCAGCTGTCGCGGCAGGACGCGCCGCCCTCGGATGCGCCGGGCGAACGGGTCGACATCGAGGCGCTGCTGCGCGAGAGCCTGGGCCAGCGCATGGTGCTGGCCGACGCGCGGCGCATCGACGTGGGCTTCGAAGGCCTTGCCGCAGCCGTGGTCACCGCGCCTTCGGCCGAGCTGCGCAGCGTGTTCGACAACCTGATCGACAACGCGCTGCGCTACGCGCCCGAAGGTGGCGTGGTCGATGTGCGGCTGCACCGCGTCGACGGGCAGGCGGTGGTCGACGTGCTCGACAACGGGCCGGGCATTCCGCCGGCCGAACTGGAGCGCGTGTTCGACCGCTTCTTTCGCGTGCCCGGCGCGGCGGCGGGCGGCAGCGGGCTGGGCCTGGCGATCGCGCGCACGGCGGCCGAGCGGCATGGCCTGCGCATCGAATTGCGCAACAGGGACGACGGGCCGGGGCTGAGGGCGCGGGTGCTGCTGCCGACGTAGTCATCGCGCGGTGCTCACTCCCGGCTCATTCTTCGCTCACGCTGGCCTCAGTCAGGCTGCCTAGAGTGGCTGCAGGTCCTGCTGCGCGCGGTCCGCGCGACGGCACCGGACCGGAGACAACCTGCCCTCAGGAGAACACACCATGCGCACTTCGTTCCAACTTCTTGCCGTTGCTTCCTTCGCCGCGTTCGCGGCGCTGGGCACGGTCAACGCCTCCGCCGAAACCACCGACGGTTCGGACTTCCATCCGCTGCAGATGAATTCGCCGGAGAACCCGGAGGTACAGGCCGGCGCGATGGCGGCGGCACGTCCGAGCGGCACGGAGCCCATTGGGCAGTCGACGTCGGCGCCGGCAGTCAATGCGATGACCCCGGTGTCCGACATCCAGGCCGGCGCCTATGCGGCCTCGCATCCGACGGGCACCGAGCCCATCGGGCAATCGACTTCACTGCCGATGGTGAAGTCGGGCAGCGGAAGCTGATTCCGCTGCCGAGGACCTACCAGCTCAGTCGTCGTTGTTGCTGAGCAGTGCGCGGTAGATCACCGCGCCGATGATTGCGCCCACGATTGGGGCGACCCAGAACAGCCACAGTTCCGACACCGCATACGACGGGCCGAACAGGGCCGGGCCGGTGCTGCGCGCCGGGTTCACCGAGGTGTTGGTCACGGGGATCGACACCAGGTGGATCAGCGTCAGGCACAGGCCGATGGCCATGCCCGCGAAGCCTGCCGCCGCGCGCTTGGCGGTGGCACCCAGGATCACGATCAGGAACACGGCGGTCATCACCACTTCGCTGATGAGCGCGGCCGTCATGCCGTACTTGCCGGGCGAGTGCTCGCCGTAGCCGTTGGTGGCAAAGCCGCCGATGTCCGCGCCCGGCTTGCCGGTGGCGATCAGGTACAGCACGCCGGCTGCGGCGATGGCGCCCAGCACCTGCGACACGATGTAGCCCGGCAGCTGCCCGGCCTTGAAGCGGCCCGCGGCTGCGAGGCCGATCGACACGGCCGGGTTGAAGTGGCCGCCCGAGATCGGACCGAGCGCATAGGCGCCCGTGACCACGGTCAAACCGAAGGCCAGCGAGACGCCGAGCAGGCCGATGCCGACGCCCGGAAAGGCCGCGGCCAGAACTGCGCTTCCGCAGCCTCCGAGCGTGAGCCAGAAAGTACCAATGAATTCTGCAGACCACTTTTTGTAGGTACTGTGTTCCATAACGCTCCATCCTGAAGTTGAGAAAGCACGCACGGCGGGAGCCGAACGCGGGCCGCATTCTAGGAACGGGAATTGGAGGCGTCGAGCAAACCGGCGCGCTTAGCGGCAACTGTTCACGAATGCTGTGGATTTGTGCCCTGCAGCATTTGCAAATGGTCGGGCGAAGGCGGGGCTGCGTCACATCGTCGTCATGCCATCGTCACGACGACCTTGCCGAACGCGCCGCGTTCCAGGTGGTCGAGCGCGGCGGGCAGCGCGTCGAAGCCGTAGCGCGCGGCGATCACCGGCTTGAGCGCATTCGCATCGACCGCGCGCACGAGCTCTTCGAGCGCACGGCGATGGCCGACGCCGATGCCCTGCACCGTCACGCGGCCGAGCACCATCGCGTAGAACGACGCGCTCAGCGTGTCGCCGCCGAGCATGCCGATGATCGACACGCGCCCGCCCTGCTTCACGGCCTGCAGCGAGCGGTCGAGGTCGGGGCCGCTGGAGAGTTCGAGCACGTGGTCGGCGCCGCGCCCGTGCGTGAGCCGGCGCACTTCGGCGGGCCAGTCGCTGTCGCGCGCCAGCACGTGCGTGGCGCCGAGCGCGCGCGCCGCGGCCTGCTTGTCGGCGCTGCCCGTCACCACGATGGCCTGCGCGCCGTGCAGCCGCGCAAGTTGCAGGCCGAACAGCGCGACACCGCCGGTGCCGTGGACCAGCACCGTCTCGCCCGCGCGCAGGGCGCCGGTTTCCACCAGCGCGAACCACGCCGTGAGGCCAGCGCAGGGCAGCGTGCTGGCTTCCTCGAGGCTCAGCGTGGCCGGTGCGGCCACGGCCCAGTTCGCATCGATGCACACGTGCGAGGCCAGCATGCCTGGCCCGGGGCCGCCGAGCAGCGTGGTGTCGGCGTGCCAGTGGCTGTCGGTCCAGCCGCCCCAGAAGGTGTTGATCACGCGGTCGCCCACGGCAAAGCGGCGCACGCCGGGGCCCACGGCCACCACGGTGCCCGCCATGTCCGAGCCGGGCGTGAAGGGCAGGTCGAGCGCCATGCCCATGCCGTCGCGCACCATGAGCAGGTCGCGGTAGTTGAGCGCCACTGCGCCCACGCGCACGAGGATCTGGCCCGGGCCCGGCGAGGGCATCGGCGCTTCGGCCTGTGCGAGGTGGGCGCGGCCCAGTCGGGGAAGCTGCCAGCGGCGCAGCACGTCGGGTTCTTGCATCGGAAAGGCTCCATCGGAAAAGATCGGCCTCGATGCTATTGACGATGAAAACGATCCGGTGGTGGATAATTTTCCGAAGAATGGTGCTTGAAAGTATCCAATGAGCCAACGCCTGCAAGGCATCGAGGAGTTCGTCGCGGCGGTGGAGGCGGGCAGCTTCGCGCTCGCCGCGCAGCGCCTGCACGTCACCCGTTCGGCCGTGGCCAAGAGCATCGCGCGGCTCGAGGCGCGGCTGGACACGCGCCTCTTCTTGCGCACCACGCGCAGCCAGAGCCTCACCGAGGAAGGGCACGGCTACTACGAGCGCTGCCGCCGCGCGCTGGCCGAGCTGGACGCGGCCGAGGCGCTCACCGACGCCGCGCGCCACACGGCCAGCGGCCTCGTGCGCCTGAGCATGCCGGCGATGCTCGGGCGGCTCAAGGTGGGGCCGCTGCTGCTGGCATTGGCGCGCCAGCATCCGCAGCTGTCGCTGGAACTGGCCTTCAACGACCGGCGCGTCGACCTCGTGGAAGAGGGGCTCGACCTGGCCATCCGCAGCGGCGAACTCGATGACAGCGCGGGCCTCGTGGCGCGGCCGGTCGGCGTGCAGTGGATGCTGCTGTGCGCCGCGCCCGCGTACCTGGCCGAGCGCGGCCATCCACGCGACCTTGCGGCACTGGTCGCGCCGCACGAGGCCGTGTACTACGCCCGCGACGGGCAGGTCTCGCCCTGGCGCTTTCGCGAGGGCGACGCGGAGGTGGAGGCCGCGCTGCCCTCGCGGCTGCGCTGCGACAGCGCCGAGGTGCTGCTGGAGGCCGCCATCGGCGGCATGGGCCTGGCGCGGCTGCCGGCCTGGCTGGCGGCCGACGCGCTTGCGGCCGGCACGCTGGTGCGCGTGTTCGACGAGCCCGAGCCTTTCGGCTTTCCGTTGCACGTGATCCGCACGCCGAGCCGCTACCTGCCGCTGAAGACGCGCGTGGTGATCGACTGGCTGGTGGAACATCTGCCGCCGCTGCTGGCGGCGCGCTGACCTCAAGCACCCACGCCGGCGCTATCCTGCGCTGTCATACAACGTCGAACAATGAGGAGACCTGTCCATGCCTTCATTCGCCCCCCGGCACACCGTGCGTGCCTTTGCCACCGCCTGCCTGGGCACGGCGCTCCTGCTCGGTGCGTCGCAGGCCGCCGCGCAGGGCACCGTCAACGCGCTGTGCAGCACCGACGCGGGCTGGTGCGAGGCGGCCGCCACGGCCTTCACGCGCGAGACCGGCATCAAGGTGCAGCAGGCCCACAAGGGCACCGGCGAAATCGGTGCGCAGCTGCGCGCCGAAGCCGCCAACCCCAAGACCGACCTCTGGTGGGGCGGCACCGGCGACCCCTTCCTGCAGGCCGCCGAGCAGGGCCTGCTCGAGCCCTACCGGCCGGCCTACATCAACGACCTGCACGACTGGTCGGTGCGCCAGTACGCCATGTCGCAGAACATGGTGGGCGGCTTCTACACGAGCGCCATGGGCTTCGGCTTCAACACCGAGCTGCTGAAGAAAAAGAAGCTCGCCGAGCCCAAGTGCTGGGCCGACCTCATCAAGCCCGAGTACAAGGGCGAGATCGAGATCTCGCACCCCGCCACCAGCGGCACGGCCTACACCGTCATCGCGGGCCTGGTGCAGCAGATGGGCGAGGAGCCCGCGTTCGACTACCTGAAGAAGCTGCACAAAAACGTCACCAGCTACACGCGCAGCGGCCAGGCCCAGGCGCCCAACGTGGCCAAGGGCGAGGTGGCGATCGGCGTGAGCTTCATCTTCGGCTTCGAGCGCTGGCGGCACGACAAATTTCCGGTGAAGACCGCCGCGCCCTGCGAGGGCACGGGCTTCGAGATCGGCGGCATCGCGCTCGTGAAGGGCGCGCGCAACAAGGAGAACGCCAAGCGCTACTACGACTGGCTCATGAGCCCCGCGGGCCAGTCCATCGGCGCCAAGGCCGGCAGCCTGCAGTCGCCGGCCAACAAGACCTTCAAGCCCGATCCGCGCATTCCGTCGATGGAGAGCGTGAAGCTCATCAAGTACGACTTCGAGAAGTACGGCAAGGCGGCCGAGCGCAAGCGGCTCATCGACCGCTGGACGCGCGAAGTCGAATCCCAACCGCGCTGAGCCGACAGCCGTGTGACAAAGTTCGCGCGGCCTTGCGCTCGTTGTTTTTTGGCGCGACAACCCCAGTTCATAAAGTTGGCAAGGCCGCCGCCCGCCACGGGCGGCTCGCCTTAGAATTTTTTGGCTTCGATCCCTTTCTTTCCCATGGCTGATTCCTCCAATACCAAACTCCCGTTCCAGGCTGAAGTCGCGCAACTGCTGCACCTCGTCACGCATGCGCTGTACTCCAACAAGGAAATCTTCCTGCGCGAGCTGATCTCGAACGCGTCCGACGCGTGCGACAAGCTGCGCTTCGAGGCGCTCGACCACCCCGCGCTGTACGAAGACCAGCCCGACCTCGACGTGCGCCTGACGTTCGACAAGGCCGCGCGCACCCTCACCATCACCGACAAGGGCATCGGCCTGTCGCGCCAGGAAGCCATCGACAACCTGGGCACCATCGCCAAGAGTGGTACCAAAGACTTCATGAGCCGCCTCAGCGGCGACCAGAAGGCCGACGCACAGCTCATCGGCCAGTTCGGTGTGGGCTTCTATTCGGGCTTCATCGTGGCCGACAAGATCACGGTCGAGTCGCGCCGCGCGGGCCTGCCCGCCGACCAGGGCGTGCGCTGGGTGAGCGGTGGCGCCGGCGACTTCGAGGTGGCCGACATCACGCGTGCCGCGCGCGGCACCAGCATCACGCTGCACCTGCGCGACGATGCCGACGAATACCTCAACGCCTGGAAGCTCAAGCAGATCGTCGGCAAGTACTCCGACCACATCTCCCTGCCCATCCTGATGGAAAAGGAAGAGTGGAAAGACGGCGAGAACGACCAGCCCGGCGACATGGTGAAGACCGGCGAGTGGGAAACGGTGAACAAGGCCAACGCCCTGTGGAGCCGCCCCAAGAAGGACATCACCGCCGAGCAGTACGAAGAGTTCTACAAGAGCATCAGCCACGACTTCGAGGCGCCGCTGGCCTGGAGCCACAACCGCGTCGAAGGCAGCACCGAGTACACGCAGCTGCTGTACATCCCGTCCAAGGCCCCGTTCGACCTGTGGAACCGCGACAAGAGCGCGGGCGTCAAGCTGTACGTCAAGCGCGTCTTCATCATGGACGACGCCGAGGCGCTGCTGCCCAACTACCTGCGCTTCGTGAAGGGCGTGATCGACTCGGCCGACCTGCCGCTGAACGTGAGCCGCGAGCTGCTGCAGGAAAGCCGCGACGTGAAGGCCATCCGCGAAGGCAGCACCAAGCGCGTGCTGTCGATGCTCGAAGACCTGGCCAAGAAGCAGAAGACCGCGCCCGAGAGCGGCGAAGGCAAGGTCGACGTGGGCTCGGGCGAATCGGTGCCGGCCCCCGAGCCGACCGAAGGCGTGACCGATGTGGTCGACAAGAACACCACCCCCGCCGCCGAAGCCGCCGCCGAGTACGCCGACGAATCGGGCAAGTTCGCCAAGTTCTACGCCGAGTTCGGCGCGGTGCTCAAGGAAGGCCTGGGCGAGGACATGGGCAACCGCGACCGCATCGCCAAGCTGCTGCGCTTTGCCTCCACCACGAGCGACGTCGCGAGCGTGAGCTTCGCCGACTACAAGGCGCGCATGAAGGAAGGCCAGGACGCCATCTACTACATCACGGCCGACAACCTCGCCGCCGCCAAGAACAGCCCGCAGCTCGAAGTCTTCAAGAAGAAGGGCATCGAGGTGCTGCTCATGACCGACCGTGTCGACGAGTGGGCGCTGAACTACCTCAATGAGTTCGACGGCACGCCGCTGCAGAGCGTGGCCAAGGGCGCGGTCGACCTGGGCAAGCTGCAGGACGAGGCCGAGAAGAAGGCCGCCGAGGAAGCCGCCGAGTCGTTCAAGCCGCTGCTCGAGAAGCTGAAGGAAGCGCTCAAGGACAAGGCCGAAGACGTGCGCGTGACCACGCGCCTGGTCGACTCGCCCGCCTGCCTCGTGGTGGAAGACGGCGGCATGAGCACGCAGCTCGCGCGCATGCTCAAGCAGGCCGGCCAGCCCGCGCCCGACCTCAAGCCCGTGCTCGAAGTCAACGCCGAGCACCCGCTGGTGAAGAAGCTCGAAGGCTCCGCGCATTTCGACGACCTCGCGAACATCCTGTTCGACCAGGCGCTGCTGGCCGAAGGTGGCCTGCCGGCCGACCCCGCGGCCTACGTGAGGCGCGTCAACGCGCTGCTGGTGTGAACGCCCGGCCGCGCATCGTTCGTCGCGCAGCGGCTGCCACCTCGGCGCTGCTGCTGTTGCTTCTGGTGGGCGGCTGTTCGCACTATCACATCGGCATTCCGATCGTGCCCGGGCTCTCGCTCGGGCTCGGTGCCACGAAGGACGGCAACTTCTCCGTCGGCCTGAACACCGGTTGGGGCCCGCTCGGCGCGGGCGTGGCGCTGCACGACAACGGCGCCGTGACCGGCTCGGCCAGCGTCGGCGTGGGCGTTGGTGTCGGCCCGATCGGTACCGGCGTGGGCGTCGGCAAGAGCGTGGTGCTGCACAACCCGTACGAGACGGCGCCCGCAGCGCCTGGGCAGGCGATGCCTGGCGTGGTGGTGCCTGCTTCGGCAACGGCCACCGCGCCTGTCAGCGTCACCAAGGCCGGCGTCACGCGGCCCATGTCGCCGTCGCCACCGATCGCCGCCGCACCCGTGCCGGCGGCCCGCGTGTCCTACCGCGCCCCCGCTGCGAAAACAGCGGTCGTGGCCGGCGAAGCAGGCACGCCCGGCAACCCCATCGCGCCCTGATGGTCGCGCCCCTCCCACCCCTGACCGCGCCGCGGCCCGGCGCGAGGCTGCCCTTTCCATGAGTCTCAGTACCGAAGCCGTCCTCGCGCTCGCGCCGGACGACGCCTCCGCGAAGGCCGCCAAAGGCCTGCTCGCGCCCGCCAAGTGGCCCACGCTCGCGCACTCCGACGACGCCGTCTGGGGTGAATGCCAGGGCAGCGGCAGCAAGCCCTACCAGACGCAGGTCGACCTGTCGGGCCCGGTGTTTCGCTGCTCCTGCCCGAGCCGCAAGTTCCCTTGCAAGCACGGCCTGGCGCTGATGCTGCTGCGCGCGCAGAGCGAAGCCAGCTTCACCGCCGGTGCGCCGCCGCCGTGGGTGGCCGACTGGCTCGCCTCGCGCCGCGAGAAGGCCGAGAAGAAAGAAGCCCGCGCCGCCGAACCGGCCGCCGCGCCCGATCCTGCTGCCGCCGCCAAGCGCGACGCGCAGCGCTGGAAGCGCATCGAGGCCGGCGTGCAGGAGCTCGCGCGCTGGCTCGACGACCAGACCCAGCGCGGCCTGGCCGCGCTCGGCAGCGAACAGGCCGAAGGCTGGGCCGCCATGGCCGCGCGCATGGTCGAC
>NZ_BCUS01000117.1 GCF_001591345.1 Variovorax boronicumulans NBRC 103145 | reverse complement strand
TGCTCATCGCGCGATCGGCAACCGACTGTGGTTCCTGGCGCAGACCCGCTTGGGGAAGCATGTCGGACGGATCTGGATCGGTCTGACCATCATCGACTGCAGGGGCGGCCAGGCGGCCGTCAAGAGCATGGACGAGAGCTGCGGCCCGTGCTACTTCGACTATCCATTGGCCTTTCTGGATCGCGCTGATCCTCCGGTTGGTCCGTATGCAGGACCTTGGCGCGAGAAGGTGCGCGAGTTCCATGCAAACCGAATGGCCAAGCGAGCAGCCATTCGGCAGGGGCTGCGCGTCTCGTACGACGGGCGCACCTACGAACTGCGGCGCAGCCTGGGCCGGCGCGGTTGGGAGGTCCAGCGCGAGGACGGGGTGATCTTCCACATGAAGGCAAGGCAGCTGCAGCAAGCGACGGTGCTACCTGCACCAGAGGCGAGGGCACACGCATGAGCCCATCTCAACCTCAGACCAATGTCGAGTTCGTGGTGGAGCTGATGGAGTTCAGCGCCCATGGGGCGTTGATCCAGGCCTTCGTGCTGCAGGCATTGACGTACTACGCACAGAAGGTGGCCGCGGCCGATCCAGAAGCACTGGATACCGGAATGGTCAGCGGCCATGCCTGGCACGGCTGCGCCCTGGAGATCCAACGAAAGCTCAAACAGCGCTTCGATAGCTAGGTACTTCCCTCTCGGGCTCCGCGAGACCGAACCATCCCTTCCATCCCGCAGGCCCGGACTTCTTCTCGAGCCCAGGCAGTGGGTAGGCGAGGGCGGTGCGCTGCGGCATTGATTCTCAAAGGAGAACACCTTGGTCACCACGATCTCACGAGGTGGTCTGGCGCTGCGCGCTGCGTCGACTGCACCCGCCGAACCATTCACTTATCACTTCACCCGCATCAGCCGCAATGCGAAGACCGGGCCCATGGCGGTCACGACGACGAGCGCGAACACATGTCCTGCGAACTGTGGCCTGCGGCGCAACGGCTGCTATGCCGAGAGCGGGCCGTTGGCGATTCACTGGAAAGCCGTCTCGGAAGGCTCACGCGGCTCGACTTTCGACGAACTGCTGCAGGAGATCAGCACGCTGCGTCGTCGCGCACTGTGGCGCCACAACCAGGCCGGGGACCTGACACCGTCGTCGCCCGGCGTGATCGATGCCGGGTTGCTCCTCAGGCTCGCGAGGGCGAACAGGGGGCGGCGCGGCTTCACCTACACCCACTACCCGCCCACGCCGGCGAACGGCGCAGCCATTCAGCAGGCGAACCAACTTGGCTTCACGGTCAACCTGAGTGCACAGACGCTGGCTCAGGCCGACAGCTACGCCAGCCTGGCGATCGCACCCGTCGTCGTCGTCTTGCCGCAGAGCACCCTCAAACCAGTGCGCACGCCAGCAGGCCGTCAGGTCGTTGTGTGCCCAGCAAGCGTGGGCAACATCGACTGCCTGAATTGCGGCATCTGTCAGCAGCGTGATCGCGCCGTCATCGTGGGCTTCCCTGCCCATGGGGTAGGGGCCAAGCGCGTGGAGGCGATCTTCCTCAAGGAGACACTCCGGTGAGGCAAGTCGATGGGGCTCGAGTCTCAAGCGCACAGTCTCAAGAAGCGGAGATCTTGTTCGACGAAGAATTCCTCAGCCAGGTGGATCGTGCAATGCTTGCACGCAAGCAAGCTGATCCCTCTCGCTTGGAAGAGGTGCGACGGGCTGTAGAGGCTGAGAGTCAGCTAGCCAACTTGACGGACGCATACGGGATTGATCGGCGAAGCGATCGTGGCCGCAAGGAAATCGGTTGAAAGAAAGTCTGGACACTCCTTCACGAATTCGTTTTCGTGAAGAAGTGCCCAGACTATCAGCTGCGATTTCTTTTTTTGGTAGTTCTCGTATCGTCTTAGAGCGGAAGGGACCCATGACCCAGAAGGCGCTCGAAGCAGCCATCTTGGCCGAGCTGTTGGCCCCGACTACAAAGCGGCACAATGCGCTCATGCCAAATGTCGCCTCGATTCTCAAAGCTGAAATTTCCCGCGTAGCTCGCAAAGAAGTGCGTGCCGAGATTGAAGCGCTGAAGAAAGCATCGGTCGCACATCGTTCGTCCATTGCCGACCTCCGCCGTCAAGTGAGTGCGCTAGAAAAGGAGCTGCGCCGCGTCGCGAAGGGCGCGGTACGTCCTTCCGCGGCTCCGGATTCGGGTGGCGATGCAGGCGAGGTGACGAAGCGCCGCTTCAGTGCTTCCAGGTTGGCGGCACATCGCGAAAAGTTGGGACTATCTGCTGCGATCTACGGACGGCTGGTGGGTGTGTCCGGACAGACGATCTACCACTGGGAGCAAGGCAAGGCGCGTCCGCGGGCTGCGCAACTCGAGAGTCTTGCGGCAGTGCGAGAACTCGGGGCACGCGAGATTGCGGAACGTCTCACCACTCAATAGCACAGAGCTTCTGCAAGCGCGGGGCTACGTTCTGAACATGAACATGGATACTCGCCAGGCGGCGATCCTCCTGTTGGTACTTGCAGTCATAGCAGGATTGCCATGGCTTGTCGGGTATCTAAGACGCGACTTGCCCACGCCGCAACAGGCCTGTATTCAGAAGTGCTCAGAGATCAAGAGAGATGGCTACCTCGTTTACCGAGGGCCCGCGACCCCAAAGGATAAGACGGCCGACCTCGAGTGTGAGTGCCGATGATGAGGTAAGGAGCGCACCAGACGGCACTACTTACAAGATCGGCTCAGTTCCGGTCGGCGCCAGTACGTTGAGAGGGATCTACGAAGGATCCACTCTCCAAAGTACAACCGCGTCTGGGCCTCTCGGCGCAAGCGCGTGCCCGGTCCCAAGGGGTGGGTGGTAGCCGCGTGCTGAGTCAATCGCGTGGCAGCGTGGAGGGCGGACGTCCCGCGAGGCGACGGCTTTCGCGCGCCAGGTGCGGTTGATCGGCGTAGCCGGCTTCGGCGGCCAGTTGGGCAAACGGTGTCGATGGCTCTGCGCGCGCCAACTGCAGGAAGCGCTGGTAGCGCAGCAGGCGTGCCAGTGTTTGCGGGCCGTAGCCGAAGTGCTGTACGAAACGGCGACGCAGCGTGCGCTCGGGCTGCTGCAAGCGCTCGCAGAGCCAGCGCAGCGGCGAGTCTGCGGGGGCCATACCGGACTGCAGCAGGCAAAAGGCTTCGGCCATTGCGGCATCGGGCGTGAGGTCCGCGACTGGCCGCGCGGCCACCCTGTGTACGAATTCTGTGGACGAATCGGCGGCGAGACATGCCGCACGCGAACCCCACAGATCGTCCAGTGCAACGCGGCAATCCGTCAGCGCATCCATGTCGATGCCCAGCCATGCGGCCGCCGCACCGGGATGGAAGCGCAGGCCCAGCACCTGCGCGCCGGGCCGTAGCGCTTCGGCGTGCGGTTGCCGGTCGGGGCCGGCCACGCGCACCACGCCATCGATCCACTGCAGATCGATCGAGCCGTCGGGCACCACCAGCAGCGGCGTGCCGTTGGCATCAGTAGGCAGCACATGCATCCACTGACAGGCAAAGATGCCACGCAAGGGCGGCGGCACCGGGATTTCGGCGTAGTGACCCACCTCCTGGGCGAGCGGTGTGGCCGTTTTGTTCAAGTCGGCGGGCATGACGTGCTGCAAGCTGGAGGCTTCGATTGGACAGCAAACCAGGAGCCCCACACATGAAAGCCCGTATTTCCGTTCTCACCCTCTGCGTCGATGACCTGGAGCGCGCGCTGCGCTTCTATCGCGACGGCCTGGGCCTGGCGACGCTGGGCATCATCGGCCAGGAATTCAAACACGGCGCGGTTGCCTTCTTCGACCTGCAGCCCGGCCTGAAGCTGGCGCTGTGGCCGCGCGAGAGCCTGGCGCACGACAGCGGCATCGCGCGCCGCGGCAGCGCCTCGCCCGACTTCACCATTGGCCACAACGTGCGCAGCGAAGCCGAGGTGCTGGCCACGATGGCGCAGGCCGAGGCGGCCGGGGCGACCATCGTGAAGCCGGCGCAGAAGACTTTCTGGGGTGGCTTCGCGGGCTACTTCCAGGACCTAGACGGGCATCTGTGGGAGGTGGTCTACAACCAGGCGTTTCTGCCGGAGGACTGAAGCGGACATGGCGCCAGCACCTCGTGCCGGACGGGCCACGTACAGCGATTCAATGACACTTCTTCACCTCGACAAGAAAATCTTGTTCGGCGAACGTCCTGCCATGACTGTCAGTGCCACTTGTGGATTCAGCACGCCCGACACCGCATCGATGGAGTAGACCGACACGTTGTTGTCAGTGTTGTCCGCCACATACGCGAACTTCCCGTTCGGTTCTATCGCAATCGAGGCAGGACGATTTCCTGTGGGAATGGTTGGCGTCACTGCGGGTGCCAGCGCACCGGTCGAGGCGTCCAGGGTATAGGCCGACACGTCATGGCTGTCCAGGTTCGCCACGTAGGCAAAGCGTCCCTTCGGGTCCACGGTGATGCTGAATGGAGCGCGACTTGTCGCAGGCGGTGTTGTTGCGAGCGGCGCCAGTGCGCCCGACACGGGATCGATGGAGTAAGCCAAGATGTTCCAGTCGCCCTGATTCAACACGTAGGCGAAGCGGCCGGAGGGATCCACGGCAATATCGCGGGCTCCGGCCCCGGCCGCCACGGTGGGGATCGCCATGGGACTCAGCGCACCGGACGTGGCATCGATGTTGAATGCCGACACGGTGGCGTCGCTGATGTTCGCCACATAGGCGAAGCGGCCCGTGGGGTCGATGGCAATACCGTAAGGCGCTCTGCCGGTCGCCACGGACGGCACCGCCATCGCGCTCAGCGCACCCGTCTCGGGGTCGATGTTGAAAGCCCGCACGCTGTTGCCCACCAAATTCACGAAGTAGGCGAAGCGACCAGTGGGATCCACCGCCATCCCCGCTGAGATTCCCCCCGCCGCCACAGTTGGGGCGGCGATGGGGTGCAGGTCGCCCGTCGTGCGATCGATCGCGTACGCCGACACGCCGTTGCCCAAAGCGCTCGACACGTAGACGAATCGGCCCGAGGGCTCGATGGTCAACGCGTACGGACTTGGCACCGACAGCGTTGCTGCCGGGCGCAGCGTGCCGGTCATCGCATCGACGGCGTAGGCCGACACGCTGTCGCTGTTGCCGTTCGACACGTAGGCAAAGCGGGAAGGAGGCTCGGCGCAGACGACCTGCACGTCGCTCACCTTGGCCGCCGCGATCGTTCCGCTTCCGTTGCTGACGGTGCACACGCGCGTCAGGATCTTCGACTGGGATTTGATTGACACAGCGTAGCTCGCACCATCGGCAAGCGGTGTCACAAAACTGAAGTGGCCATCGGTGGCGATGGGCAGGTCGTCACCTGCGTTGTTCTGCAGCACAAGCCCCGCGCCGAGCAGCCCCGTGACCTTGCCGCCGATCGCATAGGTCGGCGCGGGGGGAGTTGGGGCTGGGGGCGCTGGGGCAGGAGAGGGCGCGGGGGCGGAGGGCGGCACCGAGATCGGGGAAAAGCCGCCACCTCCACCCCCGCCGCACCCTGAAACGACTAGCGCCACCAGCGCGCCTGCGACGCGGAGAAGAATTTCGCTTGAGTGGAGCCGAGGCTCCGATCCGTGCCATCTCATGTTCTCGCAAGGCCCTGCCATTTGTTACGGCCGGCGATGTTAGTGAGCAACAGCGCAAACGGCCATACCCGAGAACTGGTAGACGCACCCTCCCAGGTTGCCCCGCAGGTCGGGGACGGCGGCGCCACGCCAAGGTGATAGGCGGCTGCCTGAAGCGCCAGCTGCCGCCGAGGTGTCGCAGTACGTGCGCGTCGAGATACCTCTTAACCTCGCGTCAGAAGTTCGAGCCTCTGACGAGAAGGCAGGCGCTGCTAGCGGATATCCAGGTCACCGCGCCTGTGGCCGATTCATCAGCCCCGAAAGTCAAGAGGCGACTGCCTCGAATGTAGGCATTCCAGCGACGACCCGCATGAGTGTTGGCGCCGCCGAAGTTGTCCATGAGTTATCCACAAAGATTTCCACTGACTCATGGAACAACTTCCGGTCTGGTTGTCGGGAAGCCTTTCAGGTCGACGATCCGAGTTGTTCAGGTCTTCCTCAGATCGCAGGGGCAATCATTCTGGTGACGTCGGGGTGCAGTTTCCCGCTGCTTGATTCTTCGCCCCATAGGGCGGTAGCTCGGAGCCGGGCAACCGGCTGCGCGGAGGCTGCAGCCCGTCCACGCGGGGGAACCCGCGTGACAAGCGCGAAGCGCTTAGCGGCGCGGAAACCACCCACGGCCAGGCGGTCTTTCGAGAGAACCCTCCATAGATACGGGACCTCGCGGCAACCGGTCACTTCACTTGGTTGCCGCGGCGGCCAGCCGCCGTGGCGCACGCATCCAAGTCGCAAGGGCCAAGACGCCAGCGGCCAAAGACCCATTTGAAGGCGTTCGGGGGGCGAACGCTGACTCAGTTTGGTGGGCCGAATGCGCCAGCTTCACCTTGTCTATTCAGAGAGTCCGGCGATGTCTCGCTATAGGCAGCCGAAGACATCGGCGTGGAGATCGCAGGGCGGTGTCTCACAATCCGGGCAGGTAAAGACGGTGATACCCGCTGTCATGTAATGGTGCAATCCGATAGGAACACCCGAAGAACCGTCTCCTCAGTAGAGGTCGATCAAGCTCGGTGGGGACCGTTCGGCTCCTTCTCGCAGGCGCTACAGCATTGCACTACGGTGATGTCTTCAAGGACGTTGAATGCCTCACTATCGAACTCCTCGACATCGATCGTATAGACAATGCTCGAGTGGCGGTGGTCAACGACGTTGATGCAGCAGCGCCCGCACAGACTAGCCCAAGGTCCGACGGACGGGGGATCGAGAGATATACCGCGTTGCTCGAGTGCCTCCTTGGCCTTGCCGACCCCGCAATTCATGCAGAACGCCTCCAGGACTTCACTGGACTCCACGCCGACGATGGCGGTGAGCGGCTCTGCGATTTCCTCAAGCTGTACTTTGGCGCGTGCCAGCGTTACGCAGAGGCTCTGTAGAGGCGCCTTGCAATGCGAACAACGGCCAAGCGGATGGGGTAGTTCGAGGGGGAGAGTCATTTCGGCTCCTGGAAGACTGTGCAATTGGTCGAACGCAAGGACAGCGGGGATCGCTGTCATGCCATGAAGCGTTCCGATAAAAATTGCACAGCCTCTTGAAGAGACGGTTGGTCCCCGTATGGGGCCTTTGGATGCTAGCGACAGTTGTTGTCCTAGCTCATTCTCATACGTCTACCGGAAACTGGGTCGGACTCCGCCGCGAAAAGGGGGCTCAGCAGAAGCTCGGATTCTGCAGATCGATGCCAGCGCCCTTGCACTTGATCCAAGGACCAGAGGGATGCTCAAGGCCATCGCGTGCCGTGGCATCGATGCTCGGGTCAATGGGGATGCCCGCATCGGTTCTCTTTGCGTAGACCACACAAGCGCTCACGGCGGCAGTGACTGCAGCGTCTGCGGCTGCGGCCAGCGCTGTGAGGGAGCTACAGAGACGGATGTTCTTCATGGTTTGGGCGTGAAAAAGCCCGCGCGCGGCGGGCTGGGATTGATCGGCGGTGATACAGAAAATGAGGAAAAATCGATGAATGTTTTTTGAGCCTTACGTCCATGGAAGCCCGAAGTGCTATGCGCACAAGCTAGGTGGCTGTTCGAGTGGAATTTCTGGAGAGCATGTATTCACCAAAGCTGTCATGGGCGAGGGCTCTATCGCAGTCGTGGGATGGCCGAAGATTCCAGATCACACGTTTATCGGTTTGGGCAGCGCGACGGCGAATGTCCTATGTGTAGATCACAACTCCGCCTTGTCTGGCCTTGACAGTGAGGCTAAAAAGTTAAGCGATGCGCTGGGTGAATTTCACTCAGCAAAGGCGGGTGAGACCCAGGTCGCGCTAGATGGCTCGGTGTTTGAGCGTTGGCTTCTCAAGGTAACTTTGGGCCACCTTGCAGCTGGCATGACGGCGGTGGGCAAGCGCTATCCGCTAAAAGCAGAGGTCGTGGCAGCTCTTTTCGGACTCATCCCGATGGCGGCGCCAATCGGCATGTACTCGATGGCCGGAGTGGAGCGCAACTCGAGCTTCACGAAAGAATTCCTCTTTCGTGAACTAACGGCCGTCGATCCAATGGGCCAACCGCGAGTCATTGGAGCATTCATCGCGTTGCACGGTCTACCGTTTTTGTTCTATCTAGGTGGACCGTTTCCAATTGATGGCTATTTCCTTCGGCCAGACGGTACGAGCTACCTCGATCCGTATGACTGTCAGAATGCCAAAGCAAATTTTCATCCGCCTTCGCTGTTTCTCCGAGACGAAGGTGCCAAGAGCCTACGAGTTGACCTTGCTTGGCCCGACGTAGCGCCTGCTGGTTAGTCGTAGTTCAGTTGTGCCGTGTAGTCGTAAACCGAGGAGGCCCAGATGATGCAAAGCCACGTTTGGCAGCGGCTTTTCGCGTTGGAAACCAGAGACGGCGTTGAGACGTGGCATCGCAGACTCTTCTCTCGTGATATTGGCGCGCGAAGAGCTTTAGAAATTACCTCCGCGGCGAAGCAGTCTCGAGAGTTTTTTAGAAATGCCCAAGGGTCGAACGATTCAGTCCGGGCCTTGCTTGGATTTTACGGGGTTGCAAGCTTGAGTCGAGCGGCTCTGCTGCTGTTGAGCCCTGGGCAGGGCGAAGAAGCAATGACTCCGGGGCATGGGCTTTCCGCGATCGATTGGCGGTCAACGCTCACCTCGGATGTCGCCGTTGCACTTTCATCATTAGAGAAGCTGAAGATAGAGACTTGCAATGGTCTGTTTTCCGATTTTCTTAGCCGGACCGAGAACTTGGCTTGCATGCACGTCCACTCCGAAAACGTCGACTGGAGGCTCACGTACAACCTGCCGCCGGTTGGATCCGTTGTGACTCTTGGCGATCTCCTGTCGCGCTTGCCCGACCTCGCTGACTATCTTCCGCCCTCGATTCAGCGCAGAAGCGCATGGTGCGGCAATATGAGGTTCAGTGCCGAAGCTGGGTTCAATGCTCGTGTACTCGCTGACTCGTTTGCAGCATTCGCAGAACGGTATCGCGCTCTGGGCTATGTCGTTGAGGACGTGCAAGCAGGAGATGTTCAAATTTCCTGCGACTACGACACGTTCAAGTCACATACGGCACTATTCACCCATACGTATCTGAAAAAGATGATCAGGATTCCGGGACTGTTCATCTCGGAACCCTTCGAGGGGGAGTTGGAACTCTCTCAAATTGCCATGACGTACATGTTGTCCTATTTTCTCGGCATGCTCACCCGCTACTTCCCTGGCCCTTGGGTTGCACTTGCGAGTGGTGCGAAGGGTGACGAGGTTTGGCCTGCCATCAATGCCGCACAAAAGTACATTGAGGCAAGCTTCCCTGAGTTGGTTTTGGAACTGATCCTTGACCGGATTGCGGAGCGGGATCGCGCAAAAACTTAAGCGCGATCAAGGAGCTTCCCCCGCGATGTTTCTCAGCGAACTGGGTGGCGGTGGCGGTGGATGAGGAGCAGGCCACCTGAGCCTCGTCTTTGCTTCTGTCTCTCTCAGTCAATTTCTACTCCACTCACCCGTGTTCTGGAGAACATGAGCGGTGGGTGTCTAGGTCGGCCACGCACAGCGAAATGACGGCGAATGCTGCGCGCGACAGACCAATCACATGGTGATTGCCCAGGCCCCACCAGACTGGGCTATTGGGACCAGAGTCCCGCAGTGCCAAACAAAACGTGGTTTTTCCTGGCCTTGACGGGCTTGCTGCTTCTGCGGGGCTTGCGCAGCCCCTTCGGCAAACGCGGCTTGCCCGCATTCGTGGTCTTCTGCGGAAAAGCCGATGTGCCGAAGGTCTGCACGCGCTCCAAATCGATCTGCAGTAACTGATCGCACTTGGTCAGATACTCCACGCCCCGCCTGAGCAGGCACTCGCGCTTCTCCACGTCAATCGCGTCGATTCTCCCCAAGTATGGGTAACGGTAGTCGCTTTCACGGCAATGGTGGACGTCACCGCGCCCCTTCGTGGCACGCTCCACCCAGCGCTGCCCCACCTTCAGGCCTCGGTAGTACGGGTCCTTTATTTGCGATCCATCGAAAAGCAAGATGAGGTGGTAGTGAAAGCGCTCCAGGTCCGTGTACTCCAGGCTCCACATGTACCCCGCGAGGTCTTTGAGCCGCCGGTTCTTGTGGCGCCCATTCCATAGGCGCCGGAAGTCCTCGCGCACCTGTGAGAGCGTCAATTCTGCCTTGAATGAATTTTGATACTTCAAGTCAATTCGCGCGACCTCGACGCGTGAGTACTTCTTGAACACAGCCTCCAGAAATGCACGACCAGTTTCGTAATTTCGATCGCAGTTCCGTTTATTCTCGTATTCACTTCGCTTGAAGCCTCGGCCCTCGGCCTTGCTACGTACTGTCGAGATCAGCCAGTTCTCCAACTCCCAGTTGCGCATCCACGGATGGCCCGACATCGCCTGCAGGTTCGGAGAGTGCGTCGATTGAAAGTGAAGCGCATCCATCGCCTCGTAAAGAATGGTGCTGCAAAGGCTCGGAGTGAACTCAGAATCGCGATGATCGAGGTACACCCGCTCCATGAACGCCTGCAGCAAGCCCGAATACCGGGACAAGTACAAGTTTTTCAGGACGGGGCGTCCCGCTTTGACCTCCTGCAATTGCCAAGCGACGGCCGTGCTGGAGCAAATATCCAGCACGTACTTGTCAATCAAAGGCCGGACAGAGTCAAACTCCTCAATGATGACGATCACGCCGTCTTCGGCCATGAAGGCCGCCTCATTGAGGATGAGGCCTTCATAAATCGGATTGTCGAAAAGAGGCCGACTGAGCGCTGGCTCTTGGGATGGAGATGATTTCTTCATGGGGATCATTTTCTTTAATTGCCCTGATCCCCGTGAGTGCCTGATGCACTCAATGGAACATCAAGGCTCTGTAGATGGAAGAAGTCGACAGATGCTGTAGGCATCTGTCTTTATCTTTCCTTTTGGAAGGAGGAAAGAGGAGAGGCTTCCTCGTTGACTATGCTGGTATCTTGGTTGTCTTTATTAATCTCATCCTTTTCCAATATTCAAGATTCAAAGGAGTCGTGATTTCGATTGCGGAAAGGAAGTCGTATGCGATTGATTGCCTGCGTTTTCTGGCGTCAAGAGTGGTACAAAGTTACACCGGAGCAGGGTAAAAAAAGAGCACGTGCGTTTGAGCACGTGCTTTGCCTGGAATATCCGGGGCAATAGGTTGGCTGTCTTCCGCAAAGGATGGGATGGCAGCAGTATTTTTTTTCCGAGAATGTTCTCCCTTCGACGTCGAGGTCGAGGTCGAAGAAAAGCACGCGGAAAAAGCTAAGTGGTGAGCCGAAGGCTACAGATTGAGCTGGCTCATACCGTCAACAGGTACTTCAAGCTGGATAGGCGCGACGCTGGCGCGTGTGTGGGCCATACCGGCGTTGCCTGCGAGTTGCTGATCTTGATGGACCTGTGGGCTGCGCCGCGCCGTCAAGTTTGTCCTAATGTGCCGGAAGAACTTCCATGTTGGAGAACTAACTATTACGATAGGGGGGCTAACTATTACGTTGGAGGGGAGCTAACTTTTACTTAGAAGGGGAACTAACTATTGAGTTAAAGGGGAGCTAACTTTGAAGCGTCATGTGACATCTCCGTGTTGGTCCTTGCCGGAGAGGTCGCCATGATTTGTCCCGCGAAAATTCAATACTCCATTGCGCGCAGGAGAAAGTACTTGCCTCCAATCGACGAGGAAAAAGAGCTTCGCCGCGAAAATTAGCGAACGATAAAAGGAGTTCGAATTCAGCGACTGGCTGAGCATGAAGGGGCGTGGTGTCCCCTTGAACTAGAGTATTCAACGTCCGATGAACTATCGGGGGCGCACGTGCCCGCGATAGGAGACGCCGAAGAGCACAATGGTCCACGCATGAAAGCCGCAGAAAGGTATTTTTATCGATTCCTCAATTTGATTCCAGTGGCGGTTTGGCTGTACTGGAGATGAACTTGTCGATGGCAGGTGCGGAGCAGTTCCAACGCAATCCTTCTGTCGCCCGCATTGATCTAAATATTAATATCTGGCGCGCATAGTTCTGGTCATCAGAAAGGCTGCGCGCCAGCCCTAAAGGACTATTGTGCATAAGAAGTCGGAGGGTGAACCCCCTTCTTTTTCCGATGAGGCAGCGTTGGCTATGTCTGAGCGGGCTGCGGCGTACCAAATCCAAGGAAATCAGCCTATTGCATACGTCAAGGATGGGCTAATTCAAGTGGAGCAAATTCGAGAAATTGTCGCATTGACCCGAGACATTGCACGATCGAATCGTAGATCGTTTCTTCTGCGATTTTCCGCTCAGACAGGGTACGTTCAAAATGAACTCACAGCGTTTGGCGCACGGATCGTAGCGGCTCTGTACACTGTCTCGCCCGTCCTCGCGCAATACCCTATTCACCGCTTTCCACCATATTTTGAGATTTTTGAGCGGCATGCCAGCAGCCTGGCACTGCTTGATGTGCCTGGCCTGGATCTGGTAATAGGGCCAGAAGCAATTGCTTGGACTGATCGGCTCAACCAGTTCGTGATCAATGTTCGTCGTGAAGCCCTAGCACCCCAATTCAAGGCTCGCCTGAAGAATTTTGCGCGCGGCCCCAATGACGCCTATGTGCAGATCATGGCGTATGTCGAAGCGCATGCAGCCCAAAATAAAGCGTTGACCTTGACGCGTATGGATCTTGGATACTTGCCGGTTGAGCTTCGCTGGCCTTCAATTCCGGGGCAATCGATCGGGCACGCTCAGATCACTGAGCATCGCCAGAAATTCGTGAAGCTGGCATCTGAAGCTTTTGGCGGGGCGTTGGTTGGGCATATCTGGAAGCTTGATTTCTCATTGGAAAAGGGCTACCAATGGCACATGGTTTTTCTCTCGCAGGTTCTTCACCCGCAAGACTTGCGTGCGATCTTGGCGAAGATGGGAAACGATTGGAACAATGTGGTAACACACGGCTTGGGATTTCATGTCGACTGCCGCGCTTTCATTGACACCTATAAGGGTGGAGGAATTGGTAACTTTGAACCCAGCCGCTACCCGCAGCAGTGGGAGGGTATCCGCAAGATGGCCATCTATCTGACGGAGCCAGATAACGAGGTGCGCCTTGCTTTGCCTAACAACGCTCGCGCTTTTGGCAAGGGGACGATGCCGTAGGTCAATCTGTCTGAGCAGGCGTCAACATGCGGAGCTACCGGACCGTGCACTGCCCCTACGGCGCGCGACATGTCAGCCAGCCCACCGTGGTGCTCTGGGTTCTATCGGACGGGGCGACGACTTCCTCGGAGTTAGGTGGTCGGATGCTGAACGTGTGGAGCAGAGGTGCGGGCGGCGGTGCTTGAGGCTGTGTACGGCGCGGATGGCTCTGCGCGCCGTCGACCTTGTAGATCGCTCTCCACGCCACGCGGGCGAGCCCGTGCAATTCGTCGATGGCCGAGATGTCCAGGTTGCGCACGGTCATCCGCTGCACGCCGGTGTCGCGGTAATGCTTGAACCCCTTCGCGGACACGCTCCTGAGTTCGTCGTCGTTCCTGCCCGTGAAGACGCCGGCGGGTGAAGCGGCAATGAAACACGCGGCGTACAGCGCCGCCACGGCCTCCAGGTCGGCTTCGCCGGTCAGTCCCGCATTGAATTCGCGCTCATAGCGGTCGAACAACGCGCGCGTCGCAGATTGGATCGGGTGGGCTTCGGCTCCGTTGAGCATGATGGCGGGCACTCCTTGTCGATGGCGTTTCCGACCGGATGCCCGTCATGCCATGCCCGTATCAAGGTCGAATTTCGGTGATCTTCGCTCCCTGCACCGACGCACCCGCCTCCAGGCCCACATTGGTCATCACGAAAGCGACCACGGGCTGCCGGAAGGTGCTGCTGTCGACGACGCCGTTGGCACCGTAGCGTGCCAGCGCCACCGTCGCGTCGACGCCCACCGTCCAGCCCCGGCTCTGGCGGAATTTGTCCAGCGCCTCCCTGGAGGTGAACACGTAGAACACGGCCTTCGACTGCGCACCGGCCTGGAAGCCGATGGAGCCGGCGGTCGTGCTGTAGTAGCTCTGCGTGCGGCCGCCGCTGCGCAGGGCTCCGCGACCATAGTCGGCGCCGATGCCGAAGCTTCCGCCCACCACGGACGGGAAGACCAGCACGCCCTGGGCGCCGGCGACGAGCGCGCGCGAACCGGCGACGGTGTCATAGAGGCGGGCCAGCGACGCGTCGACCTGGGCGTCGATGGCCGATGCCGACGAGGCCGGGATGTCGTTCGCTGCGCCGCTGGGGCGGGTGACCGTGCAGCCGGTCACGGCGAGGCTCGCCGCGATGGCGGCGGCTGCGAGCAGGTGGAAAGGTGCGACGTGCATGGCAAGTCCTCCAGGAAGAAAGGGAAGGGACAGTGAATCGGGGTGAAGGACCTCGCCTGGTCAGACCTTCTCAGGCCTCGACGGGTTGTGAGATGCCGCACAGCGCCTCGGCGGCCGGCTTGACCTTGGGCTCCTTCACCGCGACATCGGCCAGCGCCAGGATGCCCACCAGCCGCTTGTCGCGGTTGACGATGGGCAGGCGCCGGATCTGGTGCTCGGCCATGAGCTGCGCCGCATGATCGACGGCGTCGTCCTCATAGGCCCAGCGGATGCCGTCCGACATGACGTCGCGCACCTTGGCGTTGCCGTCGTGTCCTTCGGCGATGCCGCGCACGGCAATGTCGCGGTCCGAGATCGCGCCGATCATGCGGTCGTTCTCGCCCACCGGCATCATCCCGAAGTCGCCGTCGCGCATGCGTCTGGCGGCCTCCGCGAGGGTGGCGTCGGGACTGATGACCTCGACATCGCGGGTCATCACAGCGTTGACTTTTCGCATCTGGAATCCTTTGAAGAAGAAAAAGCAGGGTGGGCTACAGGTCTAGTCTTCTGTGCGGCCCGAGGTGTAGGACAACCGCCGAAAAGCCGGTGGTGCAAAGGAAGAACGCGCGCATGCCGCAGCCTGGGCGTGTCCCCATGTCGCGAAGGGCATGGGGCTCGCCGGGGTTGATGACCGTTGCTGATGCGTGCCCGCCACATCGCCCCCGCGGCGGCTGTGACCAATCGCGGCAATATCGTTACGGCCTGTTGAACTCGACGCGGAAGCCGCGTTGTCGACGCCGCGCGCGCAGGGGGCCGCTTCATCGGACCTCGCCCTGCGCCATGCCCGCGGGCCTTCGAGACAAACGCGATCGCGCGCTGTTCCGTGCGTGCCGACACGCCCAGCCCGTGTCAACCCCCACCGCCGCAACACCTATGTAGGACTTCGCCCGGTCCGCGGCCGAAAAGTAGATGTGAAGTTCGCACATCTTGTTTCTCCCGGAAGCAGGACGGGGCGCGCTTTGGGCGTACCTTTATTGCACCGCAGCACGACAAATCGAGGCGCGGACCGAGGGGTCGGGAGGTTGATTCGAGTCTCTTTCTTCACCAGACGGCATGCCGTTCGCCGGCATGCCGTCGATGTTTCCAAGAGGTGGTTATGCGAGTGTCCAGACCCATTCCTTTTCCGTCGGAACCGGGCCGACCGCGTGCCGTGCATGGACGGCGCCGGCGCCAGCGGGGCGCCTTCGTTCCGAAGCTGGCGGCCTATGCGCTGCTGGCCTTCGTGCTGTGGCTGATGGTCGCCACGCTGGTCGCGCCGCTCCTGTCCTCGCAGGCCACGCGCGCCGTGCTGCAGGCGCCGGTCGGCATCGTCACCTCGCCGATCAACGGCGTGGTGACGCAGATGGCGGTGCGCACGCGCGATGCGGTGGCGCCCGGCACGCTGGTGGCCACGGTGCGCAACCCGACCGTCAGCCAGGAGATCCTCACCACGCTGACCACGCAGCGCCTGGCCCTGCAAAGCCAGCTGTCGCAACTGGGCAACCAGTACAAGTCCGACAGCCAGGAGATGCGCTCCATCGGCCAGCAGGCGCAGGTGACCCGCCAGGCCTCGCTGGCGCAGACCTGGGACGCGTGGGAGATCGCGCAGCGCCAGCGCGACGTGGCGCACAGCGTGGTCGCCGAGCAGGAGAACAAGGTGCGCATCAACGAAGCGCTGTTGAAAGAGGGCGCCATCAGCGAACAGGTGATGAACGCGTCTGAGGCCCAATTGAGCACCGCGCGTGCCAATGCGGCGGTGGCCGAGCAGGCCTTCGCGGGACAGGCGCAGACGGTGGTGAGCGCGGGGCAGGGCGCCTTCGTGGGCACCAGCGGCAACAGCCTGTTCCAGACGCTCGCGAGCCGGCGCGAAGCGCTGCGCAACAGCAGCGACCGCGCGCGCCAGGACGGCACCGTGATCGTCAAGCAGCTCGCGCAGATCACGCAGCTCGAGGACGAAGAGCGCCGCCGCGTCGACAAGCTCGCCGCCTACGAGGTCAAGGCGAGCCAGCCCGGCATGGTGCATACGGTGCTGGCGCCCGAGGGCGCGTATGTCACGGCGGGCTCCTCGCTGGTGCGCGTGACCGACTGCAGCCGGATCGGCGTCGTCGCCGTGTTTCCCGCGCGGCTGGCCAAGCGGCTGAGCGTCGGCTCCAAGCTCGACGTGAAGGTGGCGCAGAACGTCGACGTGCAGGCGCGCGTCGAGCAGCTGCTGCCCGTGGCCTCCGACGCGCTGCAGAGCACCTACAGCGTGCCCTTCCCCTTTGCCGAGCAGGGCTCGATCTATGCGGTGGCGCGCATCGAGGCGCCCGAGCCGCCGCCCTCGGAAGACGGCAGCCGCCAGACCCTGTGCGTGCCGGGCAAGGTGGTCTCGGCCGGCCTCGCCAAGGCGTGAGAAAGCATGTCGCGCAGCCCACCGAGAACGCCATGTCGATCCCTTTCTCTTTCCGTGCCGTGGCACGGTGCGCCGCCGCATCGATGGCGCTTGCCGGCATCGCTGCTGCTGCCGCGCCTCCCTCTTCACCCGGTGCCACGCAGAAGGCCCTTGCGCGCGAGAGCTGCGACGGGCTGCGCCGCGCCGTCGCGCACGACCAGGGCGGCGCGACGTCGGGGCCGCTGTTCCTGACCAGCTACCGCCCGGCGAATGCACAGGGCGAACCGCCGTTCGAGCCCGCGCTGGCGGGCGCCGGCTTCACCTACGACAACGCGCTGGCCGGCATCGCGCTGCTGGCGTGCGGCGAGCGCGCCGCCGCCCGGCGCATCGGCGACGCCGTGGTCCGGGCCGTGGCGCACGACCAGACCATGCCCGACGGGCGCGTGCGCAATGCCTACCGCGCCGGGCCGGTCACCGAGGAAAAGCCCGCGCTGCCCGGCCGCTGGGACGCGGGGCGCAAGCAGTGGATTGCCGACGCCTACCAGGTCAGCACCGCCACCGGCAACGTGGCCTGGGCCGCGCTGCTGCTGCTGAACCTGCACCAGGCCGAACCCACGCCCGCCTACCTGGCGACCGCGCGCCGGCTGCTGGCCTGGGCCGAGCAGAATACGCGCGCCCGGAACGGCCCCGACGGCTACAACGGCGGGCGCCACGGCTGGGACCACGCGCAGCGCGCGCAGACCTGGAAGTCGACCGAGCACAACCTGGACATCGCCGTGGCGGCGGCGTGGGCCGCACGGGCCGTGCGCGCCGACGGCCAGCCCGACGCGGCGGAGCAAAGGCAGGCGCGCACCGCGCTCGACTTCGTGGGCCGCATGTGGAACCCGTCGGAGCAGCGCTTTCACATCGGCACCAAGGAAGATGGCGCCACGATTTCCACCGAAGGCTCCGGCCTCGACGCGCAGCTGTGGCCGGTGCTCGCGGCGCCCGAAGGCTCCTGCGCCTGGGTGCGCAGCCTCGACTGGGTGGAGAAGCACCACCGCGTCGGCGCGGGCTACGGTTTCTCGCGCGAGCCCGACGGCATCTGGACCGAAGGCAGCGCACAGGCCGCCGCCACGCTGGTGGCCCGCAAGGGCGCTGCGCCCGAGGCGCTGTGGCAGCTGCTGGCCTCGCAGCGCGCCGGCAACGGCCTGTACTACGCCACGCCGAGCGCGCGCATTGCCACCGGCCTGGCCATCGGCCCCGATTCGACCGGCGCCGATTTCTTCTACTACCGCTGGCCGCACCTGGGCGCGACCGCCTGGATCGCCCTGGCCGCCACGGGTTTCAACCCCTTCACCGGCAAGACCGCCGCATCGGAAGTCCCCTCATGTCCAGCCTGATCGCCACACCGGAATTCCAGCTCAACGCCCTGGTCGGAGGGCTCGCCTTGCTCCTCATGACCTGGGCCAGGGTCGAGCGCATCACCCACCGCGTGCTGTTCGGCGCGCTCACCGCGTTGCTGCTGCTGCGCTACGCCGTCTGGCGCGTGGTCGCCACGATGCCGCCCTCGGACCTGGGCTTCGAGACCCTGTTCGCCTGGGTGTTCCTGGGCTTCGAGCTCACGGCCATCGTCTACACGCTGATGTCGATCCACATGCTCATGCGGCGCCGCGACAACCGCGCGCAGGCCGACCGGGGCGAGGCCGCGCTGCGCGAGCGCCATGCGCGTGGCGAGGAGGTGCCGGCCGTCGATGTCTTCATCTGCACCTACAACGAAGAGCTGGCCGTGCTCGAGAAGACCATCATCGCCGCGCAGGCCATCGACTACCCGCGGCTGAACGTCTGGGTGCTCGACGACACCCGGCGCGACTGGTTGCGCGCGTACTGCGAGCGCCGCGGCGTGCACTACGCGCGGCGGCCCGACAACCGCCACGCCAAGGCCGGCAACCTCAACAACGGCCTGCGCCTGTCCGCGGGCGTGACCGACGCGCCGTTCATCCTCGTGCTCGACGCCGACTTCGCGCCGCAGCGCCAGATCGTTTACCGCATGCTCGGCCTGTTCGAGGACCGCCGCGTGGGGCTGGTGCAGACGCCGCAGTTCTATTACAACGCCGACCCCATCCAGCACAACCTGCGCGCCACCGACAGCTGGGTCGACGAGCAGCGCGTGTTCTTCGACGTGCTGCAGCCCGCCAAGGACGCGGTCGATTCGGCGTTCTGCGTGGGCACCTCGTTCATCGTGCGGCGCGACGCGATCACCGAGGCCGGCGGGTTCCCGGTGGGCAGCGTGTGCGAAGACATCCACACCACCTACCTGCTGCTGCGCCACGGCCGCATCACGCGCTGGCTGGGCGAGCGGCTGTCCAACGGGCTGTCGGCCGAGAGCATCATCGACTACATCAACCAGCGCAGCCGCTGGTGCCTGGGCACCGTGCAGCTCGCGCTGCTGCCCGACGGGCCCCTGCGCGGCCCGGGCTACAGCCTGTCGGCGCGGCTGCACTTCCTGCACGGGCTGCTGCACTGGCTGGGCAAGCCCTTCATGGTGCTGGTGCTGCTGGCGCCGGCGCTGTACTGGTATGCCGGCGTCTCGGCCTTCCATGCCACGCCGCAGGCCTTTGCGGCCTACGGCCTGCCGTCGCTCGTGATGTTCTGGGCCTACAGCTACTGGGTCAGCCAGCGGCGCTGCCTGCCCGTGTTCAGCGAGGTGAGCCAGCTGGTGGCGGCAATGGCCGTGAGCGGCACGCTGGCGCGCGCGATGCTGAAGCCCTTCGGCCATCCGTTCAAGGTGACGGCCAAGGGGCTGGACCGCTCGCGCACCGTGGTGCACTGGAAGCTGGTGGCCGTCTTCGGCGGCCTGCTGGTGGCGCTGCAGGGCGCGGCCGCGATGGCGGCCCTGGGCGGCGAGGCGCTCACGCCGGGCGACCAGCTCAACCTCGTGTGGACCGGCATCGCGCTGGTGCTGTGCCTGAGCGCGCTCATGGCCTGCGTCGACCTGCCGCGCCCGCAGCAGGAAGAGCGCTTTCCCTGGCGCGCGCGGGCACGGGTGCGCACGGCCGCGGGCGAGGGCGAGTCGCGCTTCGTCAACATCGCGGCCGACGGCGCGCTGCTCGAAGGCCGGGGGCCGCTCAAGCGCCTGCGCGTCGGGCAGCCGCTGGAGGTGCATGTCGAGCCGGTCGGCTGGCTGCCGGCCCACCTTGCCGCGCGCGGCAGGGCGGGCGCCGAGCTGAAGTTCGCCGCCACCGAGGCGCAGCGCGAAGACCTCGTGCGCCACGTCTTCAACGTGCCGCCGAGCCACGTGGCCGTGCAGGTGCGGCCCTGGCAGGCGGCGTCGGCATTGTTTGCGAGTGCGGGCATGCGCGCGCCGGGCGCGGGTTTCGCGCGCCTGTCGCTGCGCCTGCTCTTCGCGGTGCTGGCCGTGTGCATCGTGCTGGTGACGACCGGGTGCAACCTCACGCCGCCGCTCAAGGACCCCGACCTGTCGGTGCCGTCGCAATGGCCCGCGGGCACGACGGCGCCGGGCGCGCAGCCCGTGGACTGGCGCAGCTTCGTGCAGGACGAGGAGCTGCGCGGCCTGATCGCCACCGCGCTCGAACAGAACCGCGACCTGCGCGCCTATGCCGCGAAGGCCCGCGAGGCGCGCGCGAACTATGCGGGCAACCGCGCTTCGCTGTTCCCGGCGCTGGGCCTGTCGGCGCATGCCCAGCGCGCGCAGACCACGCCACAGGGCTCGCTCAGCCCGGTCGGCAACCTGCCGTCGGACGGGCGCGTGTCCAACAGCTTCGACGTCCAGGCGGGCGTGATGTCGTACGAGCTGGATTTCTTCGGCCGGCAGCAGAGCACCGCGCAACAAAGCGGCGCGCTTGCCGAGGCCGGCGACAAGGACCACGCGGCCGCGCGCATGAACCTCGTGGGCGAGGTGTCGAACGCCTACCTCACGCTGCGCGCCGACCGTGCCTTGCTTGCGCTGGCCGAGTCCAACGAGGCCGCGCTGAATGCCAATGCCGACACGATCGGCCGCGCCCGTGCGGTCGGCGGTGCCGCGCAGCTCGACGTGTACCGGGTGCAGTCGCTGCTGCAGACCGCGCGCGTGCGGCAGGAGGAATACCGCATGCGTGTCGCGCAGGACCTGCAGTGGCTCAACGTGCTGGTCGGGCGCCCCGTGCCGCCCGAGACGGGCAGCGCGCGGCCCTGGCCCGAGCGCTCC
>NZ_BCUS01000116.1 GCF_001591345.1 Variovorax boronicumulans NBRC 103145 | reverse complement strand
GCCAGGCCACGGGCTGGCCGGCCTGGCGGTCGGCCTCGGCCAGCGCCACCACCACGGGCATGGCGGTGGGGCTTTCGCTGCGCTGGTCGGCCAGCGGCATGGTGGCGGTCCAGGTCGCGCCGTCCCAGGCCTGTGTCCAGTCCTTGCCGGAGACGGCCGCGGTGCGGATCACCTCGGGCGTTTCGGGGAAGAACTCGAGCGTCTTGCCGCGCACGGCGGCGGGCAGGCCTTCGAGGCGCACCTTCAGCTGCTGGCCCTCGACGGCGATGGCGCCGGGCGCGCCCAGCGGCTGCGGTTGCGCGGCCTGCGCGGTGTCGAAGGCCGCCTTGTTCAGCGCGGTCGAGCCGCGCGCGGGCAGCGAGAGCGTGAACTCGCCCTCTTCGGGAATGCATTCCTTGCGGCAGACCAGCCAGGAGGCCTGCAGCTTGATGTCCATGGCCGGCGAGCCGCCGGTGAGCGCCACGTCGGGCTTGTAGAGCGTGGAGACCTCGAGCGGCACCGGCAGCAGCACGGTGCTCTCGTAGCCGTAGTTGGCGAGCGTGCCGACCGGGATCTTCTTGGGCACCGGCCAGGCGATCTCGCCGGTCGAGACGCCGGCGGGCAGCGTCCACTTCAGCTCGGTGGGCAGGCCGGAATCGCCGGCGTTCTTCCAGTAGGTGTGCCACTCGGGCTGGTGAGTGATCTGCAACCCGACCCAGACCGGCGCGCCGGGCGCCACGCCCTGGGGCGCATGGGCGACCAGTTCGGCGCGCACGTGGGGGGTGGTGACCACGGCCCCGGTCTTCGGGGCCAGCTGGGCCGCAGCCGGCATGCAGGCTGCGGCGGTAGCTATCAGAAAAGTAGCGAAAGAGATGCGCGAAAAGGTCATGCCGGTCAGTCGGAGCCGGAGGGCGGGGCGAAGTTCCTGGGGGCCGGGTCTTTCCCGAGGCTCAGGCCGCGGTGGCCGCTGGCCAGCCCAGGACCACGCGCCGGGTGGTCGCGCTCTTCTTCTCGATCTTGGTGACGACCATGGCGCCGATTTCCGCCGTGTTGGCCACGTGCGTGCCGCCGCAGGGCTGGAAGTCGATCGACGGCGCGCCGCCGTCTTCGCCCGTGCCGCCAATGCGGATGGTGCGCACCGTGCCCGTGCCGCGCGGCGGTTGCACGCTCATGCTCTTGACCAGCGCGGGGTTGGCGTCGAGCTCGGCGTCGCTGATGGCGCCCACGGTCAGCGGGTGGGCGGCCTCGACCAGCTTCGCGAGGCCGGCGGTGAGCGTTTCCTTGTCGAGCGGGTCGGTGATGTGGAAGTCGATGCGCGCGTACTCGGGCGTGATCGAGCAGCCGTTCACCGGCACCGGCACGAGGTGGCACAGCAGGTGGCTGGCGGTGTGAAAGCGCATCAGCCGGTGGCGGCGCTCCCAGTCGAGGCGGGCGGTGACGGTGTCGCCGGGCGCCAGCGCGGCCAGCAGCGCGGCCTGGTCGGGCGCGGGCACGTGGACGAATTCGGCGGTCGGCTGGCCCTCGGCGTCCTTGGCCTTGCGGGTGTCGGCGATGGCGATTTCGCGGCCGTCGGCGAGCACCAGCACGCCGGCATCGCCGGCCTGCCCGCCGCCCAGCGGATAGAACACGGTGCGGTCCAGCACGATGCCGGTGTCGTCGATGCGCAGGATGCGGGCTTCACAGGTGCGCAGGTAGGCGTCGGCGCGGAACAGGTCGTCGGTCATGCGGCGATGGTAGCGACGATGCGCGAAGGAGGTGCGCGCACGCCGGAAAGCGCCCACGACCGACACGCCTGCGCCGTGCGATTGCGCATGATCCGGCGGTCTGCGGCCGCCTGCCGCGCAAGGAATCCGCATGAACGCATCGCCGCACCTTCCCGTCCGCCTCGCCTTGTCCGCCGCGGCCGTGGCCGCCGTGCTGCTCGTCGCCGGCTGCGGCGAGACCGCCAAGCTCGCGCCCGAGCTCACGACCGGCCCACGGCCGCAGCTGGCCGATCCGAACAAGACACTGATCCCCACCGTCAACGTGGCGCCCGCCGTCGGCTGGACCGACACCGCCGCGCCCACCCCCGCCGAAGGCCTGCGCGTGACGGCGCTGGCGCGCGGGCTGGACCACCCGCGCTGGGTCTACACGCTGCCCAACGGCGACATGCTGGTGGCCGAGAGCAACAAGCCGCCCAAACCCGAAGGCAGTGGCGCCGGCGGCCCGGTGGCCAAGGTGCGCAACTGGGTCATGGGCAAGGTCATGGGCCGCGCGGGCGCGGGCGTGCCCAGCGCCAACCGCATCACCCTGCTGCGCGACGCCGACGGCGACGGCTTGGCCGAGGTGAAGCAGGTGTTCCTGGCGAACCTCAGCTCGCCCTACGGCATGGCGCTGGTCGGCAACGAGCTCTTCATCGCCAACGCCGACGCGCTCGTGAAGGTGCCCTACACCGAGGGCCAGACCTCGGTCAGCGCCACGCCCACCGTGGTGACGGCGCTGCCCGCCGGCCTCAACCACCACTGGACCAAGAACGTCATCGCCAGCGCCGACGGCAGCAAGCTGTACGTCACGGTCGGCTCCAACAGCAACATCGGCGAGAACGGCATGGCGGCCGAAGAGGGCCGCGCCGCGATCTGGGAGGTCGATGCGAAGAGCGGCGAGAAACGCCTGTTCGCCAGCGGCCTGCGCAACCCCAACGGCCTGGGCTGGGAGCCCGAGACCAACGTGCTGTGGACCGTGGTGAACGAGCGCGACGAGATCGGCAGCGACCTCGTGCCCGACTACCTCACCTCGGTGAAAGAGGGCGCCTTCTACGGCTGGCCCTGGAGCTACTGGGGCGGCGTGGTCGATGCGCGCGTCACGCCGCAACAGCCCGAGCGGGTGGCCAAGGCGCTGGCGCCCGACTACGCGCTGGGCGCGCACGTCGCGCCGCTGGGCCTGGTGTTCTCGCATGCGCGCGGCATGCCGCCCGAGTTCGCGAGCGGCGCCTTCATCGGCGAGCACGGCTCGTGGAACCGCAAGCCCAAGTCGGGCTACAAGGTGGTGTTCGTGCCCTTCATTGGCGGCAAGCCGAGCGGGCCGCCGGTCGACGTCCTCACGGGCTTCCTGAGCGCAGACGAAAAGGCGCACGGCCGGCCGGTGGGCGTGGCGCTCGACAAGAACGGCGCGCTGCTGGTGGCGGACGACGTGGGCAACGCGGTGTGGCGCGTGTCGCGCAGCAAGCCGAACTGAGGCGCGGTCAGCCCCGGCGCGCCGACGACAGCCGCGGCACCAACTGGGCCGCCGGCCCGTCCACGCGGCGCCGGCTGGTGTCGCCGCGCAGGTGGTCGAACAGCAGCGCAATCGCCTGCTGCGCCACCTCGTCCAGGTGCAGGTCGACGGCCGTGAGCGGCGGCACGCAGGTGCGCGCGCGCAGGCCGTCGTAGCGCGTGGCGATCATCACGTCCTCGGGAATGCGCCGGCCCGATTCGCGCACGGCCGTCACCGCGCCGGAGGCGAACGCGTCCACCGGCACGCAGAAGGCGTCGATGTCGGGGTGCGCCGCCAGCAGCGCCAGCGCGGCCTGCCGACCGCCGTTCTCGCCCTCGGCCTCGTCGACCAGCGACAGCAGCGGTGCCTGCCCGCGCGCGGTGGCGAAGGCCTGGTAGGCCGCCTGGCCTTCCACATAGGAGTTGCGCGCGGCCGAGCCGAGGATCATCGCGACCTTGCGCGCGCCCTGGTCGTGCAGGTGTTCGAGCAGCAGGCGAGTGGTCCGGCCCGAGTGGATGTCGACATAGGGCGGCATCGCCGGCCCGTCGGCCGCTTCCTCGGCCGGCTTGCCGATGGCCACCACCGGCAGGCCGCGCCGCAGCAGGTACGCCAGGTTCGGGTCGCCCGCCGAAGGCTCGATGACCAGCGCGCCGTCCACGTCGAGCAGCTCCATGGGCACGCGCCCGGTTTCCATCGGCGGCGCCAGCACCAGCGCCAGGCGGCGGTCCAGCGCCTCCGCGGCCGCCACGGCCGCCACCTCCATCAGGAAGCCCAGGCGCGACGGGCCACCGGCCACCGCGAAGGGCATCGACGACAGCAGCACGATCATGTGCGCCTCGCCCGTGCGCAGCCGCTGCGCATTGCGGTTGGGCCGGTAGCCCAGCTTCAGCGCCGCCTGCTCGACGCGCGCGCGCGTTTCCGCATCGACCTGGCCCCGGGCGTTGAGCGCGTGCGAGACGGTGGTCGGCGACACGCCCGCTTCGCGTGCCACGTCCTTGATGTTTGCCCGCGGCGATGGGTTGGTGCTCATCCCGTTGACCTTTTCGAAAAGCGGTGATTCAATCCCCAAATCGTTTTGGGGCGCCATGCCACGGAATGTACTTCACCCGCTTCGGCGGCTTTTTTTGCCAGTGCGCCCAAATCGATTTGGGCGCGGTCCCGGTTCAAGGATTCCATGATGTCCCGTGTGCCCGATGCCTCTGCTGTGCCCCCGGTCGTGCCTGTCGGCGCGCCTTCCGCCATCGCCCCGGTCGATGCGGTGCTGCCTCTGTCGCAACTGCTGCTGTTCGGCCTGCAGCACGTGCTGGTGATGGCGGCCGTGCCGATCACCTCGGTGTTCCTCGTGGCCAAGGCGCTGGGGCTGGAGTCCGCGCTCACGGTCAACCTGATCAGCGCCACCTTTTTGCTGTGCGGCGTGGGAACCTTGCTGCAGTCGTTCGGGCCGTGGAAGTTCGGCGCACGCCTGCCCTTCGTGATGGTGCCGGGCGGCGCGCCCATCGTGATGTTCGTGACCATCGCCCAGCAGCGCGACCTGCAGACGGCCTCGGGCGCGGTGATCCTCACGGCGCTCTTCTACTTCCTGGTGCTGCCAGTGTTCGCGCGCTGCCTGCGCTACTTTCCGAAGATCGTCATCGGCACCTTGCTGCTGCTGGTGTCGATCAACCTCGTGAAGGTGTACGGCGGCATCATCGCGGGCAAGGCGGGCACGTCCACCTTTGCCGACCCGGTGAACATCGGGCTGGCGCTGGCGACCATCGGCTTCACGGTGCTGTTCGCGCGCGTGTTCAAGGGCACGCTCGGCCAGCTCGCGGTGCTGCTGGGCCTGCTGGCCGGCACGGTGCTGGCCGCGGCCTGCGGGCTGATGGACTTCAGCAGCGTGGCCGCCGGCCCCTTCTGGAGCGCGCCGACGCTGCTGCCCTTCGGCATGCCGCGCTTCGACCTAGTGGCGGCCGTGCCGCTGCTCATCTTCAGCATCATCTCGATGGTCGAGGCCACGGGGCAGACCGTGGCGGTGGCCGAGGTGGTGGGCCGCAAGATCGATGCGCGCGACGTGGTGCCGCGCACCATCCGCGGCGACGCGCTGGTGTCGCTGGCGGGGGGCTTCTTCGGCACCTCGATGATCATCACCAGCGGCGAGAACATCGGCATCGTGCGCGCCACCAACGTGCGCTCGCGCTACGTGACGGCCGCGGCCGGCGTGATCCTGATCCTCATCGCGCTGTCGGCGCCGCTGGGCCGGCTGGCCAGTGCCATTCCGTCGGCCGTGGTCGGCGGCACCGCGATGGTGGTGTTCGCGATCATCGGCACCATGGGCATCGACATGCTGCGCAAGGTCGACCTGCACGAGCGCGGCAACATGTTCGTGCTGGCCGGCGCGCTGACCATGGGCCTGCTGCCCATCGTCGTGCCGGGCCTGTACAGCCGCTTTCCCGACACGCTGCAGCTGGTGCTGGGCAACGGCCTGGCCATGGGCTCGCTCACGGCAGTGGTGCTCAACCTGGTGTTCAACCGCGTGCCGGCCGACAGCGCCGCCATCGCGCCGGCGCCGCAATGAGCGTCTTCTCATTTCTTTTCCCGTTCTCTCCTTTCACCATGTCTCCTGAACTCGATGCCGCGCACTTCGCGGCCCACGAGCTGCTGCTCGTTCCCGACCACCTGATGCTGCGCGACGGCCCCGCCGCCGGCCACGCCGTGCGGATCGAAGGCGGGCGCTTTCGCGAGGTCGGCCCCGCCGACGCGCTCATCGCCCGCCACCCGCAGCTCACGCCGCTGCACCTGCCCGGCAAGCTGCTGATGCCGGGCATGATCGACGCGCACCACCACCTCACGCAGTCCTTCGGCAAGTCGCTGGCCTACGGCGAGCCGTCCGAGATCTTCCGGCGCGTGTGGGTGCCGCTCGAGTCGAGCCTGGACGACGAGTTCGTCTACATGGCCTCCAAGCTCGCGGCGCTCGAATCGCTGCGCGGCGGCTTCACCACCGTGTGCGACGCGGGCACGCGCGCGCCGGGCGACATCGGCGCCGTGGCCGCCGCCGTGCGCGAGGCCGGGCTGCGCTGCGTGCTGGGCCTGATCTGCAACGACGGCGGCAACGACAGCAGCGCCGCCGACCGGCAGGCGATCCAGGCGCATGCCGCGCAGTTCCTGCGGCAGTGGTCGGACGCGCCGCTGGTGCATCCCTCGCTCGCCATCTCGGTGCCCGAGGCGGCGTCCGACGAGATGCTGGTCGCGGTGTCGGCCCTGTGCGCCGAGGCGCGCACCGTGTTCCAGACGCACGTCAACGAGCACCTGGCCTCGGTCGAGCGCTCGGTCGTGCAGCGCGGCAGGCGGCCGCTGGAGCTGCTGGCGCACCTGGGCGCGCTCGGCCCGCAGGTGCTCATCGCGCACGGCACGCTGGTCACGCCCTCCGAACTCATGGTGCTGCGCGACACCGACACCGCCGTGAGCTACAACCCCGTCGCCAGCCAGTGGAAGGGCAACGCCGTGGCGCCCGCGAACCTGATGGCCGCGCTGGGCATCCGCTTCGGCCTGGGCACCGACGCCACGCGCAGTGACGCCTTCCGCCTGATGGACGCGGCCGAGGCCGCGCAGAAGCTGGCCTTCGGCATGGCCATCGGCGATGCGTCCAGCGGCGGCGGCTGGACCTGGTTCGACCACGCCACGCACGAAGGCGCGCGCGCCGTGGGCCTGGGCCACCTCACGGGCGAGATCGCCGTGGGCAAGGCGGCCGACTTCCTCATCGTCGATGTCGACACGCCCGAGATGTGCACCTCGGTCGACCTCACGTGGGACCTCGTGCGCCTGGGCAACCGCGACCAGATCGTGGCCGTGTTCGTCGACGGAAAACTGCGCCTGTGGGAAGGCTGGCCGCCCGACTGGGATGCGCGCGCGCTGCAGCGGCAGCTGGCGCGCGTCGCCCACGCGGCCATGGACCGCGCGCCCATCGTGCGCCTGCACCCCCCGGCCGCCGCGCACCGCCGCCTGGCCTCGGAGCGGCACTCGCAGTGAGCGCGCAACACCTTGTCCTCGTCTCGCTCGCCGTGCTGTTCGCCGCCTTCGTGCAGGGCGCGACCGGCGTCGGCTTTGCGCTCATCGCCGCGCCGGTGATCGGCATCGTGCGCCCCGACCTGCTGCCCGTGTGCGTGCTGGTGCTGATGCTGCCGCTGAACTTCTACGTGATGTGGCGCGAGCGCGGTGCCATCGACCGCACCGGCGCCAGCTGGATCACCGGCGGGCGCCTGCTCGGCACCGTCGGCGGCCTGTGGGTGCTGGCGGCGCTGAGCGCGAGCCACCTGTCGCTGTTCGTCGGTGCCTCGACCATCGCGGCGGCCCTGGTCACCTTGATGATGCCGGCCTTCTCGCCGGGCCGCACCGCCTTCGTGGCGGCGGGGCTCGTGACCGGCGTCACCGAAACCGCGACCGGCATCGGCGGGCCGCCGCTGGCGCTGGTCTACCAGCACCAGCCGGCGCCCACCATGCGCTCGACCATTGCGCTGTGCTTCCTGGTCGGCGAGCTGGTGTCGCTGGCCACGCTGATGGCGGCGGGGCGCATCGACGGCTCACAGCTCTATGCCGCGGCCCTGCTGTTGCCCGCGCTCGTCGTGGGTGCGGTGCTCAGCCGCGTGGTGCATCGGCGCATCAACGGCCGCGTGCTGCGCATCTTCGTGCAGGTCTTCGCGATCGTGTCGGGCGCCGCACTGCTGCTGCATTCATTCTGAGGCGCGCTGCGCGGCCTGCCATGCCGCGCGGTCGACGCGAAACAGCCGGTGGCCGCGCAGCGCATGGCCTTCGGGCACCGCCGGATGCTCGAAGGCGCCGGCCACGTCCTCGTGCATGCCGATGCGTGCCATCACGGCGGCCGAGCGCAGGTTGCCGTTGGCGGTGAACGCCACGATTTCTTCGAGCCCGAGCCGTTCGAAGCCGACCTGCAGCGCGCCGCGCGCCGCCTCGGTCGCGAAGCCCTGGCCCCAGCTGGCGCGCGACAGGCGCCAGCCGATCTCCACGCAGGGCGAGAAAGGCCGCGTGGCCATCGGCACGTTCAGGCCGGTGAAGCCGATGAACTCGCGCGTGTCCTTGCGCTCGACGGCCCAGAAGCCCCAGCCCTTCTGCGCGATGAGCGCGCGGGCACGGTGGGCCGCTGCGTCGCTCTCGGCGCGCGTGGGCAAGGGCAGCAAGAATTCCATCACCCGCGGGTCGCAGGCCAGCGCGAAAAATGGCGCGAGATCGCTCTCGCGCCATTGGCGCACCCGCAGGCGCGGGGTGTCGAATTCGATGAGGTGGGGCGGGGTGGGTGTGCTTTCTTCGGTCATGCGACCGATTGTGCGCAGATCAGAACTCGGCCAGCACCACCTTGCCCTGCGCCTTGCCGCTCTCGATGAGCGCATGTGCCTTGCGCAGGTTCGCGGCGTTGATGGTGCCGAAGCTCGCATTCGCCGTGGTGCGGATGCGGCCCGCGTCGACCAGCGCGGCCACTTCGGCCAGCAGCTTGCCCTGCTCGGCGATGTCGGGCGTGGTGAAGCGTGAGCGCGTGAACATCATTTCCCAGTGCAGCGAGATGCACTTGGTCTTCAGCGGCATCGCGTCGAGCACCTTCATGTCGTCGATCACCGCGAGCTGGCCCTGGGGCTTGAGGCTTTCGATGAGCTGCGCGTAGTGCTGGTCGGTCTGCGTGAGGCTGGCGACCATGTCGACTTCATCGATACCAGCGGCCTTCAGTTCGGCGGCGAGCGGCTTCGAATGGTCGATGACGACGTGCGCGCCCAGCGCCAGGCACCATGCGCGCGTTTCGGCGCGCGAGGCGGTGGCGACCACGCGCAGCTTCGTGAGCTGGCGTGCGAGCTGGATGAGGATAGAGCCCACGCCGCCGGCACCGCCCGTGATCAGCAGCGTCTGGCCTTCGCCGCCGTCCTTGGGCACCTGGAGGCGGTCGAACAGCAGTTCGTAGGCGGTGATGGTGGTCAGCGGCAAGGCGGCGGCCTGGGCGTCGTCGAGGGTCTTCGGGGCGAGGGCGGTGATGCGCTCGTCGACCGCGTGCAGCTCCGAATTGGCACCGGGGCGAATGATGGAGCCGGCGTAGTACACGCGGTCGCCGACCTTGAAGCTTTGCACGCCGCTGCCGATGGCCTCGACGGTGCCGACCGCGTCCCAGCCCAGCACCTTGGCCTGGCCGGCTTCGGGGGCGGCGTTCTTACGGACCTTGGTGTCGACCGGGTTGACCGACACGGCCTTCACGCGCACCAGCAGGTCGCGCGCGCCCGGCACGGGGGCGGGGAGCTCGATGTCCTGCAGCGATTCGGGGTTGTCGATGGGGAGGGGCTGGTGGTAGCCGACGGCTTTCATGGGAAGAGACCTTCTTTCTGGAACGATGGCTGGACTGTAGGATGACAACGTCTGTTTGATAAGGTGGCCTGAATCACCAACACTTTCAAATGAAGATTGAAAATATATCGGACCTGCAGGTGCTCGTGCAGACGGCGCGTGGCGGCACGTTGACGGCGGCGGGGCATGCGCTGGGGATCACGCCCGCCGCGGCGAGTGCGACGTTGAAGCGGTTGGAGACGCAGTTGGGGGCGCGACTGTTCGAGCGGTCGACGCGGGCGATGCGGCTGACGCCGCAGGGGCAGACGCTGCTTGACTACGCGGTGCGTGCTTTTGAATTGTTGGATGAAGGGGAGTCGCTGGTCACTGCGGATCGGGGCGAACTTGTGGGTACCTTGCGGGTGGCCTCGCCGTCGGACCTGACGCGCAGCACCTTGCTGCCGTGGTTCGACGAGTTCCTGGCGTTGCATCCGGGGGTGCAGTTGTCGCTGTCTGTCGGGGACCGGCCGCTGGACGTGATGCGCGACGAGGTGGACGTGGCGCTGCGCTACGGGGCGCTGGCTGATTCGCGGCTGGTGGCGCGGGCGTTTGCGCTGACGAATCCGGTGCTCACGGCTTCACCGGACTATCTGCGTCGGCATCCCTTGCCTCGGGTTCCGCAGGATCTGCTGCAGCACAACTGTCTGACGTTCAACCGGAGTGGGCGACGGCACCGGGTGTGGAGGTTTGCGCAGTTGGGGCAGTGGACGGAGGTGCGGGTGAATGGGGATCGGAGTGTGGATGATGCTTCGCTGGCGCGGGAGTGGACTGTGGCGGGGTATGGGATTTCGCTGAAGTCCGCTTTGGATGTGCGCAATGACATTCGGGAAGGGCGTCTTGTGCGGTTGCTGCCGGATTGGGATACCGAGCCTTATCCGTTGCATGCGCTGTTGCCTAGTGGGAGGTTTGTGCCGGCTCGGGTTCGTGGCTTTGTGGATTTCCTGGCTTTGAAGTTCGAGGGGTTGTTGGCTTTGGGCTGAGGGTTTGGTTTCGGGGGCCGGGACTCGCCCCGGCGGGCGACTCACTTTCTTTTGCTTCGCCAAAAGAAAGTAAGCAAAGAAAAGGCGACCCCACTGTCTGCGTCCCTCCGCTTCGCTGCGGGCAACCTGCGGTGCTCGCGCTTCGCGGGGTCTCGCCCAAACTCGCTTCGCTCAAACAAGGGCGAGCCCTGATCCGCGAAACGCTGCGCTCCTCGGCGCGGCCAGAGGGGAGGGGGAACGGGCGGGCCGTCGCTGCGCTCGGCCTGGGGGGATCGCATCACTGCGTTCGCTCCCCCTGTTGTCCCTCGTCAGATCATCGGCGTCACGGCGCCATCCATCGCCACGATCGCGCCGGTCACATAGCTTGCCTTCGGCGACGCCAGGAAGAGCACGGTGTTGGCGACTTCCTCGGGCGTCGCGATGCGCCCCAGCGGCAGGCGTGCAGTGGCGCGCTCCAGCGCCTCGTCGGTGTCGATGCCCTGCAGCTTCGCGTCGGCCTTCATGCCTTCCTGCAGCCGCGCTGTCAGCGTGAGGCCGGGGTTCACGGCATTCACGCGCACGCCTTTCGCGGCGTAGGCGGCGGCCATGCCGGCGCTCACGAGCATGAGCGCGGCGTTGGCGGCGCCGCCGGCCATGTGCACGGGGCTGGCGACCTTGCCGCCCTGGCCGATCACATTGACGATCGCGCCGCGACCGCGCGTGCCCATGCGCTTCACGACCGGGTCGATCATGTGGATGTAGGTGAAGTACTTGGCGTCCATCGCGTCGTGCCACGAGGCGGGCGTGAGCTCGTCGGGCGGGGTGCGGCGCGCGGCGCCTGCCGAGTTGACGAGCACGTCGACGGGGCCGAACGTCTGTTCTGCGGCGTCGAGTGCGGCGACGGCGCTGGCGGGGTTCTTGAGGTCGGCGGCGTGCAGGCTGACGCGGCCTTCGGCTTGCGGGAACGCGGCGAGCAGCGACTGCTGGCCCTGCTGCAGGTTCTGCAGGTCGCGCGAGACCAGGCTCACGCGCGCGCCTTCGCGCAGGAAACCCAGCGCGCAGGCCAGGCCGATGCCCTTGCTGCCGCCGGTGATGAGAACGTGCTGGTCCTGGAGCTGGAGGTCCATGTCGGGGTCCTTGGAAGAAGGTGGATCTGTCTGCGGCGCTGCCGCCGCGCGATTGAATCACCGCCCCGAAACCCCTGCAGCGACGCGGCCGAAAAGGCCGCGCCGGTTGCCCTGCGCGTCAGGCCTTGCGGCGCTTCGCTGGTGCTTCTTCTTCCAGCGCGGCCGGCGCGCTGTCGGTGGCGTCGCGCAGCTGGCCGTGGTGGTCGTGGTGCGCCAGCAGCTGGCGCGTGCGTTGCCAGGTCGACAGGCGCGCGGGCGCGACTTCGATGTACGACGCCAGCGCGAACAGCGACGACTGCTCCTTTTCCGGCGGCGTCTCGCTGCGGTGCTGGCGGCGGCGCAGCGGGCCCATGATCAGCATCGAGGCGAGGATCACGCCGATGACGATGGCGTACAGGCCCAGCAGCTGAAGCACCTCGGGCTGGGAGCGCGCGCCCATCACGTAGGGCCAGGCGTACCAGATGGCGCAGAACCAGATCGCGACGGTGATCGCGGGGCGCAGCACGCGCAGCCACAGGTACATGGCCAGGGTGCGCGCCGGCGAGCGGCCGTTGCCGAAGGCGTGCAATGGAATGCGCGCGGCATCGATGATGGGTTCGTCCACCGCGGGTTGGCCCCACGAACGGGTGCGGGGCGGCGGGGCTTCGTGCAGCGCCAGCGAAGAGAGCGGGTTCTCAGGATGCATCGGAAGAAACTCCTCGGTCAGGGCTCGTCCACACCGCGCGCTTGCCGCGACGACGCATCAGAGCGTTGGGAAGGGCGACCACCGTGGTGGCCATCGTGATCGTCCAGAACGCGATCGGGTACCAGATCGTTCCGGCGAAATAGCGCATGAGGTCGCGGTCGTAGCGACGGTCGATCCACAGGCTCAGCAGCATCTGCAGGATGCAGGTCATGGCCAGCAGCGTGCCCTGCCAGTGCGGCAACAGCGCCGAATGCCAGGCCGACTCGTGCGGCAAAAAGGGGCGGATGAAGCTGATCACCAGCACCAGCGCCATCGCATAGGCCCACACCACGCTCACCATGTACTCGCTGTAGATGAGCCACAGGCGCCAGCTGCGCAGGCGCAGGATGGACGGCGTGATGCGCAGCATGGTCTGGATGCCGCCGACGGCCCAGCGCAGGCGCTGCTTCCACAGGCCGCGCAGGGTCTCGGGCATGAGGATCCAGCACAGCGCGCGCGGCTCGAAGCGCAGGCGCCAGCCGGCGAGCTGGAGCTTCCAGCTCATGTCGATGTCCTCGGTGAGCACGTCGGGGCTCCAGAAGCCCACCTCGAGCACGGCGCGGCGGCGGAACATGGCCAGCACGCCCGACACCGTGAACAGCGTGCCGATGAGCTGCTGCGAGCGCTTGATGAGGCCGATGATCGACGAGAACTCGCCCACCTGCATGCGCCCCAGCAGCGTGGTGCGCGTGCGGATGCGCGGGTTGCCGGTGACGGCGCCGATGCGATCCGAGGCCAGCATGCGCTTGAGCATCCAGGCGATGGCGTTGGGGTCGACCAGCGCGTCGCCGTCGATGCCCAGGATGTACTCGCCGCGCGCCAGCTGGCAGGCGGTGTTCAGGCCCACGGCCTTGCCCTGGTTGCTGGCGTTGTGGATCACGCGCAGGCGGCTGAATTCGAGCGTCATCTCGTCGAGCAGCTCGCCGGTGCCGTCGGTGCTGCCGTCGTTGACGGCGATCACCTCGTAGTTCGGGTAGCGCGTGCGCATGAGCTGCTCGATCACTTCGCGCAGGTGCGGCGCCTCGTTGAAGCAGGGCACCACCACGGTCACGAGCGGCTGCGAGGGCAGGGCCTCGAGCGGGTCGGCCTCGACGTCGCGCTTGCGCTCGAACGACCACGCGTGCGAGAGGCCGCCCGCGATCCACACCCACGCCATGAAGAACGGGTAGTAGAAGACGAAGCCGAAGAGCACCGGTGGAATCAGGTCCACCAGCATCTGGAGCGTGTTCATCGGGGCTTCCCTCCTTCAGGCGGCAGCGTGGCGGCGTTGTGGTTGCGCCGCGGGGCGCGCGACAGCAGCGAACGCACCGAGATCGCGCGGCGCACGGTCTCCAGCGAGGGCTGGTTGTTCAGGAAGTCGTCGGGGTAGTAGCCCAGGTGGCGCACGCCGGCACGCTGCAGCAGGGTCCACTGGCGCGTGAGTTCGGCGTCGGCCACGGGTTTCCCGGTGCGCCAGTCGCGCGCTTGCAGCTCGAACACGGTGCGGTCCAGGCCGTGCGGCGTGGCGGCCGCGCGCTGGGCCAGGCGGCCCAGCCAGGCGTCGCTGTCGGCCGGGGTGCGGGCCTCCTGCTCCATGCGCGGCATGGCCATCAGGCCGACGTAGTCGTAGGCGGCAAGCGAGGCTTCATAGTTTTGGGCAAACCATTGCTCGGCCGCGGGTTCGAGCACCGGCCGCGCGTAGAGGTTGCGCGCCGTTTCCAGGGCAGGGCGCCAGGTGCCAACGCGCGCCGCGAGTTCGTGCGTGAACTCGATCAGGTGGCGGGTCTTGGCGGTGGTCCAGCGGGCCATGAGCGCGGGGTCGGCGCGCAGCGCGGCCACGTCGGCCGGCAGGCCCCAGCGGCGGTAGGTGTCGAGCGCGGCGGGGCTGGCGTCCTCGTCGTCCGAGAGCATGGCGTCGTCGTGGAACAGCAGGCCTTCGAAGAAGGTGTGGCGGCCCAGGTCTTCGTACAGGTCGCCGACCAGCGTGCGCACGGCCGGGTCGAAGGGCGAGAGCCGGTGGTAGCGGTCGGCCGGCGCGTCGCCCGTGAGCGTGCGCACCGTGTGCGTGGCCAGCGGGTTCGACGCCGGCAGCCGGTAGGCGGTGACGGGCATCCACGCGTAGACCTTCACGCCGGTGCGGCTGCGCAGCTGCCAGGCGGCGCGGGCGAACAGGTCGGCACGCATCGGCAGGTGGCGGTTGGGAAAGTACAGCGCGTCGGCCACGCCGTCGCCGTCGGGGTCGGCATAGGCCTGCAGGAACACCGAGCGCGGGCGCACGGCGGCCACGCGCTCGATGAGTGCCGAGAGGTTGCGCTCCTGCTGGGCCGGGTCGGCGTCGTACACGTAGTCCAGGTCGACGTGCATCACGCGGTTGATCGGGCGCACCTCGCCGCCCACCGGGCTGCGCAGCATCTGCACGTAGTCGGGCGCCTCGTTGTCGTAGGCGGCCAGCGCGCGGCGGATGCGGTTGAGCGGAATCTCCTTCGTGTTCGCGCCGTCGTCGAGCGTGAAGGTGATCGGCATGCCCACGCGCGCCGAGGCTTCCAGCGCGGGCGTGTTGTAGGCGCCGTAGGGCCACACGGTGGCGCGCACCTTGGCGCCGGTGCGCTTTTCGATCAGCTCGCGGCTGCGGCGCAGGTCGGTCTCGATGCGGCGCAGGTAGGCGGCGTCGTCCTCGTAGCGGCCGGTGGCCGGGTCGTAGCGGTGCGTGGCCGCGGCGGGCAGCATGTTGCCTTGCGGGTTGGCCTGGATGCCGGTGTGCATTGCGTCGGTGTGGCTGGCGAACTCGACCAGCGGCGAGCGCGCCATCTCGGCGGCTTCGCGCCACAGCAGGAAGTTCTCGCGCGGCGCGGGCTTGTCGCCCCAGTGCACGGGCTGGCCTTCGGGCACCTCGAGCCAGCTCGTCACGAGCGCGAACAGCGCCGGGTAGTTGAAGCGTTGGAGCAGCGGGAACACGTGCGTGTAGGCACTGCGGTAGCCGTCGTCGAAGGTCAGCAGCACGGGCTGCGAGGGCAGCGGCTTGCCGCCGTTGCGCGCATCGATGATCTGCTGCAGGCTGACCGGGTGGTAGCCGCTGTGGCGCAGCCAGGCGAACACTTCGGCGAGCGTGCGCTCGTCGATGGCGGTTTCGTCGGGCGAGGTCTCGAAGCTGGCGCGCACGTTGGGGCGCACGTCGTGGAACGAGATTACGCGGAAGTCGACGCCGTTGTCGGGGTCGGCGGGCAGCACCGGCGCCGCCAGTACAGGCAACGCCGTCGCCAGCAGCAACCCGAGCAGGGCCGCGCGCAGCCGGAGGAAGAAGGTGGGGGCTTGCATCACGGACATCACTGCAGGGGCATCGAAAGGTTCAGGAACACGCCGCGCTGTTTTTCGCGCACGCCGTCGTAGGGGTGGCTGCCGAAGGTCAGGCCGTAGCGCAGCGTGAGCTTCTGGCCCAGGGCCCAGCGGTGCTCGTAGCGCAGGTTCCACAGCGGGCCGCTGCCGAAGCCGGCCTGCTGGTAGCTGCCGCCGCCGAGCTCCAGCACCTGGAAGAACTGGCGGTCGTCGCTTTTCCAGGTGAGCCACTGGCCGCGCACCGACAGTTGCGCGCTGGCGTCGCGCGAGGGGCTGAAGTAGCGCACGTCCTGCAGGCGGCTGCGGCTGGCATCGACGCCCAGCCGCGTCTCGATCTGGAAGCGCGGCGTGCTGACCCAGCGCTCGCGCCAACCGAAGTCGAGGCCGTCGCGCAGGTTGCCGTCGCTGAAGTCGAGCCGGCGCCATTGCAGGTCGAAGCGGCGCGACTCGTTGACGACGTAGGCCGCGCTGGCGCCGAACTCGCGCGCGCCGATAGCCTGCGCGCCGAAGGGCACGGCGCGGGCCTTCCAGGGTAGCTCCTTGCTGTCGCCGTCGTAGGTGGCCGACAGGCGCCAGGCATCGCTGGCGCGGTAGTCGACGCGGCCGGCCACGCTGTTGCGGTAGCGCCCGCTGTTCGCATGCTGCAGCACGCCTTCGGCCAGCCAGCGGCCTTGCTGCCAGCTCGCGCCGAGGCCGCCGCGCGCCCACTGGGCCGTGCCTTCGGAGGTGTAGCCGCGGCCCAGCGTCTGCGCGTAGAACACGCGCCATGCGTCGCCGATGAGGCCGGAGCTGAGCCGGCTGTCGACGCGCCATTCGCGGCTGGCCAGCGTGCCGCCGCCGCGCGAACCTTCGGCATCGATCTCGAGCTGCGGGCCGACCAGCGAGCGGCGCTTGCGCGCCATCTCTCGCACCTCGGCGGCGTCGGGCGCGTCGGCCTCGAGCGCCTCGGCGCGCAGCCGCGCGGCGCGGAACTCGTCGGCGTCGAGCAGCGCCTCGACATGGCCGGTGCGCACGCTCAGGTCGTCGGGGTGGTCGGCGCTCAGCGCCTCGAAGCGCGCCACGGCCGCCTCGGGGTGCTCGCGCAGCCGCTCGGTGAGCGCGGCGCCGTAGGCGTAGCCCGCGTTGAGCGGGGCTTCCTGCGTGAGCGTGTTGAAGCGCGGCTGCGCGATCTTCGGGCGGTCGCCGTACAGCTGCAACAGCGCGCCCAGGCCGCTCACTTCGGAGAACTGGTCGTTGGGGCGGCCGGCTTCCGGCGCCAGCCGCATCAGCACGGGCGTGGCGCTTTCGATGCGCTGGAGCAGCGCCTCGGCGTCGTCGAAGCGGCCGGTGTCCAGGTAGGCGTAGACCAGGCCGAAGTGCAGGCTGTCGGGCATCGGCAGGTCGACGACCGCCTTCTCGAACAGCGGCACGGCATCGGCCGAGCGGCGCTCCTGCGCCAGCGCGCGGGCGGCGGTGCCCAGCGCGTAGGGCGGCAGCGCGGTGCCGTCGGCACGCAGGCTGTCGTACAGCGCGATGGTGTCGGCGGGGCGGCCGCGCTCCAGCAGCGCCATCATGCGGTCGGACTGCAGCCGCATGCGCAGCGTGCGCCAGGTGTCGGCGTCTTGCGGGGCGGGCTGCACGAGCGCGGCGTCGATCCGGGCCAGCGCGGCATTCTGGGCGGCCAGCACCTTGTCGAGGTCGGTGACGCGCGCCGCGCCCAGGCGCTGGTCGCGCGCCTTCACGGCCCAGCGCAGCTGCTGCGCCAGCGCCTGCTGTTCGAGCAGCGCGAGCGTCAGCGGCGCGAGGCTGCCGGGCTGCTTGCGTTCAGCCGCCTGCGCGTCCTCGAACGCGGCCGTGGCGCCGCCGTACTCGGCCAGCAGGAAGTCGGCGTCGCGCTGTGCATCGCGGCGCTGGGGCTGCAGTGCGGAGATCTCGCCGTAGGCCGTGAGCGCCTGGAAGGGCTGGCCCTGGGCACGCGCCAGCGCGGCGCGCAGGTCGAGCAGCGCGACGCGGTCGGCAACCTCGGTGGGCGCGGGCTGGGCCAGCGCGCGGTAGAGGGTTTGCGCGCCCGCCGTGTTGCCGCTGGCCAGCCGCCAGAAGGCTTGGTGGATGCGCGGTTCGCGGGCGGCCGGCTGGCGCGCGCGCCAGACCTTGACGGTGTCGCCTTGCAGGGCGATGTCGCCCGTGCGCCGCGCGGCACCGGCCAGCGGGCCGAGCGCGTAATCGCCCAGCTCGCTCGGCGGCACCTGGCGGCCCACGGCCACCGCGTCGGCGAACTGGCCGTCGGCCACCGCGATCGCGATGGCGTCGGACGCCACGCGCCGGCGCTGCTCGTCGGCCAGGGGCGCCGCCAGCCATTGGCGCAGCTGCTGCAGGGCTTGGGCCGGTGCGATGCGGCCGGCGCGGCGCGCGACGATGAGGGCGTCGTGCTGCGAGGCGTCATACGCCAGCGCGCTGCCCAGGGGGGCGGCCGGCGAGGGCGCGACAGTGGATTCCGCGTACGCGGTGCTGCTTCCGAAGACCAGCACGCACACGATCGGCGGCAAACCTCGCACGGCTCGTGCGAGATGGTGAGGCAATGCCTTGAAGGGCGCGACTTTGCGCCCGGCAACGACGGTGCCTCCATTTTTTTGTGGATGGATGGACACGCTACTCCCTTTTGCGTGAACTCTCCTGGGCCGTGACAAGCCGTGGCGGAAAGTTCGTGAAAAGGGACTCTAGGCCAATTTGTAAACAATAGGACCGAACATCGGGAAAGATGAGAACTAATCGTGAACAGATTCGCGATCAATTCATCCGATGTTGGCAAGTTGTATGAAAGTGTTGCCCCATGCGCCGCCCATGGCCCCGTCCTAAGATCGCGGCATGAACGCACTTCCGGTCTCTTCGCCCCGTTGGCCCCGTTTCTGGTCCCAGTTGACGACGCGCGACTTCGCCGCGCTCGACGCGGCGACCACGGTGGCGGTGCTGCCGCTGGGCGCGACCGAGCAGCACGGCCCGCACCTGCCGCTGGGCGTGGACACCGTGCTGGCCGACGGCATCGTGGCCGCGGCGCTGCCGCTGCTGCCGCCGGAACTGCCGGCGCTGTTCCTGCCGACCCAGCAGATCGGCCTGAGCCCCGAGCACGCGCGCTTCGCGGGCACGCTCACCTTCTCGGCCGAGACGCTGATCCGCATGTGGAACGAGATCGGCGCGGGCGTGGCGCGCGCCGGCGTGAAGAAGCTGGTGCTGTTCAACGCCCACGGCGGCCATGTGGGCGCGATGGACATCGTGGCGCGCGAACTGCGCGCCGCGCACGGGCTGATCGTCTACAGCGTGAGCTGGTTCAACCTGCCGCTGGGCGATGCGAACGCGCAGTTCAGCGCCCGGGAGCACCGCTTCGGCGTGCACGCGGGCGAGATCGAGACCTCGATGATGCTGGCGCTGACGCCCGCACTGGTGCGCATGGACGAGGCGAAGGATTTCAGCTCCACCTCGGAGCAGCGCGCGGCCGACTGCGCGATCCTCGGCAACGGCAAGAGCGCCAAGCTCGGCTGGGCCATGGAGGACTACAACGCGCAGGGGGCGGCCGGCAATGCCGCGGCGGCCACGGCCGCGAAGGGTCAGGCGGTGATCGATGCGGCCGCGCAGCAGTTGGCGCTGCTGCTGGCCGAGGTGTCCCAGTTGCCGCTGAGCACGGCGAACACAGGGCCGCTGCCCTGAGAGCGGATCAGGCGCTGCCCCCCAGCACGCCGGCGAACATGTCGGCATCGACATTGCCGCCGCTCAACGCGACGCCCACCGTCTTCCCGCGCCAGCGTTCCTTCTGCTGAAGCGCCCCCGCCAAGGCAGCCGCGCCCGCACCTTCCGCCACGTTGTGCGTGTCGCTGAAGAGCACGCGCATGGCTTCGGCCACCTCGTCGTCGGTCACGGTGATCACGTCGTCGGCCTCGCGCAGGATCACCTCCAGCGACTCGGGCACCGGCGTGCGGCAGGCCATGCCGTCGGCCAGCCGTGTCGTGACGGGCGATTCGATGGCGCGGCGCGCGCGGAAGGAATCGCGGTAGGCCGTGGCATGCGCCGACACCACGCCGATGAGCTTCGTCGACACGCCGCAATGCGCGCGCGCCGCCGCTGCACCGGCAAAGCCGGAGCCCAGGCCGATGGGCACGAACAGCACGTCGGGCGGTGAAGCTTTCAATGCGCTGAAGAACTCGACATACGCGGTCGACACGCCGCGCACCAGCTCGCGATGGAACGAGGGAACGCGGTGCAGCGCGTCGCGCTCGGCCAGCACCGCCGCATGTTCGGCCGCGGCCTGAAAGTCGTCGCCGTGCTCGACCAGCGTCACGCCGAGCGCGCGCATCGCCGCGTTTTTCTCGCGCGAATTGCCGTGCGGCACCACGATGGTCGCGGCCAGCCCGTGGCGCTGCGAGGCGAAGCCGACCGACTGGCCGTGGTTGCCGCGCGTGGCGCTGATCACGTGGCGCACGGCGGGCTGCTCGCGCGCGAGGGTCTCGAAGTAGGTCAGGCCGCCGCGGATCTTGAAGGCGCCGACCGGCGTGTGGTTTTCGTGCTTGGCCCAGACCGTGGCGCCCAGGCGCTGCGACAGCTGCGGCCAGGTGTACTGGGGCGTGGGCGGCATGGCCGCATGCACGGTGCGCTGCGCGGCTTCGATCTCTTCGCGGGTGAATCGCATCGACGTCCTTCGGGTTGCTTACTTGCGTTCGGTGAGCGCCACGCGCACGGCCAGCGCGGCCAGCACGCTGCCCATGATGTAGCGCTGCGCGCGCAGCCAGCCCGCGCTTTGCGACAGCACGGCCGTGATGCTCGCGGCGCCGACGATCATCACGGTGTTGACCAGCGCGCTGCTCGCCATCTGCGCCATGCCCAGCTGCAGGCTCTGCAGCAGCACCGAGCCGCGCTCGGGATGGATGAACTGCGGGAAGAACGACAGGTAGAACATCGCCACCTTCGGGTTCAGCAGGTTCGTGAGAAAGCCCATGCGAAACAGCTTGGCTGGCGGATCGGCCGGCAGCGCGCGGGCCTCGAAGGGCGCGTTGCCGCCGGGCTTGACCGCCTGCCACGCGAGCCACATCAGGTAGGCCGCACCGGCGAAGCGGATCGCGTCGAACGCGACCGGCACCGCCAGCAGCAGCGCCGTGAGGCCCAGCGCCGCGGCGAACAGGTGCACCAGGAAGGCCATCAGCACGCCGCCCAGCGAGATGAGCCCCGCACGGCGGCCCTGGATCAGCGTGCGCGACACGCAATAGATCATGTTCGGCCCCGGCGTGAGCGCCAGCAGCAGCGAGGCGAGGGCGAACCAGGCGATTTCGGTCAGGGTGAGCATGAAAGTCAGAGTCCTTGCGATTCGAGGGTGACGGGGCCGCGCGGCGTGTCGAGCACGGCGACGAGGTTGGGCGGGCCGGCGTCGACCGGCAGGCCGCCCATGCCGATGGCCGTGAGCGC
>NZ_BCUS01000115.1 GCF_001591345.1 Variovorax boronicumulans NBRC 103145 | reverse complement strand
CCCGTGTGGACCGCCGACGAATTGCAGCGCGTCACCGGCGGGCAGTGGCTGGTGCCGCCGCCCGATGGCTGGTTCGTCAACGCGGTGGTGCGCGGGCCGGCGCACATGGCGCGGCTGCCGAAGCCGGCGCTGTTCATCGCATCGGACTACCGCACGCTCGCCAAACACGAGAACTACAGCAAGCCGCGCAGCGACAACCCCGACCGCCATGAAGACGTGCCCGTGCTGCAGCACGCGCTCGCGGGCGCCGTGGTCGCGCACCCGGTGGACGGGCTCGACCCGTCGTTCCCGCTGCTGCTGGTGGACGACCCGATCCGCGCCATGATCGACCTGGGCGTGGCCGCACGTGCGCGCTTCAAGGGGCGCGTGGTGGGCGTGACCGGCACCGTCGGCAAGTCGTCCACCATCGCCATGCTGCGCGACCTGCTGCCCGAGGCGGCGCGCGTGCACACCACCATCGACAACTACAACTCGCGCGTCGGCGTGCCGGCGATGCTGGCCAACCTCGCGGCCGACGCCGACGTGTGCGTGCTCGAGATGGCGCAGAGTTCGCTGTGGATGGACCGCGGCCCGATCTCGCTCGTGGCGCGCCCGCACGTGACCATCCTCACCGAGATCGGCCTGTCGCAGACCCGCCAGACCGCCACGCTCGAGCAGACGGCCGAGTTCAAGTCACGCATCTTCCTGGGCCTGGAGCCCGGCGGCGTGGCCATCGTGCCCGACCACATCCCCTGCCTGATGCAGGTGGTGCGGTCGGCCGCGCGCACGGCAGGCGCCATCTGGGTGGTGGGCAGCAGCCCCGACGCCAACATCCGCATTGTCGACACCCGGCCCGAGCCCGACGGCGGCTGCCGTGTGCGCATCGCGCTGCCGGGGCGCACGGTCGAGTACCTGTTCCCGATCGCGAGCGCCGGACTGGTGCGCAATTCGGCGCTGGCCTTTGCGGCGCTGCTGGCGCTGGGCTTCGATGCCGAGGCCGCGTGCGCGCGCATGCCTTTCGTGCGCCTGCCGGCCTCGGTGATGCAGCTGCGCCCGCTGCGCACGCAGGGCGGCGTGCAGGCGACGCTCATCGACGACAGCTGGAACGCCGAGGTCATGTCGATGCGCAACGCGATGGAGTTCGTGCGCACCTGCCAGCATGCGGCGCACGGGCCGGTGACGCGCAAGATCGGCGTGCTCGGGCGCATCATCAACCTCGACAAGGAAGCCGAAGCCATGCACCGCAGCCTGGCCGCGCCGCTGCTGGCCTCGGGCATCCAGCACCTCGTGACGCACGGCGCCGAGATGCGCTGGCTGCGCGAGGAGTTGCCGGCCGAGCTGCTCGGCCCGCACTTCGAAGACGCCGCGCAGCTCACCGGCTACCTCGGCGAATTCCTGCGCGACGGCGACCTGGTGCTGGTGAAGGGCGACCGCCAGCAGTCCGACTTCGGCCTCATCTCCGAACTGCTGCAGAAGCTATGAACCCGCGCGCGCGCCTGGCCTGTGTGCTCCTTGCCCTCGTGCAGACGGCCTGCGCGCAGCGTGTCGATGCGCCGAAGGCCGCAGCGCCGCGCGAGCCGGCGGCCTCCGCGTCGGCCGAGGGCGCACTGCTGCACTGGAACCAGCCCGCCGTGCGCGCCAACTGCCCCGACCGCCCGGGCTTTCTCTGGGTGCAGGCGGTCGAGGGGCCGTCGTGCATCCGCTACTTCGCCAGCCGCGACATCGACGACGCGCGCATCGCCATCGTGCAGTTCTCGGGCGACCGCGACAGCGTGATGAACCTGTCGCCCACGCGCATTCCCGGCAACACCGAACCGCTGCGCACGCTCGACGCGCAGGCCGCGAGCGACCGCGCGGGCATGCCGTGGATCTTCATGGCGCGCCCCGGCACCTACGGCTCGTCGGGCGACCACCGCCAGCGGCGCGAGGCGGTGGAGTTCCATGCGCTCGATGCGGCGCTCGAAGCGCTGATGCAGCGCCACCGGCTGCAGCGCGTGGTGCTCTTCGGTCACAGCGGCGGCGCCACGGCCGGCGCCGCGCTGCTCACGCTCGGGCGCACGCGCGTGGCCTGCGCGGTGCTCACGTCAGGCGCGTTCGACCTGCTGGAGCGCGCGCGGCTGCTCGGCCGCTCGAAGAACGGGCGCACCGACACCACGGGCAGCATGCAGGTCTACGACCCGCTGGACCATGTGGCCGGCATCCCGCGCGACCCGCAGCGGCGCATCGTGCTCATCGGCAACCCCGACGACCGCAACACGCCGTTCGCGCTGCAGCAGCGCTTTGCCGACGCGGTGGGCAAGGCGGGCCACCGCGTCGAGGTGATGACGCACGACGCCGAGCCGCCGACCTTCCACGACCTGAAAGACCGCATCGGCCTGCGCACCGCATCGCAGTGCGCGCGCGAGGCGCTGCAGTCGCAAGCCCGATGACCGAAGCCCTCACTTCGCGCCCCTTCGGCGCCATGCCCGACGGCCGGCCCGTCACTGAATACACGCTCGACAACGGCCACGGCCTGCGCCTGAGCGCCATCCACCTCGGCGGCATCGTCACCGCGCTGCACGTGCCCGACCGGCAGGGGCGCAGTGCCAACGTGGTGCTGGGCTTGCCGTCGCTCGATGACTACCTGAAGCCGCACCCGCACTTCGGCACCATCGTCGGCCGCTACGCGAACCGCATCGCGGCGGGCCGCTTCACGCTCGATGGCACCGCTCACCAGCTGGGCCTGAACGACGGCGTGAACACGCTGCACGGCGGCGCCACGGGCTTCGGCAAGCGCTACTGGGAGATCGTGCCGGTGCCTCACGAACTCGCCCTCGAACTGCGCTACACCAGCGCCGACGGCGAAGAAGGCTACCCCGGCGAGGTGCAGCTGACGGTGCGCTACACCTTGGGCGCCACGGCCAACACCTGGCGCATCGACTACCGCGCCACCACCGACCGGCCCACGGTGCTCAACCTGAGCCACCACGACTACTTCAACCTCGCCGGCAGCGGTTCGGTGATGGACCATGTGCTGACGCTGCCCGCGAGCCGCTACTGCCCGGTGGATGCCACGCTCATTCCGCTCGGGCTGGGCGAGGTGGCCGGCACGCCTTTCGATTTCCGCACGCCGACGCGCATCGGCGATCGCATCCGCGATGGGCACGAGCAGCTGCTGCGCGCGCACGGCTACGACCACAACTGGGTTCTCGACGGCGATCGCAGCGGTACCGGGCTGGCCCTGGCCGCACGCCTCGCCCACGAAGCCTCGGGCCGTGTGATGGACGTGCACACCACCGAGCCCGGCGTGCAGTTCTACTCGGGCAACTTCCTCGACGGCAGCCTGCTCGGCAGCGCGGGCGCGAGCCTGCGCCAGGGCGACGGCCTGTGCCTGGAGACGCAGCACTTTCCCGATGCGCCGAACAGGCAGGAGTTCGCGTCGACCGTGCTGCGCCCCGGCGAGGTGTTCGCCAGCACGACCGAGCACCGCTTCGGCATCGGCTGACCACGGATCAGCGCTGCGGGCTCTGCACCGTCGCCGCGACGATCCGGCGCACCACCGGCAGCACCACGAGCAGCGAGGGAAACGCGGCCAGCCACGACACGCCCCATGCGGCCATCCACATCTGGAACAGGCCCGAGGCCAGCCCCACGCTCTTGAGCGTGGAGATGCCCGCCACGATGCACGACATGAAGATCGACAGCAGGAAGGGCATGGCGATGCCCGCATAGCGGGCCGGCAGTTTTCTTGTGCTCATGATTGGGCAAGCTCCTGGATGGAGGGGTTCAAGGTACGCGGACGAGGTTGCAGCCCCTCTGCGTTGTCAGCGCTGACCACCCGCACGGTGGGTCTGTGTCGTTGTTTCATGGAATGATTCCTTCGTTTGTGGCAATGCGGCCTGCGACCGCGAGGCCTCGAAGATACGAACGGCAGGCGCCATCGGGAAGCCACGCGCGCCGCCATAGACCTTCATCCAGACCGAGAGAATCCATGGACCAGATTCAGGACATCCGGGCCTTCGTGGCCATCGTCGACCACGGCAGCCAGAGCGCGGCGGCCCGGCAACTGGGGCGCTCGGTGCAGTCCATCAGCCGCTCGCTGAGCGTGCTCGAGCGCAGCCTGGGCGTGCAGCTCCTTCGCCGCACGACGCGGCAGTCGTCGGTCACCGAAGTGGGGTTGGCCTACCACCGCCGCGTGCGGGCCGCGCTGGCGGAGTTCGATGCGGCGGCCGTCGAGGCCAGCAGCCAGCTCGACTCGCCGCGGGGCCTGCTGCGCGTGGCCGCGCCGGTGCAGTTCGCGCCGGCCTTCGTGGTGCCGCTGATCGGCGCGTTCATGCAGCGCTACCCGGACATGGAGGTCGAGCTCACGGCCTCCGACCGTTTCGTGGACCTGATCGAAGGCGAGCTGGACCTGGCCATCCGCATCGGCGAGCTGCCCGATTCCGAACTGGCGGCCAAGCCGCTCGGCGAGCTGCGGCTGGTGGTGTTCGGCTCGCCGGCGTACTTCGCGCGGCACGGGCGGCCGCAGCGCCCCGAAGACCTGGCTGACCACCAGTGCGTGGTGCGCACCACGCACGGCAGCGACGCGCACTGGCCCTTCACGGTCGACGGCACGCTGCAGCGCGTCAAGGTGACGGGGCGCTTCCGGGCCGACAACACCGCCGCGATCTATGCGGCCGTGCTGAGCGGGCTGGGCTTGTTCTTCACGCCGCTGTGGCAGATACGCGACCTGCTCGACAGCGGGCAGGCCGAACTGGTGCTGACCGAGTTCGAGTCGCCGAGGATTCCGGTCCACGCGGTGTGGCCCTCATCCCGTGGCAGCTTCGCGCGAGCCCGGCTGTTCGCCGATTTCGCGGCGGCGCACCTGCCGTCGCTGCAGCCGCGCGAGGGACCCGGGGCGGCCTAGCCCGCGAACAGTGCCGCCGGCACGCCCGGGCTGTCGATGCGCACCGAGAAGAGCCCACCGGCCAGCGGCTCGCTCTTCAGCTGTGCTTCGGTGCGGCTGTTGCGCGCCGTCGTGATGTAGAGCGTCTGCAGGTCCGCGCCGCCGAAGGCGCAGTCGGTCACGTTGCTCGCGGGCAGTGCGATGCGGCACAGCTCGGCGGCGCTCACCGGGTCGTGGCAGGTGACGCAGGCGCCGTCCCAGTGCGCGATCCACAGGCGGCCGGCCGCGTCGGTGGTCATGCCGTCGGGCAGGCCGTCGCCCTTCGGGAAGCGGTGCCACACGCGCTTGTTCGACACCGCGCCGGCGTCCATGTCGAAGTCGTAGGCGTACATCGTGTTGATCGCCGTGTTGTTGAAGTACATGGTGCGGCCGTCGCCCGACCACGTCGGCCCATTGGTCACCTCGAAGCCGTCGTCGTGCCGCGTGCAGTGGCCGTCGGCGTCGAAGCGGTAGAGCGCGCCGGTGGGCGCCTTGCAGTCGAAGTCCATGCTGCCGGCCCAGAAGCGGCCGCGGCTGTCGCACTTGCCGTCGTTGAAGCGGTTGTTGATGCGCTCGGGCTCGGGCTGGTGCAGGTAGCGCGGCTTCGCGGTGTCGCCGGGCGCGGTGGTGTCGAACAGCGCGAAGCCGCGGCGCAGCGTGAGGAACAGGCCCGGCGCCGACGCGCGCTCGGAAATCGCGGTGATCTCTTCGTCGAAGTGCCAGGTGCGTTGCGCGCCCGTGGCCGGGTCGTAGCGGAACAGGCGCGGCTGCAGGATGTCGATCCAGTACAGCGCCTGCTCGCGCACCGACCACAGCGTGCCTTCGCCGAGGTCGGCGGCGGCCGGCCAGAGGCATTCGGGGGTGCCGAGCACGCGGGGCGCTGCGAGCGGCGAAGAAGGGGCGCTTGTCTCTTGCATGTTCATTTGTTCTTTCTGTAGGTCATGTCGCCTTGACGCGGCGGATCGTATCAAGGCATATTGATAATAGAAATTGAAAATAACTGCATCAATTGATATGTATTTTGCAATGTCATGAGATGCCCCCTGGAGACCTTGTCCTTGAATTTCCCCCAGCTTTCCATCCATCCCAGCCTGAAGGGCCGCACCGTGTTCGTCACCGGCGGCGGCAGCGGCATCGGCGCGGCCATCGTCGCTGCGTTCGCGGCGCAGGGCGCGCGCGTGGCCTTTGTCGACATCGCGGAAGCTGCCAGCGCGGCACTCGCCGCGCAGATCGCCGGGGCCGGCCACGCCGCGCCGTGGTGGCGCGCCTGCGACGTGCGCGACATCGGCGCGCTGCAGCAGGCCATGGCCGACGCGGCCGCCGAGCTCGGCGACTTCGCGGTGCTGGTCAACAACGTGGCCAGCGACGACCGCCACACGCTCGCATCGGTCACGCCCGACTACTACGACAACCGCATGGCCATCAACGAGCGGCCCGCGCTGTTCGCGATCCAGTCGGTGGTGCCGGGCATGAAGCGCCTGGGCTTCGGCTCGGTGATCAACCTCGGCTCCACGGGCTGGCAGACCAAGGGCTCGGGCTACCCCTGCTACGCGATCGCCAAGTCGTCGGTGAACGGCCTCACGCGCGGGCTCGCGGTGGAGCTGGGCCGCGATCGCATCCGCATCAACACCGTGTCGCCCGGCTGGGTGATGACCGAGCGGCAGGTGGCGCTGTGGCTCGACGAGGAGGGCGAGAAAGCGCTGCACCGCAACCAGTGCCTGCCCGACAAGCTGATGCCGGAAGACATCGCGCGCATGGTGCTGTTCCTGGCTTCGGACGACGCGAAGATGTGCACGGCGCAGGAGTTCACCGTCGACGCCGGTTGGACCTGATCAGTCCATCTCGAGCTTGCGTCCGTAGACGCTCATGCTCGCCGTTTTCAAGGCCTTCATCATCACCTTCGCGGCCGGTGACAGCAGCCGGTCGGTGCGCGTGATGATGCCGAAGGCGTCCATGTGGCAGGGCATGTCCAGCGGCAGCAGCGACACGATGCCGTGCGCCGCGTAGTAGCGCGCCACGTCGGTCGCCAGCACCGCGACCATGTCGCTTTGCTGCAGCATGCGCGTGATGAACAGCAGCGCCGGGCTCTCGATGATGTTGCCCGGCGGCGCCAGGCCTTCCTCCTGGAACATCAGCTCGAAGCGGTGGCGCAGCACGCTGCCCGCGGGCGGCACGATCCAGCCGGCGCCCACCACGTCGCGCAGCGTGAGGCCGCTCACGCCCAGCAGCGGATGGCCGGGGCGCACCAGCGCGCACACGGGCTCCTCGGTGAGCGCCTCGTAGCGCAGCTGCGACTTGTCGTGCTCGGCGAACAGCCGCGCCACGAGGATGTCGAGCTTGCCCTGCTCGAGCCGCTCGAGCAGCACCGGGCTGGTCTCGATCTCCAGTGACACGCGCAGGTCGGGCTGCTCGCGCTTGACCATCGCCACGGCCGGCGGCATCAGCGTGAGGCCCGGCGCGGTGATGGCGCCCACGTTCACCTGGCCGAGGCGCCCGGCCTTCAACGCGGTGAGCTCGTCGTGCGCCTGGTTCAGGCTGGCCAGTGCCACGCGGGCGTGGCGAATCATGGTCTCGCCGTACCAGGTCGGGCGCATGCCGCGCGGCAGGCGCTCGAACAGCGGCACCTCGAGCACGTCTTCCAGGTCCTTCAGCAGTTTCGACGCGGCGGGCTGCGTCATGTTGAGCACCTGCGCCGCGCGGTGGATGTTGCCTTCCTCGGCCAGCGCCACCAGCAACAGCAGCTGGCGGGTCTTGAGGCGGGCGCGGATGAACCAGTGGTTGTAGGTGTTCATGAAGAGGCTGCGAACGAAGGTCTGACGGGGTTTTCCAGAATCCACCGATTGATATGCATTTTGTCTAAAAAACGATTGGATCGATATCGAAATCGTTTCTAGACTTCCGCCCCAGTCCCATAACAACAGAGACAAGGCAACGCCACGGTGATCCACGGCGAGCTTCGGCAGAGCGTGCGCCAGTACATCAACGGCCGCTGGGAAACCAGCGCGACCACCGGTGTCAGCGTCAATCCATCGGACACCAGCGAAGTGGTGGCCGAGTACGCACGTGCCGACCGGCGCCAGGTCGAGCTGGCGATCCGCGCGGCCAGCGAGGCCTTCGTGCACTGGAGCCACAGCACGCCGCAGCGGCGCGCCGACGTGCTCGACCGCATCGGCGCCGAGCTGCTGGCCCGCAAGGACGAGCTGGGCCTGCTGCTGGCGCGCGAGGTCGGCAAGACCCTGCCCGAGGCCGTGGCCGAGGTGGCGCGCGCCGGCCAGATCTTCAAGTTCTTCGCGGGCGAGGCCCTGCGCGGCGGTGGTGGCGAGAACGTGGCCTCGGTGCGCGCCGGCGTGCAGGTCGACGTCACGCGCGAGCCGGTCGGCGTGGTGGGCCTCATCACGCCGTGGAACACGCCCTTCGCCGTGCCGGCCTCGAAGATTGCCGCGGCGCTGGCACACGGCAACAGCGTGGTCTTCAAGCCGGCCGAGCTGGTGCCGGCCTGCGGCTGGGCGCTCACCGACATCATCGGCCGCGCCACGCTGCCGGCCGGCGTGTTCAACCTCGTGATGGGCAGCGGGCGCGAAGCGGGCCAGGCGCTGGTCGACAGCCCGCTGGTCGATGCGCTGAGCTTCACCGGCTCGGCCGCCAACGGTGAACGCGTGCTGCAGGCCGCCGCCGCACGGCGCGCCAAGGTGCAGCTGGAGATGGGCGGCAAGAACGCGCTCGTGGTGCTGGCCGACGCCGACCTGGACCGCGCCGTCGACTGCGCGGTGCAGGGCGCCTACTTTTCCAACGGCCAGCGCTGCACCGCATCGAGCCGCCTCATCGTCGAAGCCGCCGTGCACGACGCCTTCGTGGCGCAGCTGCGCCAGCGCCTGAAGACACTGAAGATCGGTCACGCGCTGGAACGCGGCATCGACATCGGCCCCGTCGCCGACGAAGAGCGGCTGGCGCAGAACCTCGCGTGGATCGACATCGCGCGCGAAGAGGGCGCGGAGCATGTGTGGGGCGGCGAAGCGCTGCAGCGCGCCACCGCGGGCCACTACATGAGCCCCGCGCTCTTCCTGGCCCAACCCGAACACCGCATTGCGCGCGAAGAAATCTTCGGGCCGCTGGCCTGCGTGCTGCGCGCCGCCGATTACGACGAAGCGCTCGCGCTGTGCAACGACACGCCCTTCGGCCTGTGCGCGGGCATCTGCACCAACTCGCTCAAGCACGCGATGCACTTCAGGCGCCATGCCGTGGTCGGCATGACGATGGTCAATCTGCCGACCGCGGGGGTGGACTTTCATGTGCCCTTCGGCGGCCGCAAGGGGTCGGGCTACGGGCCGCGCGAACAAGGGCGCCACGCCGCGGAGTTCTACACGACGGTGAAGACCGGCTACATGCTGGCCTGACCGAACACATCACAGACGCATCAAGAAGGAGACAACCATGACCATGAATCGCCGCACCCTCAACACCGCGCTCGCCGCCGCAGCCCTGGGCAGCATGCTGCCCGTGTCCGCCCTCGCGCAGAAGAAACTCGTGCTCGGCTTCGCGCAGGTGGGCGCCGAGAGCGAATGGCGCACCGCCAACACCGAGTCGATCAAGTCCTCGGCCAAGGAGGCGGGCATCGAACTGAAGTTCTCCGACGCGCAGCAGAAGCAGGAGAACCAGATCAAGGCCATCCGCTCGTACATCGCGCAGAAGGTCGACGTGATCGCGTTCTCGCCCGTGGTCGAGTCGGGCTGGGAAACCGTGCTGCGCGAAGCCAAGGCCGCGAAGATCCCGGTCGTGCTGACCGACCGCTCCGTGAACACCAAGGACGACTCGCTCTACGTGACCTTCATGGGCTCCGACTTCACCGAGGAAGGCCGCAAGGCCGGCCGCTGGCTGGTCGAGAAGATGAAGGACCAGAAGGGCGAGGTGAACATCGTCGAGCTGCAGGGCACCGTGGGCTCGGCGCCGGCCATCGACCGCAAGAAGGGCTTCGAGGAAATCATCAAGGCCGACCCGAAGTTCAAGATCACCCGCTCGCAGACCGGCGACTTCACGCGCGCCAAGGGCAAGGAGGTGATGGAAGCCTTCCTCAAGGCCGAGGGCAAGAAGATCAACGTGCTCTACGCGCACAACGACGACATGGCCATCGGCGCGATCCAGGCCATCGAAGAGGCCGGCATGAAGCCCGCGAAGGACATCACCATCATCTCGATCGACGGAGTGAAGGGCGCCTTCGAAGCCATGATCGCCGGCAAGCTCAACGTGTCGGTGGAATGCAGCCCCCTGCTCGGGCCGCAGCTCATGAGCGCGGTGAAGGACATCAAGGCCGGCAAGACGCTGCCCAAGCGCATCGTCACGGAAGAAGGCATCTTCCCGATGGAAGTCGCCGCCAAAGAGTTTCCCAATCGCAAGTACTGAGGACCGACCGACATGAAACGCAACTTCCTCAAGGCTTCGCTCGCGGGCCTGGCCTTCGCCGTCGTCGGCTTCACGCCGCTGGCCCACGCGCAGGACAAGGGCCTGATCGCCATCTCGATGCCCACCAAGTCGTCGGCCCGCTGGATCGCCGACGGCGCCAACATGGTGAAGTACTTCAAGGACAAGGGCTACAAGACCGACCTGCAGTACGCGGACGACGACATCCCGAACCAGCTTGCGCAGATCGAGAACATGGTGACCAAGGGCTCGAAGGTGCTGGTCATCGCGGCCATCGACGGAACCACGCTGTCCGACGTGCTGCAGAAGGCCGCTGACAAGGGCGTGAAGGTCATCGCCTACGACCGGCTCATCAAGGGCTCGAAGAACGTCGACTACTACGCCACCTTCGACAACTTCCAGGTCGGCGTGCTGCAGGCGCAATCCATCGAGGCGGCGCTGGGTCTGAAGAGCGGCAAGGGCCCGTTCAACATCGAGCTGTTCGGCGGCTCGCCCGACGACAACAACGCCTTCTTCTTCTACAACGGCGCGATGTCGGTGCTCGACCCGTACATCAAGAGCGGCAAGCTGGTGGTGCGCAGCAAGCAGATGGGCATGGACAAGGTCGGCACGCTGCGCTGGGACGGCGCGGTGGCGCAGGCGCGCATGGACAACCTGCTGTCGGCCTACTACACGAAGGACCGCGTGGATGCGGTGCTGTCGCCGTACGACGGGCTTTCGATCGGCATCCTGTCGTCGCTCAAGGGCGTGGGCTACGGCTCGGGCTCGCAGCCGATGCCGGTGGTGTCGGGGCAGGACGCGGAGATTCCGTCGGTCAAGTCGATCCTGCGCAAGGAGCAAAGCTCCACCGTGTTCAAGGACACGCGCGAGCTGGCCAAGGTGACGGTGGCCATGGTCGACGCCATGCTCTCGGGCAAGGCGCCCGAGGTGAACGACACCAAGACCTACAACAACGGTATCAAGGTCGTGCCCTCGTACCTGCTCAAGCCGGTGAGCGTGGACGGCTCCAACTGGAAGCAGGTGCTGGTGGACAGCGGCTACTACAAGGAAAGCCAGGTCAAGTGAGCCCGGCCGGCGAAGCGCGCACGATCCTCGAGATGCGCGGGATCACCAAGACGTTCCCGGGCGTGAAGGCCCTGAGCAACGTCAACCTCGCCGTGCGCGCGGGGGAGATCCACGCGGTGGTCGGCGAGAACGGCGCGGGCAAGTCGACGCTCATGAAGGTGCTGAGCGGTGTCTACCCGTGCGATTCGTACACCGGAGAGATCCATTTCGAGGGCGAGCTGCGCCGCTTCAAGGGCATCGCCGACAGCGAGAAGCTGGGCATCATCATCATTCACCAGGAGCTGGCGCTGGTGCCGCTGCTCTCGATTGCCGAGAACATCTTCCTGGGCAACGAGATCGCCAGCGGCGGCGTGATCGACTGGTTCGCCGCCTATGCGAAGACGCGCGAGCTGCTGGCGAAGGTGGGTCTGAGGGAGCCGCCCACCACGCTGGTGACCGACCTGGGCGTGGGCAAGCAGCAGCTGGTGGAAATCGCCAAGGCGCTGGCGAAAGAGGTGAAGCTGCTGATCCTCGACGAGCCCACCGCGAGCCTGAACGAGAACGACAGCGATGCGCTGCTGATGCTTCTGCTCGAGCTGAAGCGCCAGGGCATCGCGTCGATCCTCATCTCGCACAAGCTCAACGAGATCGCCAAGGTGGCCGATTCGATCACCGTGCTGCGCGACGGTGCCACGGTGGAGACGATGGACTGCGCGAAGCAGGCGATCAGCGAAGACCGCATCATCCGCGGCATGGTGGGCCGCGACATGGAACACCGCTACCCGCAGCGCTCGCCGAAGATCGGCGAGACGGTGCTGGAGGTGCGCGACTGGCGCGTGCACCACGCGCTGCACGCCGACCGCGAGCAGATCAAGGGCGTGAACCTGCAGGTGCGCCAGGGCGAGATCGTGGGCATCGCGGGCCTCATGGGCGCGGGGCGCACCGAGCTCGCGATGAGCGTGTTCGGCAAGTCGTACGGCCAGCGCATCAGCGGCTCGGTGCTGATGCACGGCAAGCCGGTGGATGTGAGCACCGTGCGCAAGGCCATCGACCACGGCATCGCCTACGTCACCGAAGACCGCAAGGGCCTCGGGTTGGTGCTGGAGGAAGGCATCCGCAAGAACATCAGCCTCGCGAACCTCGATGCGATTGCCGAACGCACGGTGATCGACGACGGCCGCGAGTTCAAGGTGGCCAATGACTACAGGAAGGCATTGAACATCCGCTGCTCGGGCGTCGAGCAGCTGGTGGTCAACCTGTCGGGCGGCAACCAGCAGAAGGTGGTTCTGAGCAAGTGGCTCTTCACCAAGCCCGAACTGCTGATCCTGGACGAACCCACGCGCGGCATCGACGTGGGCGCCAAGTACGAGATCTACACCATCATCGACCAGCTCGCGAGCGAGGGCAAAGGCATTCTCATGATCTCTTCCGAACTGCCGGAGTTGCTCGGCATGTGCGACCGCATCTATGTGATGAACGAGGGCCGCCTCGCGGCCGAGTTCACCGCGGCCGAGGCGTCGCAGGAACGCATCATGCATGCGATCGTGAGCGCGGGGAGTTCCGTCCATGTCCCTGCCTGAAGCCAACGCGGTGCAGGGCGCCGCTCCCGTCACCCCGAAGCCCCATGTGGGCTTCCTGAAGAACAACCTGCGCGAGTACGGCATGCTGATCTCGCTGGTCGCGATCATGGTGCTGTTCCAGGTGCTGACCGACGGCACGCTGCTGCGGCCGCTGAACCTCACCAACCTGCTGCTGCAGAACAGCTACGTCGTCATCATGGCGCTGGGCATGCTGCTGGTGATCGTGGCGGGGCACATCGACCTGTCGGTGGGCTCGGTCTGCGGCTTCATCGGCGCGCTCGCGGCGGTGCTGATGGTGGAGTACGAATGGCACTTCATACCAACCGCGATCGTCAGCATCGCAGCCGGCGCGGTGATCGGCGCCGCGCAGGGCTGGTTCGTCGCGTTCCGCAAGATCCCCTCGTTCATCGTCACGCTCGCGGGCATGCTGGTGTTCAAGGGGCTCACGCTGGCGCTGCTGGCGGGGCAGTCGGTGGGGCCGTTTCCGGTCGAGTTCCAACGCCTGAGTTCGGGCTTCATTCCCGATCCGCTGGGCGGCGACACGCTGCGCACCACCTCGCTGGTCGTGGGCGCGCTGGCGGCCGCGGCGCTGGTGTTCTTCAAGCTGCGCGGGCGCGCCAAGCTCAAGGCGCATGGCATGGAGCAGGAGCCCTACGCCTTCTTCCTCGTGAAGAACCTGTTCTTCGCGGCGATCATTCTCTTCTTCAGCTACCTGCTCTCGACCTACAAGGGCCTGCCCAACGTGCTGGTGGTGATGGCGGTGCTGATCGTGGTGTACGACTTCGTCACCAACCGCACCACCATCGGCCGGCGCATCTATGCGCTGGGCGGCAACGAGAAGGCCGCGCGGCTGTCGGGCGTGAAGACGCAGCGGCTCGCGTTCCTCACCTTCGTGAACATGGGCGCGCTGGTGGCGTTGGCGGGCCTCGTATTCGCGGCGCGGCTCAACACGGCCACGCCCAAGGCGGGCCTGGGCTTCGAGCTCGACGTGATCGCGGCCTGCTTCATCGGCGGCGCCTCGGCCTCGGGCGGCGTGGGCCGCGTGATGGGCGCGGTGATCGGCGCCTTCATCATGGGCGTGATGAACAACGGCATGTCGATCCTGGGCATCGGCATCGACTACCAGCAGGTCATCAAGGGGCTGGTGCTGCTGGCGGCAGTGTTCATCGACGTCTACAACAAGAACAAGTGAACGCATGACCGACAGCGGCGTCACCCCCGTGCTGGAGTTGCGGGGCATCCACAAGCAGTTCGCCGGCATCGCGGTGCTGAACGGCGTGCAGCTGAAGCTCTACCCGGGCGAGATCCATGCGCTCATGGGGCAGAACGGCGCGGGTAAGTCCACGCTCATCAAGGTGCTCACGGGTGTGCTGCCGTCGAGCGGCGGCGAGATGTTCCTGGGCGGCGAGGCCATCCGTCCCGCCTCGCCGCTGGAAGCGCAGAAGCTGGGCATCAGCACGGTCTACCAGGAGGTGAACCTGTGCCCGAACCTCTCGGTGGCGGAGAACGTGTTCGCGGGGCGCTATCCGCGCTGCGGTGCGCTGCAGGGCTTTCGCATCGACTGGGCGGCCGTGAACCGCCGGGCGTCTGAGCTGCTGGCGCGCATCGGGCTCGACATCGACGTGACGCGGCTCCTGTCGAGCTATTCGGTCGCGGTGCAGCAGATGGTGGCGATCGCACGGGCACTCGGCGTGTCGTCGAAAGTGCTGATCCTCGACGAGCCGACATCGAGCCTCGATGACGATGAAGTCGAGAAGCTGTTCGAGGTGCTGCGGCGTTTGCGCGGCGAGGGCCTTGCCATCGTCTTCGTGACGCACTTCCTGAACCAGATGTACGCGGTGTCCGACCGCATCACGGTGCTGCGCAACGGCAACTGGGTGGGCGAGTGGAAGGCGGCGGACCTCGGCCCGCAGGCGCTGATCGCGGCGATGCTGGGTCGGGAGTTGGCGGCCCAGTCGGCACGACCTGCCGCGCTGCCCGCGTTCGATGAAGCGGCGCCCGCGCTGTTGCAATCCGAAGGGTTGGGCCAAGCCGGGCAATTGCAGGCGACCGATCTGCGCGTGCGTGCCGGCGAGGTCGTCGGCATCGCCGGCCTGCTCGGCGCGGGCCGCACCGAACTCGCGCGCCTGCTGTTCGGGCTCGAGTCGCCCGACCGTGGCGTGCTGAAGATCGACGGCCGCTCCGTCAGCTTTTCGAATCCGGCCGATGCAATCCGCGAAGGCCTCGCGCTGTGCCCCGAAGAGCGCAAGACCGATGGCATCGTGGCCGAGCTGTCGGTGCGCGAGAACATCGCGCTGGCGTTGCAGGCCCGGCTGGGCACGCGAAAGTTTCTCTCGCACGCGGAGCAGACCGCGATGGCCGAGCGCTTTGTCGCCTCGCTGGGCATCAAGACCGCCAGTGTCGAAACGCCCATCGGCCTGCTCTCGGGCGGCAACCAGCAGAAGGCCATGATCGCGCGCTGGCTCGCGACCGAGCCGCGCCTCTTGATCCTGGACGAGCCCACGCGCGGCATCGACGTGGCGGCCAAGCAGGAGATCATGGAAGAGATCCTGCGGCTCGCGCGTGCGGGCATGGCGGTGATCTTCATCTCGTCGGAGATGAGCGAGGTGGTGCGCGTGGCGCACCGCATCGTGGTGCTGCGCGACCGGCAGAAGGTGGGCGAGCTGCCGGGCGGCTCGACCGAGGACGAGGTCTACGAAATGATCGCAGCAGCATGAACCGCCTCTCGACGCTCATGAGCCACCGGCTCGCCTGGCCCGTCATCACGCTGCTGTTGCTGCTCGCCATCAACACCGCATTCAACGCGAGCTTCCTGCACCTCGAATGGCGCGAAGGCCATCTCTACGGCAGCCTCATCGACATCGTGAACCGCGCGGCGCCGCTGGTGCTGGTCTCGCTCGGCATGACGCTGGTGATCGCCACGCGCGGCATCGACATCTCGGTGGGCGCGGTGGTGGCCATCGCGGCGGCGGTCGCGGCCTGGATGATCGGCGGTTCGGTGTCCAGCGACGTGAGCCGCTTCCCGATGCCGCTCGCGATCCTCGCGGCGCTGGCCGTCGCGCTGCTGTGCGGCCTGTGGAACGGGTTGCTGGTCGCCAAGGTCGGCATGCAGCCGATCATCGCGACGCTGATCCTCATGGTGGCGGGGCGCGGCATCGCGCAGCTGGTCGCGGACGGGCAGATCATCACGATCTACTACAAGCCCTTCTTCTTCCTCGGCAGCGGCTACCTGCTGGGGCTGCCGTTCTCGCTGTTCATCGTGGCGGCGGTGTTCGCGCTGCTGTACCTGGCGATCACGCGCACGGCGCTCGGCCTGTTCATCCAGGCGGTCGGCATCAACCCGACGGCCGCGCGCGTGGCGGGCATCCAGGCGCGGCGGCTGGTCGTCGGTGCGTATGCGTTCTGCGGCGTGTGCGCGGGCGTGGCGGGCCTCTTGATCAGCTCGAACGTGAAGAGCGCGGACGGCAACAACGCCGGCCAGCTGCTGGAGCTCGATGCGATCCTCGCCGTCACGCTCGGCGGCACGGCGCTCACGGGCGGGCGTTTCAGCCTCGTGGGCAGCGTGATCGGCGCGCTCATCATCCAGACGCTAACCTACGCGATCTACTCGCTGGGCGTGCCGCCGGAGATCAACCTCGTGGTGAAGGCGGTGGTGGTGTTCGTGGTGATGCTGATGCAGTCGCCGGAGTTCCGGGCGGAGGTTCGCACGCTGGTGCAGCGGCCGGTGCATGACGGGAGCAGGGCATGAGCGCGGTGATCGAGGCGGCGCCTTCAGCCCCACCTGCTCCCGCGCGCGGGAGCAAGGCAAGGCTCAATCCGAAGTACCTGCCGCTCACCGCGACCATCTCGCTGTTCGTGCTGATGGCGACGCTGGGCTCGGTGTTCTACGACGGCTTCTTCTCGGCGCAGGTGTTCCTCAACCTGCTGATCGACAACGCCTTCCTCATCGTCGTCGCGGTCGGCATGACCTTCGTGATTCTCTCGGGCGGCATCGACCTGTCGGTGGGCTCGGTGATCGCGCTCACGACGATGGTGTCGGCCTCGCTGGTCGAGAAGCACGGGTGGAGCCCGGCCCTCGTGATTCCGCTGGTGCTGGCGATGGGCACGGCCTTCGGCGCGTTCATGGGGCTGCTCATCGAGCGCTTCCAGCTGCAGCCCTTCATCGTCACGCTCGCGGGCATGTTCCTCGCGCGGGGTCTCTGCTACCTCATCAGTATCGATTCGATCAGCATCACCAACGCGTTCTATTCGGAGGTCTCGCAGATCCGCATTCCGATCTGGGGCGAGGCCTCGGTGTCGGTCAGCGCGGTGATCGCCATCGCCGTGCTGCTGGCCGCGGTGTTCATCGCGCATTGCACGCCCTTCGGCCGCGCGGTGTACGCCATCGGCGGCAGCGAGCATTCGGCGATGCTGATGGGGCTGCCGGTGCGCCGCACGCTCGTGGGCGTGTACACGCTCTCGGGCTTCTGCTCGGCGCTGGCGGGCGTGATCTTCACCTTCTACATGCTCTCGGGCTACGGCCTGCATGCGCTCGGGCTGGAGCTCGACGCCATCGCGGCGGTGGTGATCGGCGGCACGCTGCTCACCGGCGGCGTGGGCTACGTGGCGGGCACGCTCTTCGGCGTGCTGATGCTCGGGATCATCCAGACGCTGATTTCCTTCGACGGCACGCTGAGCTCGTGGTGGACGCGCATCGTGGTCGGCGCGCTGCTCTTCGTGTTCTGCCTGCTCCAACGTTTCTTCACCTCGCGCGCCCCGCGCCGCTGACCACTTCCCCATGACAAAGAAACTGCGCTCGACCGAATGGTTCGGCTCCGCCGACAAGAACGGCTTCATGTACCGCAGCTGGATGAAGAACCAGGGCATCCCCGACCACGAGTTCGACGGCCGCCCGATCGTCGGCATCTGCAACACCTGGTCGGAACTCACGCCCTGCAACGCGCACTTTCGCAAGATCGCCGAGCACGTGAAGCGCGGCATCTCGGAGGCGGGCGGCTTCCCGGTCGAGTTCCCGGTGTTCTCGAACGGCGAATCGAACCTGCGGCCCACCGCGATGCTCACGCGCAACCTCGCGAGCATGGACGTCGAGGAAGCCATTCGCGGCAACCCGGTCGATGCGGTGGTGCTGCTCACGGGCTGCGACAAGACCACGCCCGCGCTGCTGATGGGCGCGGCCAGCTGCGACATCCCGGCGATCGTGGTCACGGGCGGGCCGATGCTCAACGGCAAGCTCGACGGCAAGGACATCGGCTCGGGCACGGCCGTGTGGCAGCTGCACGAATCGCTGAAGGCGGGCGAGATCAACCTGCACCAGTTCCTCTCGGCCGAGGGCGGCATGTCGCGCTCGGCGGGCACCTGCAACACGATGGGCACGGCCTCCACCATGGCCTGCATGGCCGAGGCGCTGGGCACCTCGCTGCCACACAACGCGGCGATTCCGGCGGTCGATGCGCGACGCTACGTGCTGGCGCAGATGTCGGGTGCACGCGCGGTGCAGATGGCCAAGGACGGGCTCACGCTGTCGAAGATCCTCACGCGCGAGGCCTTCGAGAACGCGATCCGCGTGAACGCGGCCATCGGCGGATCGACCAACGCGGTGATCCACCTGAAGGCGATCGCGGGGCGCATCGGCGTCGAGCTCGAACTGGAAGACTGGACGCGCATCGGCAGCCACACGCCGACCATCGTCGACCTCATGCCTTCGGGGCGATTCCTCATGGAAGAGTTCTATTACGCGGGTGGCCTGCCTGCGGTGTTGCGCCGTCTCGGCGAGCACGACCTGCTGCCGCACCCGGGTGCGCTCACCGTCAACGGCCAGTCGCTCTGGGACAACGTGCGCGAGGCGCCGAGCCTCAACGACGAAGTGATCCGCCCGCTCGACAACCCGCTCATCGCCGACGGCGGCATCCGCATCCTGCGCGGCAACCTGTCGCCGCGCGGCGCGGTGCTCAAGCCCTCGGCGGCCACGCCCGAGCTGCTGAAGCACCGCGGCCGCGCCGTGGTGTTCGAGAACCTGGAGCACTACAAGGCGCGCATCGTCGATGAAGACCTGGACATCGACGCGAGCTGCGTGATGGTGCTGAAGAACTGCGGCCCCAAGGGCTACCCCGGCATGGCCGAGGTCGGCAACATGGGCCTGCCGCCCAAGCTGCTGCGCCAGGGCGTGAAGGACATGGTGCGCATCTCGGACGCGCGCATGAGCGGCACGGCGTACGGCACGGTGGTGCTGCACGTCGCGCCCGAAGCGGCCGACGGCGGGCCGCTCGCGGTGGTGCGCGACGGCGACTGGATCGAGCTCGATTGCGATGCGGGGCGGTTGCACCTGGACATCAGCGACGAGGAGCTGGCGTCGCGCCTCGCGTCGTTGTCCGCGTCCGATGCACAGCCGATGGGCACGCGCGGCGGCGGCTACCAGAAGCTCTACGTCAACCATGTGCTGCAGGCCGATGAAGGCTGCGACTTCGATTTCCTGGTCGGCTGCAGAGGCTCGGCCGTTCCCCGCCACTCCCACTGATCACACGCCATGACCCCCCGATACCGCGGCATCTTCCCGGTGGTGCCGACCACCTTCACCGAACAGGGCGCGCTCGACTTGGAGAGCCAGAAGCGCTGCGTCGATTTCATGATCGACGCGGGCTCCGACGGGCTGTGCATCCTCGCGAATTTCTCCGAGCAGTTCGTGCTGTCCGATGACGAGCGCGAAGTGCTCACGCGCACGATCCTCGAGCATGTGAAGGGCCGCGTGCCGGTGATCGTGACGACCACGCACTACAGCACCCAGGTCTGCGCCGAGCGCAGCCGCCGCGCGCAGGCGATGGGCGCGGCGATGCTGATGGTGATGCCGCCGTACCACGGCGCGACCTTCCGCGTGCCCGAGCCGCAGATCCACGAGTTCTACGCGCGGCTCTCGGATGCGGTCGCGATTCCGATCATGGTCCAGGACGCACCCGCCAGCGGCACGGTGCTGTCGGCGCCGTTCCTCGCGCGCATGGCGAAAGAGATCGAGCAGGTCGCGTACTTCAAGATCGAGACCGCCGGTGCCGCGTCGAAGCTGCGCGAGCTGATCCGTTTGGGGGGCGATGCCATCGAAGGCCCGTGGGATGGCGAAGAGGCCATCACGCTGATGTCCGACCTCGATGCCGGCGCGACCGGTGCGATGACCGGCGGCGGTTATCCGGACGGCATCCGCCCGATCATCGAGGCGCACCGTTCAGGCGACCGCGACCAAGCCTTCGCGCTGTACCAGCGGTGGCTGCCGCTCATCAACTGCGAGAACCGCCAGGCGGGCCTGCTGGCCTGCAAGGCGCTCATGAAGGAAGGCGGCGTGATCGCCTGCGAAGCGCCGCGGCATCCGCTGCCCGCGCTGCATCCCGAGACGCGCGCGGGCCTCATCGAGACCGCGCGGCGGCTCGATCCGTTGGTGTTGCGCTGGGGGAAATGAAAGCAGGCGGGCCCGGGTACGCCAGGTACCGGGCCGCCATGGGACGGGCTCAGGAAGCGGCGCTGTTGCCCGCTTCGAGCTCGGTGACTTGCAGCGAGAGATCGAACAGCTTGGACTTGCTGGCGTAGTAGCGGTCCAGGCGCCACTCCTTCAGGATGTCCATCGCAAGCTGGAAGCTCTTGTAGTCGAGGCTGTAGAGCGTGATCAACTCGAAGCTGCGTTCGGCTTCGAGCGCCAGCACGAGTTGGGCAAGGATCTTGGCCGATTCGTTGGCCGGGTCCGTTTCAATGAATCGGCGAGCGACCTTGATGGCATTCATGGGAAAGTGTTCCTCGGTTGGCAGGGACCGGGAACTATAGCTAGCACATGCCTGTATTTTGTGACGATTTGATGACAAACGAGGGCATCGCCCGCGAACGTGTCGTCGGTGTTATCACCGAGGCGCATTCCGGGCGATGCGCACCGGGTCACTGCACCGGCACGGGCATCGGCATCGGTTCCGCAGGCATCGGTGCCGGCATCGGGGCGGCCATCGGCGGCGGCAGTGTGGCGGCCGGTATGTTCACGACGCGGGTCGAGACCGATTCGCGGATCACGCCGCCACCCATCACGCTGCCATCGACATTGCTGCGGATGTTGCCCGCGCTGCCCAGCACGCGGGCTTCGCAGTCGGCACGCTCGGCCGGCGGCTGCAGGCCGCAGCGGGCCACGGCGTTGGCGCGGTAGTCGGGCGCGGAGGTGAGGCCGCCGCGCGACGCGGCCT
>NZ_BCUS01000114.1 GCF_001591345.1 Variovorax boronicumulans NBRC 103145 | reverse complement strand
CGGCGGGGCAGGTGGGGCGCGTGCGCATCGCCTTCGTTTCGACGGTCGGCTTCGAGCAGCTGCCGGCCTGGGTGCGCGAGTTCCGCGTGCTGTGCCCCGAGGTGGCGCTGGAGCTGGTCGAGGCCACCGGCGACGTGCAGCTCGAGGCCTTCGCGCGCGGCGAGATCGACGCCGGCCTGATGCTGCATTCGCCGGGCGCCGCGCCGCCGGGGCTGGCCTGCCTGCCGGTCGAGGTGGAGCCGCTGGTGCTCGCGCTGCCCGCCCAGCACCGGCTGGCCGAGGCGCGGCCCGTGCCGCTGGCCGAGGTGCTCGACGAGCCGCTGGTGATCTTTCCGCGCCGCATCGTGCCCTCGCTGCACGACGCGATCTTCGACCTGTACCACGCGGCCGGGCGCACGCCGCAGGTGGCGCAGGAGGCGATCCAGATGCAGACGATCGTCAACCTCGTGTCGGGCGGCATCGGCGCGGCCTGGGTGCCGCACAGCGTGATGCAGTTCCGGCGCGCGGGCGTGGTCTACCGGCAGGTCCACGAGTTCAAGGGCGTGGGGCGCCGCCGCGTGACGCTGCCGGTGTGCGAGACCAGCCTCGTGTGGCCCGCGCAGGCGGCGCACCCGGCGCTGGCGCGCTTCGTGGCCTTCGTGCGCGAGCGGGCCGGTCGCGTGACGGTGTAAAGCTCAGGCGCTGCGCGCCGCCCGGCCGGCGGGCGAGGGCGCATCGAGCGTGGCCGCCAGCAGCGTGTCGAGCCATCCCGCGAAAGCCTGCACCCGCCGCGACAGATTGCGCCGGTGCGGGTAGACGAGGTGCACCGGCAGCGGCTCGGCGCGCGCGTCGGGCAGCACTTCCACCAGCTCGCCGGCCGCCAGGTGCTCGCGCACGTCGTAGGCCGGGATCTGGATCAGGCCCAGCCCTGCCAGCGCGCAGGCGATGTAGGTCTCGGCGTTGTTCGCCGCCACCTGGCTGCGCAGGCGCAGCACCTGGGTCTCGCCGTCGCGCACTTGCCATTCCCACGGCGCGGCCCGGCCGCTGGTCGGCGAGGCGTAGTTGACCGCCACGTGCTGCGGCAGGTCGGCCGTCGTGCGCGGCGTGCCGTGGCGCGCAAGGTAGGCGGGGCTGGCGCAGTTGATGAGCGTGAAGTGCCCCAGCGGCCGGGCCACGAGGCTGCTGCTGGCGAGCGGGCCGACGCGCAGGGCGCAGTCCACGCCTTCGAGCACGAGGTCGACCGCGCGGTCGCTGGAACCGAGTTCCAGTTCGACCGCCGGGTGGCGTGCAAAGAAGTCGGGCAGCGCCGGCGCGATCAGCAGGCGCGCGATGCGGCTGGGCACGTCGACCTTGAGCCGGCCGCTCACGCTGCTGTGCGCGGGCTGGAACTGCTGTTCCATGTCTTCCATGTCGGCCACCAGCGCACGGGCCCGCTCGAGCAGCACCTCCCCGTCGGGCGTGAGGCCGACGCGGCGCGTGGTGCGGTGCAGCAGGCGCGAACCCAGGCGCGCCTCGAGCTGCTGGATGGCGGTCGAGATGGTGGCGCGCGGCAGCGCCAGCCGGTCGGCGGCGCGCGTGAAGCTGCCGGTTTCGGCCACGCGCAGGAAGACCTGGAGGAGTTCGATGCGGTCCATGGCGGCGGGGCTGATTGTTCTTGGTTTTCAGAATAGTCTAGCCTTGAATGAATGATTTATCCGCAACTTGGCGATCAATAGACTGGCGGCTCGTCACACATCCCGTCCCGGGTCTTTCACTCACTCAAAGGAATCCTTCCATGTCCGCACGCACGCTCACGAACAAGGTCGCCGTCATTGCCGGCGGCGGCAAGAACCTCGGTGCCCTCATCGCCCACCAGCTGGTCGACGGCGGCGTCCGCGGCATCGCCATCCACTACAACAGCGACGGCTCGCGCGCCGAGGCCGAGCAGACCGCCGCCGCGCTGAAGGCCAAGGGCGCCGACACGCTGCTGGTGCAGGGCGACCTCGCGGTGGTCGAGAACAACGTGAAGCTGTTCGACCAGGCGGTGAAGCACTTCGGCCAGGTCGACCTGGCGATCAACACGGCGGGCGTAGTGATCAAGAAGCCGATCCTGGACATCACCGAAGCCGACTACGACAAGAGCTTCGACGCCAATGCCAAGGCGGCCTTCTTCTTCATCCAGCAGGCCGGCCGCACGCTGGCCGATGGCGGCAGCATCGTGACGCTGGTGAGCTCGCTGCTCGCGGCCTACACGCCGTTCTATGCCATCTACCCGGCGGCCAAGGCGGCGGTGGAGCACTACACGCGCGCGGCCTCCAAGGAGTTCGGCGACCGCGGCATCTCGGTGAACGCCATCGGCCCGGGCCCGATGGACACGCCGTTCTTCTACGGCCAGGAAAGCCCCGAGGCCGTGGCGTACCACAGCAGCGCCGCCGCGCTCAGCAAGTACTCGAAGAAGGGCCTGACCGACATCGAGGACATCGCACCCATCGTCCGCTTCCTGGTCACCGAGGGCTGGTGGATCACGGGCCAGACGATCTTCGCCAACGGTGGCTACACCACGCGCTGAAGCGCCGATATCCGGCAAGATGCGCCCAGGAGGACAACGCAGATGCACACAGTCATGGTGATGGGGGGCGGCTTCGCGCTGCTGGTGGTGTTTCTTCTGGCCGGCCGCTTCATGGGCGACGGCTCGTCGATGGCGCTGGCCGCGGCGGCCAAGTGGTTCATTCCGGCGTGGTTCGTCGGCGCGGGCATCAACATGGCCGTGGGCGTGCTCAAGGCCGGGTACTCGGTGGCCGAGGAGCTGCCGATCTTCCTGTTCATCTTCGCGGTACCTGCCCTGGTGGCGGGGTTGTTGTGGTGGAAGTTCGGGCGCTGACATTGCCCTGAATGCCCCCGCGGCCGCGGCGTCATTGCGCCACGGCACAATCGTCGGATGCTCATGTATCCGCAGATCAATCCCATCGCCTTGCAGCTGGGGCCGGTGGCCATCCACTGGTACGGCCTGACCTACCTGGCGGCCTTCGCGCTGTTTTATTTTCTGGGCACGCGCCGCCTGCACCACGAGCCGTTCCGCTCGCTGGCCACGGCCGGCGTGTGGCAACGCAAGGACATCGAGGACATCCTGTTCCTGGGCGTCATGGGCGTGATCGTCGGCGGCCGGCTCGGCTACTGCCTGTTCTACAAGCCCGAGTACTACCTCACGCATCCGCTCGAGATCCTGTACGTGTGGCAGGGCGGCATGAGCTTCCATGGCGGCCTGCTCGGCGTGATCGGCGCCATGGTGTGGTTCGCGCGCTCGCGTGCGCGGCCGTTCTGGCAGGTGATGGACTTCGTCGCGCCTTGCGTGCCGACCGGCCTGGCCGCAGGCCGCGTGGGCAACTTCATCAACGGCGAGCTGTGGGGCCGCTTCAGCAGTCCCGACCTGCCCTGGGGCATGGTGTTCCCGCAAAGCGGCTCGATGCTGCCGCGTCACCCGTCGCAGGTCTACCAGTTCCTGCTCGAAGGCCTGCTGTTGTTCGTCGTGATGTGGCTCTATGCGCGCAAGGAGCGCAAGCAGGGGCAGGTGGCCGCCGTGTTCCTCATCGGCTATGGCGTGCTGCGCTTCGTGGCCGAGTACTTCCGCGAGCCCGACGATTTCCTGGGCCTGCGCGCGCTCAGCCTGAGCCAGGGACAGTGGCTCAGCGTGCCGATGGTGATCGGCGGCATCGCGCTGTGGATCTGGTTCGGCCGCGCCGGCAAGACGGGCAGCACCGCGCGCGCCTGACCTCTCCACACCCCGCACAACGCGGCGCAGCACCTTCGGGTGGACGCCGCTTTTTTTCGTCGGTCTCAGGGTAATTCCGGGCCGCAAGGGCAGGGCGCGGCCCTTGCATTGCGTTAACCATGCACTCACAATTATGTGTAATTACAGGAAATTACGCGAAACGCCCGCCGACTTTCCGAGTCCTCAACGCATGCGCCTGGTCCCCAATTCCCTCCACGACGAAGTCGCCGCCACGCTGCGCGAGCAGATCTTCGACGGCACGCTGTCGCCCGGCAGCTTCGTGGACGAGGTGGCCCTGTGCGAGCGGCTGTCGATCTCGCGCACGCCGCTGCGCGAGGCGCTGAAGGTGCTCACGGCCGAAGGCCTGCTGCGCCACGAGCCGCGCCGCGGCTGCTTCGTGAACGAGGTGACGGAGCGCGACCTCGACGAGATCTTTCCGGTCATCGCGCTGCTCGAAGGGCGCTGCGCCTACGAGGCCGCGCGCAACGCCAGCGACGCCGAACTGAACGAGCTCGACGCGCTGCACGAGCGCCTGGTGCGCCACGCCAAGGCGCGGCGCATCAACGACTACTACGCCACCAACCACATCATTCACGAGGCGATCATCAAGCTCGCCGACAACAAGTGGCTGGCCCAGGTGATCGGCGACCTGCGCAAGATCCTGAAGCTCGCGCGGCTGCAGCAGCTGCACGCGCCGGGGCGGCTCGACCAGAGCCTGTCGGAGCACCTGGCCGTGTTCGCCGCGCTCAAGGCGCGCGACAGCGAAGGCGCCGACGCCGCCATGCGCACCCACATGACGCGCCAGCGCGAAGCCTTGCGCGAAGTCATGCAACAGCAGAAATCCCGGGTGATGCCATGACAGGCATCGCCCATACAGCCAACGGCACAGGAGCAGATCGATGAGTGCGACCGAGTGGTTCCAGGCGCGCCTGCGCATGGGCGAATCGTCCAAGGTTCCCGTGGCGAGCAACGGCGCCACGAAAGGCCCGGCCCGCCACACGCCCAAGCCCAGCGCCCGCACCACCGCCGAGCGGCTGCAGGCCACGCTGCGCAAGGCCGACGAGGCGCTGTCGCCGCGCACGCTGCGCCGCGTGCTGGCCGAGCTGCAGGCGGTGATCGATCCGCGCGTGAGCGAGGTCGAGGGCGGCCGCCGCGCCCATGCCATCGCGCAGGCTTATGCCGGCGCCTCGCCCGAAGAGCGCCGCGACTACTGGGCGCTTATGAGCGAGCATTTCGCCGCCGACGCGGGCAAGCTCAAGAGCGCGCGCGACCAGCACCAGAGCGCCGTCGGCACGCCCGACGAAGGGCAGGCCGAGCTGCGCCTGCGCCGCGCGCTGGTGTCGCCGCGCATGCGGCTGCTGCAGCGCTTCGCGGTCGAGCCCGGCGGCATGCGCTTTCTGGTCGACCTGCGCGCCGACCTGCTGCCGTGCCTGAAGTCCGACAAGCGCCTGCTCGCGCTCGAGGCCGAGCTGGAGCACCTGTTTTCCACCTGGTTCGACGTGGCTTTTCTCGAGCTGCGCCGCATCGACTGGAACTCGCCGGCCTCGCTGATCGAGAAGCTCATCCGCTACGAGGCGGTGCACGACATCAAGAGCTGGTCCGACGTGAAGAACCGGCTCGACGACAGCGACCGCCGCTGCTACGGCTTCTTCCATCCGCGCCTGCCGAACGAGCCGCTCATCTTCGTCGAGGTGGCGCTGGTCGACCGCATCAGCGAAGGCATCATGCCGCTGCTCGACGAGGCCGCCGTGCCGGTGCAGCCGGCCAAGGCCACCACGGCGATCTTCTATTCGATCAGCAACACGCAGACCGGCCTGCGCGGCGTGAGCTTCGGCGACTCGCTCATCAAGCGCGTGGTCGAGACCCTGCAGGACGAGCTGCCGCGCCTGAAGACCTTTGCCACGCTGTCGCCCATTCCGGGCCTGCGCGCGTGGCTCGCCAAGAACGCCGCCGAGCTGCTGCCGCGCCTGGACGAGAAGCGCGAAGCCGAACTCGGCCGCCTCGTCGGCTCGGTGCCGCCCACGGCCGAGCGCCTGCTGGCAGCGGTTGATGCAGCAACAGAACTCGACGCGAAATCGCCGCTGCGCCAGTGGCTGCTGCAGGCCACCGCCGAATACCTGGGCCGCACGCTGGTCGACGGCACGCCGGCCGACCCGGTCGCGCGCTTCCACCTGGGCAATGGCGCGCGCGTCGAGCGGCTCAACTGGGCCGGCGACCCATCGGCCAAGGGGCTCAAGCAGTCGTACGGCCTCATGGTCAACTACCTGTACGACCTCAAGCGCCTGGACCGGCATCGCACCTGGCTGGCCGAAGGCAAGATCGCGGTTTCGGGAGACATCGAAGGCCTGTTCCTCAAAAAAGGCTGAGTCCGTTCGCTTCGCCGCGGCAGCGCTGCGGCCCGCACCTTGACCGCCGGAGGGCGGCAACATCCACAACGACGACGACAGGAGACGAGACAGATGACGCAACAGAGTTTTCAACGACGCGATGTGCTGCGCGTCGCCGCCGCTGCCGGGGCCGTGGCCCTTTGCGGTGGTGCGCGCGCCCAAGGCTGGCCGACCAAGCCGGTGACCATGGTGGTGCCGTTCCCGGCCGGCGGAGGCACCGACGCCTTCGCGCGTCCGCTGTCGGCCCAGTTCTCCCGCGCGGCGGGCCAGACGCTGGTCATCGACAACCGCGGCGGCGCCGGCGGCACCGTGGGCGCGAGCATCGCGGCCAAGCTGCCGGCCGACGGCTACTCGCTCTTCATGGGCGCCGTGCACCACGCGATCGCGCCGTCGATCTATCCCAAGCTCGACTACGACCTCGAGAAAGACTTCGTGCCTCTGATGCTGCTGGCCAACGTGCCGCAGGTGGTGGTGGTCAACCCGAAGCGGGTGCAGGCCGCGACCATCCAGGAGCTGATTGCCACCGCCAAGCGCAACCCCGGCAAGCTCAACTACGGCTCGGCCGGCTCGGGCACCTCGCACCACCTGGCGGGCGAGCTGTTCAAGCTGCAGACCGGCACCTTCATCACCCACATCCCGTACCGCGGCGCGGGCCCGGCGCTGTCCGACCTGATCGCGGGCAACGTCGACCTGATGTTCGACGGCCTGGGTTCCTCGGCGCAGCACATCAAGGGCGGTCGCATCAAGGCGCTCATGGTGGCCGGCGCCAAGCGCAACCCCGCGTTCCCCGACGTGCCCTGCGCCGCCGAGGTCGGGCTGCCCGACTACACCGTCACCACCTGGTACGGCCTGTGGGCGCCCAAGGGTACGCCGGCCGAAGCGCAGACGCAGATCATCGACACGATGAAGAAGGCGCTGGGCACCGACGAGCTGAAAGCCATCTGGGCCCAGAACGGCTCCGAGATCCCGAACGTCACGAACGCCGCCTACGGCCGCTTCGTCAACGCCGAGATCAAGCGATGGGCGACCGTCGTGAAGGCCTCGGGCGCCAAGCTCGAATGAGCGAGCGGCAGGTCTCGCTGCGCCGCGAAGGCGCCGTGGCGGTTGTCACGCTGTCGAACCCGGGGCGTCTCAATGCGATGACGCGCGCCATGTGGCGCGCGCTGCGCGCGGTGTTCGACGGCCTGCACGGCGACACCGCGCTGCGCTGCGTCGTCGTGCGCGGGGAGGGCGGTGCCTTCTGCGCGGGCGGCGACATTTCCGAGTACCCCTCGTTCCGCTTCGAGGAAGCGAGCCTGCGCGAATTCCACGAGAACGAAGTCTGGGCCGCGCTGCAGGCGATGCTCGACTGCCCGCTGCCGCTGGTGGCCCAGATCGAAGGTGCCTGCATGGGCGCCGGCGTCGAGATCGCCAGCTGCTGCGACATCCGCCTGGCCGGTGCGTCGGCGAAGTTCGGCGCGCCCATCGCGAAGCTGGGCTTTCCGATGGCGCCGCGCGAAGCCGCGCTGGTGCATGGCGCCATCGGCGACGTGCTGGCGCGCGACATGCTGCTGGCCGCCGGCGTGCATGGTGCGCAGCGGCTGTACGACGCGGGCTTTCTGCTGCACGTGCTGCCCGATGCCGAGGTGCCGGCCGCTGCGCAGGCGCATGCGGCGCGCATTGCGGCGCTGTCGCCCCAGGCCGCGCGCCTGCACAAGGCCACCTTTACCGCACTGAAGAGCGGCGGCGCGGCAGCACAGCAGCTGCTGGCCACCGCGTACGACTATGCCGACAGCGCCGAGCACCGCGAGGGCATCGATGCCTTCCTGGGCAAGCGCCCTCCGAATTTCCGACCTTCCTGAGCCTGCCGTTCGATGATGACGAAGATGATGAAGACGAAGTCCTCCCCCAACGCCAACCTGTTCGCCGCCTTGCGCGCCGCCTTTCCCGCCGACCTCGACGCCATCGCGGTCGAGACCGACAACGGCCTGCATTACTCGTGGCGCGACCTCGACCGCGCCAGCGCGATGATCGCCAACCTGCTCGACGGCCTGAAGCTCGAGAAGGGCGCGCGCGTCGCCGTGCAGGTCGAGAAATCGGTCGAGGCCATGCTGCTGTACCTCGCGACGCTGCGCGCGGGCTACGTGTTCTTGCCGCTCAACACGGCCTACCAGAGCGCCGAGATCGAGTACTTCATCGGCAACGCCGAGCCCGCCGTGGTCGTGTGCACCGGCCGCAACGCGGCCTGGGTGCGCCCCATCGCCGAGGCGGCCGGCACGCGCCATGTGTTCACGCTGGACGACGACCGCACCGGCACGCTGCTCGACGCGGCGGCGCGCTGCAGCGACCGCCACACCGTGGCCATCAAGAAGCCCGACGACCTCGCCGCCATCCTGTACACCAGCGGCACCACCGGCCGCAGCAAGGGCGCGATGCTCACGCACCGCAACCTGCTGTCGAACGCCGAAGTGCTCAAGGACTACTGGGGCTGGACGAAGGGCGACGTGCTGATCCACGCGCTGCCGATCTTCCACGTGCACGGCTTGTTCGTGGCGCTGCACGGTGCGCTGCTCAACGGGAGCAAGATCCTGTGGTTCTCGAAGTTCGACCCCAAGCGCATCGTCGCCAAGCTGCCCGAGGCCACGGTGTTCATGGGCGTGCCCACGCTCTACGTGCGCCTGCTGGCCGAACCGGGCCTCACGCGCGAGGCGGTGCGCAGCATGCGCCTGTTCGTCGCGGGCTCGGCGCCGCTGCTCATCGAGACCTTCGACGAATGGCGCGAGCGCACCGGCCACACCATCCTCGAGCGCTACGGCATGAGCGAGACCGCCATGCTCACGTCCAACCCGTATGACGCCAAGAAGGGCGAGCGCCGCGGCGGCACCGTCGGCTTCGCGCTGCCCGGCGTGCAGCTGCGCGTGCGCGACGACGAGGGCAAGGACCTGCCGGTCGACGAAATCGGTGGCATCCAGGTGAAGGGCCCCAACGTGTTCGCGGGCTACTGGCGCATGCCCGAGAAGACGAAGGAAGAGTTCACCTCCGACGGCTTCTTCAAGACCGGCGACGTGGGCAAGATCGATGCGCGCGGCTACATCACCATCGTCGGGCGCAGCAAAGATTTGATCATCAGCGGCGGCTACAACGTCTACCCGGCCGAGATCGAGGGCTACATCAACGAGATGGCCGGCGTGGCCGAAAGCGCCGTCATCGGCGTGCCGCACCCCGACTTCGGCGAGGTGGGCGTGGCCATCGTGATCCCCAAGGGCGGCGCCACGATCGACGCCGACGCCATCGTGGCCGAGCTCAAGGCCAAGCTGGCGAACTTCAAGATCCCCAAGCGCTGCTTCGTCGTGCCGGAGCTACCGCGCAACACGATGGGCAAGGTGCAGAAGGCGCTGCTGCGCGCCGAGCACAAGGGGCTGTTCGCAGCCTGAGCCCGCCGCGCGCCCGGGCGTCAGGCGGCGGGTGCGAGCCCGTTCATCAGCCCGCTGCGCGCGTGGCAGTTGATGTACTCGTAGCTCTGCTCGTCGGCCTTGAGCACCGACACCTCGTGGTACAGGCGCAGGCGCAGCTCGAAGTTCAGCGCCTGCACGTAGCGCATGAAGCTGCCGAAGATCGCGACGTGCGTCGGGTGCGACTCGGCCCAGCGCTCCATGTCGGCCAGCGAGCGCCAGTAGCTCAGACCGAAGGACTTCTGCAGCGGAGCGCCGTGTGCGTCGAGGTGGTGCATGAAGCGGTTGCTGTAGCAGCCGATGGGCAGGCCCTGGTCGCGCAGGAAGTCCATGCCTTGGCGCAGCACCGGGGCCATGTCTTCCAGGTAGCGCTGGCGTTCCTGGCCGGTGGTCTCGGTCCATTCCTGGCCCGAACGGATCATCGCGAGGTGCGTGTGGCCCGCGATGCGCACGCGCTGGCCCGGTGCAGGCGTGCCGGCGATCACCGCGCGCGTGCCTGAAGGCGCGAGCGCGTCGGCCTGCGCGAGCGGGAGTCGATCGCGCATCGACCCCCAGTAGCCGTGCTCCTGCAGTTCGCCGCTCACACCGCCCATCACCACGCCGATGCCCTCGAGGCGGTCGGGCGTGCTGAACAGGGTCTCGAAGTGCGCAGCACGCGGGGATGCGATTTCGCGGAAGTAGCCGAGGCCTTCATGCAAGCGCTCGTCGGCGTTCCACCAGGCCTCGATGGCGGGCGTGGCACACCAGCGCGCGAACGCCGCCGCATCGTACCAGCAGGCGATGGCGATCAGGTTGTCGTACCCGTCGGCGTCGACGCAGTGGGCCAGGTCGTGGTGGCCGGGCCCGTCGGGCAGGGCGAAGTCGCGGGTGATCTTCAGGAGCGCGGCGCAAGCCCGGCCCTGCATCGCCGGGCCGCGCGACTGCACGCCGAAGTAGCCCATCACGACCTGGGTCGTCGCCGCGGGCGCGCGCGCCGACCAGCCGGGGTAGGGCGGGGTGTGGTCGTCTGCCACGCGGCGCTCGCGGGTGCGCGGGCAGCGCAGGTGCTCGGGGATGGCCGATTCCATGGTGCGGCTCCGTGGTCGGCTCAGGCCACGACCGGCTCGGGCACGCTGCCCTCGGGCTCCGGCGTGAGCTGCACCACCACGGGCGTGCGCCGCGTCTTGTTCAGCAGCAGCTGCGTGACGTCGGGCCGCGAATAGTGGCCGCTCGGATCGGCCGCCGCCTTGGCGAGCGCGATCATGCCGAGGTCGATGTCGGCGACCACCAGGCCTTCGGCGTCTTCGGCCAGCGGCGTGCCCAGTGGCGAGCCGTCCGGGCCGTAGATGCGCGCATGCCCGCCGCCGACGCCCAGCATCTGTCGCTTGCCGTCGTCGGTGCACATCAGCTCGCTCATCGCCTTCGACACCGTGGCGCAGGGCGCGATGACGAAGCAGCCGCCCTCGACCGCATACACCTGGCTCGCGGCGTTGTTGACCTCATAGCCCAGCGCGTAGGCCGCGCCGCGGTAGAGCGAAAAGCTCGGCCACGCGCCGCAGTGGATCTGCTCGTTCTGCGCATACATCGCGTACTTGCTCAGAGGCTGCAGGTGCTCCCAGCAGCACAGCGAGCCGATGTTGCCCAGCGGCGTCTGGACCACGTGCAGGTCGGCGCCATCGCCTTCGCCGAACACGGTGCGTTCCACGTGCGTGGGCTTGAGCTTGCGGCGCGTCTGCACGGTACGACCCTGGTCGTCGATCAGCGCCTGCGCGATGTACAGGCTGCCCGCCGCTTTCTCGCTGTAACCGAGCGAGAGCCAGATCTTGTGCTGGCGTGCCGCCGCCTGCAGGCGTTCGAACTCGGGCGAGCCGATGACCAGCGAGTTGTCGTGGTAGCGCTGCACGAACTGCATGCCCCAGGCCGGCGAGTCGAGCCAGACCCACCACGGGTAGCCCGGCACCCAGGTCTCGGGAAAGGCGATGAGCTGCACGCCCTGTTTCGCGGCCTGCGCCATGAGGTCGATGGTCTTGTCGATGGTGGCGTCGAGGTCGAGGAAAACAGGCGCGGCCTGCACGGCGGCGACGCGGAGCTGGGGGTGGACGGTGGTCGGCATGGGGTGTTCTCCAGGGGGCAATGAACGTAACGAAATCCCCGCTGTGCGCACCGGGTTTGCGCGGTGGCATGCGGGTTGCATGAAGCGTAAATTCGCGCCGCCGGAACGCCTTGACCCGGATTGGCGGCGTTCTTGTTCCAGCGTTGCATGTGCCTTGCGAAGGCCTTCCGAGGACCCCGATGACCCCCTTGCTCAGCACCGATGCCGTCCCGCGCGACCAGCGGCTCGCGTACTGGACCGACATGATCTGCAACGTCTACGTGCAGCTCGAATGCGACGCGGTGCGCACCGGCGAGGGTGGCGACTTCGAGGGCAGCATCCGCCAGCACGCGCTGCCCGGCCTCGGCATGTCGGTCGTGACCTCGCGGGCGCAGAAGGTGATGCGCACGCCGGGCCACATCGCCGCATCGAGCGACGACTGTTTTCTCGTGAGCATCCAGGCGCGCGGGCAAGGCGTGGTGCGCCAGGACGGGCGCGACGCCGTGCTCGGCGCCGGCGACTTCGCGCTGTACGACAGCACGCGGCCTTACCAGCTGCTGTTCGACCAGCCCTTCGAGCAGATCGTGCTCAAGCTGCCCGGCGAGCGGCTGCGCAGCGAACTGCGCGACACCGAAGCGCTCACGGCCACCACGGTGTCGGGGCGCGAGGGCGCGGGGCACCTGCTGCTGGGCATGATCCGCACGCTGCGCGAGGACTTCGACGCGCTGCAGCCGGCCTCGGCGCTGGCGGTGTCCCATGGCGTGCAGAACATCCTCGTGGCCGGCCTGCAGACGCTGCCCGCGGCGCACGCACCGGCGCTCAGCAAGCTCACGGCGTACCACCTCGCGCGCGTGAAGCAGCTCATCGACGAGCAGCTGGCCGATCCGACGCTGTCGGTGGGCACGCTGGCGGCGCAGCTGGGCATGTCGGTGAGCCACATCCACCGCGTGTTCAAGAGCGAGCCGCTGACGCCCTCGCAGTACATCTGGGAGCGCCGGCTCGACGCATGCAGCCGCGACCTCCTGGAGCCGCGCCTGGCAGGGCGGCCCGTGGGAGAGATCGCGTACGGGAGAGGGTTCAACGACGCGGCGCATTTCAGCCGCGCGTTTCGCGAGCGCTTCGGATGTTCGCCGCGCGAATGGCGGCGGCAGCGCTCGCTGCAATGACCGCGGCCACGGCGTAGCGGCCGTCGCCGGGGTGACCGGGTCTTCTTACTGGACCAGCAGCACCGAGATGTCGGTCTCGGCCACGACCTTGGTCGCGACCGAGCCCATCAGCGCGCGGCCCAGGATGCCGTGGCCGTGCGTGCCCAGCACGATCAGCTCGGCCTTCGATTCGGTGGCCGACTTGAGGATTTCCTCGGCCGCGTGGCCGTGGCGCGCGTCGGCGGTGAAGTTGGCCACGCCTTTCTCGGCGAACCAGGCCTTCACCGGGTCGAGCACCTTGGCGTTTTCCTCGGCGTAGTACTCGGTGACGATTTCCTTGCTCAGGTGGCGTGCCACGTGGCCGGAGATGCCGGTGCAGACATTGACCACCACCAGCTCATGGCCGTCCACGAACATGGCGCGGTTGGCGAGCAGGTAATTGAGGGCCTTTTGCGTGTAGGCGCTACCGTCGACTGCAATGAGGATTTTCATGGCTTTCCTTCTACGACTGTAAACAAGTGCCGCATAGGATGGCACAGGAAAGCCACGGGGTGTTTGATATGCCTCAGCCCCGCAGGCCCTTCCAGAGCATGTAGGCGGCCAGCAGGTACAGGATGCTCGCGAACACGCGCTTGAGCTTTTTCACCGGCAGGCTGTGCGCGGCCCTGGCGCCCAGCGGCGCGGTGAACACGCTGCAGGCCGCGATCACCACGAGCGCGGGCAGCCAGATGTAGCCGAAGGCGCCGGCCGGCAGGCCCTGCACCGACTGGCCGCTGAGCACATAGCCCAGCACGTTGGCCACGGCAATCGGAAAGCCCAGCGCCGCGCTGGTCGCCACCGCGTTGTGGATCGCCACGTTGCACCAGGTCATGAACGGCACGCTGATGAAGCCGCCGCCCGCGCCCACCAGGCCCGAGATGAAGCCGATGGTGCCGCCCGCCGCGAGTTGGCCCCCGGTGCCCGGCATCTGGCGCGTGGGCTTGGGTTTCTTGTCGAGGAACATCTGCGTGGCCGAGAAGCCCACGAACAGTGCGAAGAAGATGGCCAGCGCCGTGCCCTTGAGCAGCGCGAACACGCCCAGGCTGCCCGCGAGGCTGCCGATGACGATGCCGGGTGCCAGGCGCTGCACGATGTCCCAGCGCACCGCGCCGCGCTTGTGGTGCGCGCGCACGCTCGATACCGACGTGAAGATGATCGTCGCCATCGAGGTGGCGATCGCCATCTTCACCGCCAGGTCGGCCGGCACGCCGCGCTGGCCCATGATGATCGTGATGAACGGCACCATCAGCATGCCGCCGCCGATGCCCAGCAGGCCGGCGAGGAAACCGGTGCCCAGGCCGAGCGCGGCGAGTTCGGCGATCAGGAGCGGGTCGAGCAGGGCAGCGAGGTTCACGGGAGGATGGGGAAAGAACGAGCGGCTGAAAAAGCAACGGCCCCGAGCGGTGAGGCAGGGGGCCGTGGCGGGAAAAGGTGTCTGCAGATGGTGTGCCGGACCCGCATCCTGAACCAGGGTTCAGGTGGGCGAGGGCAGCAGGACTTCGGGTTCATCTGACGCGAGATGATCACGCCCGTCAAGCGATGTACCAAGCCCGGCTCCGGAGAGCATTGGAACAAGGAAATATTAAGCCCGACACGTCTGCAGACAAAACGGATTTTACGCCCCGGATGTGCCGGGCCGCGCGCCCTCAGAGCAAATGTCCATCGCCCGCCAGGGCCTGATCGAGTCTCTGAATGAGCTGGGCGGCCTTCGGGTCGGTGTCGGTGGCGGTTTCTTCCGTGCTGCTGGCCGCGACGGGGGCCGGTGCGGCGGCAGCAGCGGCCTGCTGGGCCGCGAGATCGAAAGCCAGGTTCAGCGAGGCGAGCACGGCGATGCGGTCGCGTGCCTTCACCTTGCCCGCGTCGCGGATCTTGCACATGGCCGCGTCCACGCGGTCGACGGCCTCGCGCAGTTGCGCTTCGCCGCCGTCGGGACAGCCGAGCAAGTAGCTCTGGCCCATGATCTGTACTTCAATCTGCTTCATGCGTGATGGGAATCTTCGGAAGGGGGTTCGGCCGGCAGCCGTTCGAGCAGGGCATCGAGGCGAGTGCGGGCTGCGGCGAGCCGCGACTTCAGGCCGTCGCGTTCACGCGTGAGCGCATCGACCTGTTCCTGCAGCAGCGCGTTGGTGCGCTGCACCTCTTCGTGACGCACGAGCAGGCGTTCCACACGCTCGGCGATCTGGTCGATGGGGCTGGAGGCGGGCATGGTTGGCGATTGTAGTTTCCCGGGAATTCGGAACATCCGGCGCACCGCGCGGGGCGCGCACCGGACGTGGCCGAGATTCTGGGGCCTGCGCCGCCCGTGATCAAACACGGTGTGGCGTGTGCGCCCCGTGGGCTAGGGTGAATCGGCATTCAGACGGGGCCGCGTTGGCCCGCCTTGCACCCGGATGCGCGGAGGGCGGCGCAGGCCAGAGTCATCTCTGGTCAAGCCGGCCGACAAAGCAGGCGGGTGCAAGGCGGGCCAACCCGAAGGGAAGGACGAATACCGGGCGCATTGCGGCGTTGCGCTTCGCTTGCGTAGCCAAGCTACGCGGCGCTCACCGCGCCTTGCACTGCACCCGGTATTCGTCCTTCGCGGCCCCGTCTGAATGCCGATTCACCCTAAAATCTCGCCCGTTGGTGCTCGCGGCGTGGTTCGCACGGCGCAGTTCAACGGGAAGCAGGAGTGGACGCCCCCCGGGGCCGAAGCCGCCTGCGCTGCCCCCGCAACGGTCAAGCAGACGACGCCGCAACGCGTCACCCCTTTCCATCCAGCCACTGGGCGCCCTGAAACAGGTGCCTGGGAAGGCGGCAAAGGGTCGATCTGCCAGCCCGGATACCGGCCAACAAGGCGGCTGCCGCATCGGCAGCCATGACGCCCATGGCGCCGGCGGGGAAGCCGGCCAGGGCATAGAAGTTCGTTCGGTTCACCCCATGATTTCCTGTGTTTCCCTCTCCAGCGGCCGCGCCAGCGTGCGCCGCAACCGTCCCGCGTGCCTGCCGCTGACGCTCGCCCTGGCCTCGGCCTTCGGCGGCCTGGCCCTGGTGCCGCTGGCTGCGCAAGCGCAAGCCGCCGCGACGCTCGACGAGACCGTCGTCACCGCCAACCGCACGCCGCAGGCGCTGTCGGACCTGGTGGGCGATGTCTCCATCATCGACCGCAAGACCATCGAACGCAGCGGCGCCACCGGCGTGGCCGACGTGCTGGCGCGCTTGCCCGGCATGGAGATCTCGCGCAGCGGCGGCGTGGGCAACGCCACCAGCGTGTTCATCCGCGGCGCCGAATCGCGCTTCACCGCGGTCTACCTCGATGGCGTGCGCATCGATTCGCAATCGACCGGCGGCGCCGGCTGGGAAGGCATTCCGCTCGCGCAGATCGACCGCATCGAAGTGCTGCGCGGCCCGGCCGCCGCGGTGTACGGTTCGGACGCCGTGGGCGGCGTGATCCAGCTCTTCACCAAGCGCGGCGAGGAGGGCGTGTCGCCCTACGCCGGCATCGGCTTCGGCAGCCACGGCCTGCGCCGGATCGAAGGCGGCGTGAGCGGCAAGTCGGGCCTGCTCGACTACTCGTTCGGCGTCGCGCATGAGGAAAGCAAGGGCTTCAACATCCAGCCGATCGCCAAGCGCACGCCCTCGAAAGACGGCTTTACCAACCCCGACCGCGACGGCTACCGCAGCACCTCGGGCAACCTGAAGCTGGGTTTCCAGATCACGCCCGACCAGCGCATCGACGCCACCTTGCTCACCAGCAACACCGAAGCGGCCTACGACCCGTCGGTGAGCTTTCGCACCAAGCCGCCGATCACCTTTCGCGACGACGTGTCGACCAACGAGCTGCGCACCGCCGGCCTGACCTGGTCGGCCAAGTGGAACGACATCTACAGCACCCGCCTGCAGGTGACCGATTCGCAGACCGTATACAAGACCCAGCCCTCGTTCTATCGCACCGAGACCCGCCTGCGCGGCTACCTGTTCCAGAACGAATTCCGCTTCGGCGCGCACCTGGTGACCGCCACGCTCGAGCGCCGCGAAGACGCGCTCGAAAACGCGCCGACCACCTCGGCCAAGCTGTTCTCGCGCGACCGCTCGCAGAACGCCGCCGCACTGGGCTACGGCTACGTGAAGGGCCCGCATTCGCTGCAGCTGCACGTGCGCCATGACGACGACAGCGAGTTCGGTGGCAAGACCACCGGCAGCGCCGCCTACGGCTACGCCATCACGCCGAGCCTGCGCGCCACCGTGTCGGCCGGCACCGCGTTCCGTGCGCCCACGCTGTACCAGCGCTTCAGCGAATACGGCCTGGCGAGCCTGCAGCCCGAATCGAGCCGCAACGTCGAGCTGGGCCTGCAGTACACGGCCGGCGGCACGCAGGCCGGCATCGTGCTGTACCGCAACCGGGTGCAGAACCTCATCGTGTTCGACGGCAGCGCCAAGGGTTGCCAGTCGTCGTTCGGCTGCTACGCCAGCACGGCGCGTGCGCGCTACCAGGGCGTGACGCTCACGGGCGGCCACCGCATCGGCGACGTCACGCTGCGCGCCTCGCTCGACTACCAGGACCCGCGCGACCTCGCCACCGACCACCTGCTGGCACGCCGCGCCCGTGCCCACGGCACGCTGGGCGCCGACTGGCGCATCGCCGGCTGGACGCTGGGCGCCGAGGTCCAGAGCTCGGGCAAGCGCTACGACGACGCGGCCAACACCGTCAAGCTCGGCGGCTACACGCTGCTGAACCTGTCGGCCAGCACGCAGATCACGCGCGACCTGAACCTCGTGGCGCGCGTGGACAATGTGGGCGACAAGGACTACCAGTTCGCACGGCTCTACGCCACCGGGGGCCGCACCGCGTACGTCGGACTCAAGTGGACTCCGCAGTAAACACCCGCCGTTCTTCGCCCGGCGCAGCCGTCACCTGCGCCGCGGTGCTCGTGGCCGCGCCGGCCTCGGGGCAGGGCAAGACCACGGTCGCGGCCGCCCTGGCGCGGCTGCACGTGCGCCAGGGCCGCCGCGTGCGGGCCTTCAAGTGCGGTCCCGACTTCCTCGATCCGCACTGGCTCGCGCTGGCCACCGGCGCGCCGGTGCATTCGCTCGACCTGTGGATGACCGGCGAGGCCGACTGCCGCGCGCGCCTGCATGCCGCCGCGTGCGAGGCCGACCTGGTGATCGTCGAAGGCGTGATGGGCCTGTTCGACGGCACGCCCAGCGCGGCCGAGCTGGCCGAGCGCCTGGGCCTGCCCGTGCTGGCCGTGATCGACGCGCAGGCCATGACCGGCACCTTCGGCGCGCTGGCCTACGGCCTGCAGAACTTCCGCCCGGGCCTGCCCTGGGCCGGCGTGCTGGCCAACCGCGTGGCCGGCGAGCGCCACGCCGACATGCTGAAGGACGCCTTGCGCGAGCCCGACGACTGGCTCGGTGCCTTGCCGCGCAGCGCCGATTTCGCGCTGCCCGAACGCCACCTGGGACTGGTCGGCGCTGCCGAACTCGGCGACGCGATGGTGCGGCTCGACGCCGCGGCCGACGTGCTCGCCGCCACGCCGCTGGGTCAGCGCGCACCCGGGCAGCTGCCGCAGGTGCGCTTCGAGCCCGCGCCGACGGCGCCCGTCGCGCCGCTGCTGGCCGGACGCACCATCGCCATCGCGCGCGACACGGCGTTCTCGTTCATCTACCCGGCCAACCTCGAGGTGCTCGAAGCCCTCGGTGCGCGGCTCGCGTTCTTCTCGCCGCTGGCCGACGAACCGCTGCCGCCTTGCGATGCCGCCTGGCTGCCCGGCGGTTACCCCGAACTGCACGCGGCCGTGCTGTCGGCCAGCGACCGGCTGCGGCTCTCGCTCGCCAACCACGTCACGGCCGGCAAGCCGATCTGGGCCGAATGCGGCGGCATGATGGCGCTGTTCGACGAACTCGCCACGCGCGACGACGCCGAGCCAACCGACGTGCACCGTCTTTGGGGCGTGTTGCCGGGGCGGGCCGTCATGCAGAAGCGGCTGGCCGGCCTCGGCCCGCAGCAGCTCGACCTGGGCGCGCATGCCTTGCGCGGCCACACCTTCCACTACTCGCGCTGCGAGACGCCGCTCGCGCCCGCCGCGCGCACCGTCGGCACGCGCGGCGGCGAGGCGCTGTACGTGCACGGCCCCGTGCGCGCGAGCTACTTCCATGCGTGGTTCGCGTCCAGCCCGGAAGCGACCGCGCGGCTCTTCAGCGCCATGCCCCTCGAACTCGACAGCCACGCCGCACAGGCGCCCCCCGATGCCCCTCACTGAGCACGAATTCATCCTCGGCGGCCAGAAAAGCGGCAAGTCGCGCCGCGCCGAACAGCGCGCGGCCGACTGGCTGGCGTCCGGGCCTGCATCTCGCCGCGCGGTGCTGATCGCCACCGCGCAGGCCCACGACGACGAGATGCGCGAGCGCATCGCGCGCCACCAGGCCGACCGCGCCGAGCGCGTGCCCGGTCTGCAGGCCCTCGAGGAGCCGATCGAGCTGGGGCGTGCCATCGTCACGCAGAGCGCGCCCGACACGCTCGTGGTGGTCGACTGCCTCACGCTGTGGCTCACCAACCTGCTGATGCCGCTGCGCACCGAAGGCGCCGCGGTGGTCACGCGCACGCCTTCGGCGCACGCCACGCTGCTGCTCATCGCGCTGCGCGAGGCGCGCGGGCCGGTGGTGCTGGTCGGCAACGAAATCGGCCTGGGCGTGATCCCGCTGGGCCGCGAGACCCGCGCTTTTGTCGACGTGCTCGGCCGGCTGAACCAGGACGTGGCGGCCGCCTGCCATCGCGCGACGCTGATGGTCGCCGGCCTGCCGCTGACGTTGAAGGCACCTGGCGCATGAGCTTCGATCGCATGAAGACCTGGTTGCGCGCGTCGTTGCTCGGGCTCGCCTTGGTGGTGGGCGCGCAGGCGGCGCAGGCCGTCGACGTGGTCGATGAGCGCGGCGTTACCGTGCACCTGGCGCAGCCGCCACAGCGCATCGTCTCGCTGCTGCCGTCGCTGACCGAAGGCGTCTGCGCGCTCGGCGCCTGCGACCGGCTGATCGGCGTCGACCGGTATTCCAACTCGCCCGCGCAGGTGCGTGCGCTGCCGCAGCTCGGCGGCGGGATCGATCCGAACGTTGAAGCCATCGTCGCGCTCAAGCCCGACGTGGTGCTGCTCGCCAGATCGTCGCGTGTCACGCAGCGGCTCGAGGCACTGGGCCTGAAGGTGATCGTGCTCGAACCCAGGAGCCACGCCGACGTGCGCCGCGTGCTGGGCGCGCTCGACCAGGTGCTCGGCACGCACGAAGCGCCGGCCGTGTGGCGCGCCATCGATGCGGCCGTGTCGGCCGCGGCGCAGTCGCTGCCCGCCAGCGCCAAAGGCCTGCGCGTGTACTTCGAGGTCAACACCGGCCCTTATGCGGCGGGCGATTCGTCCTTCATCGGCGAGACGCTCGCGCGCCTCGGCGTGAAGAACATCGTGCCGGCGTCGCTCGGCCCCTTTCCCAAGCTCAACCCCGAGTTCGTGGTGCGCGCGAACCCTGACCTCATCATGGTCAGCGTGCGCAGCGCGATGGGACTGGAGCAGCGACCCGGCTGGGGCGGCATCCGCGCGGTGCGCGAAGGCCGCGTGTGCCGCTTCGACGCCGAACAGACCGACGTGGTCGTGCGCCCCGGCCCGCGCATGGACGAGGCCGCGCGCCTGATGGCGCAGTGCCTGTCGGACAAGGGGCGGTGAGCGGCATGCATTCCGCGCACCTGCGTCGCGTGCTGCTGCTCGGTGCCGGCCTGCTGGTGCTGGGCGCGGCGCTGCTGCTCTTCGGCCTGGGCATCGGCAGCACCGGTTTCCAGAGCCTGCTGTCCGCGCGGCACGACCCGGTGGCGCTGCAGATCGTGTGGGACATCCGCCTGCCGCGCACCCTCGGTGCGTGGTTGGCGGGCGCGCTGCTCGGGCTTGCGGGCGCGGTGGCGCAGGGCCTCTTTCGCAACCCGCTGGCCGACCCGTACCTGCTGGGCAGCGCGTCGGGCGCGTCGCTGGCCGTGGCGCTGGCGCTGATGCTGTTCGGCGGCTCCGTCACCAGCACGCAATGGGTGATGCGCCTGGGGCTCACCGGCGCGGCTTTTGTCGGTGCCGTGGCCGCGGTGCTGCTCACGCTCACGCTGGCGCGCGGCGTGCAACAGACCCTGCGGCTGCTGCTCGCGGGCGTGATCGTGGGCGTGGTGCTGGGCGCCGCCAAGGACCTCATCACCATCGCCTCGGCTGACATTCTTCAGGCGTTGCAGGGCTTCGTCCTCGGCAGCACCGGGCTGGTCGGCTGGGCCGCCTGCGCCGTGATGGCGGCGGTCGGCGCGGCTTGCCTGCTGCTGGCCTGGGCGCTCGCGCCGGTGCTCGACGGCCTGGC
>NZ_BCUS01000113.1 GCF_001591345.1 Variovorax boronicumulans NBRC 103145 | reverse complement strand
GGCTGCGGCGGCTGCGGGGCGCGCCAGCGCAGGGCGCCGACGGGCGGCTGCGCGAAGGGAATGCCCAGGAAGGCGTGCGTGTTGTTGGCCGCGACCTTGCCGTAGATCTGGCCGGCGTCCAGCGTGCGCGTGAGGCTCTGGTTGTAGGCGGCCAGCGCGGGCGCCGCGAGCATCGCGAGCGCCCACAGGACCGTGGTGCGAAGCAGCAGGCGAACGAGGCCTGCGAGAGAACGGGAGCGGTGCATGGTGGTTGTCTCCTCGAGGTGGATGCGGCGGGCTCTGACGGCCTCGGTCATGCATCGATTCTCGTGAGCACCCTGCCCCGCCCGCCTCGGTGTCATCGCAGGGGGGCGGCAAGAATCCTCCGATTGACATCCGGCCCGCAAAGGGCCATGCAACGCGGGGCGCGGCTACTTGCGCTTCCAGCTCGCCACGGTGATGTACACGCCGGTTTCCTTCGCGTCGCGCAGGCGCACGCTGTAGCGGCCCGCGCCGTCGGTGCCGTTGAAGACGACTTCGCGGCCTTCCTCGTCCAGCGTCGCGCCCTTGGCGAGTTCGCGGTAGGCATCGACCAGCTTGGCGATCGGCTCGTAGCTGCGCAGCGTGACCTCGGCATCGGGCAGCCGCGCCTCGGGGCGCTGGGCGCTCTGGTAGGCCGTGCGCATCGGCAGGCCGGCCAGCCCCTTGGGCAGCACGATCTTGCCGGCGCTGGCGGTGCTGTTCACCTCGGCCGTCTGCACCAGCAGCGGATGCAGCGACGCCGGGAAGCCCGGCGGCAGCTGCTCGGCGCGCCAGCCCGGCACGCCTGGCTGGCCGGTGATGTATTCGACGCTGGCGATCTTCTGCGCGGCGGCCACGTCCGCCGGATCGTCGCTGTCGGCCATGGCCGCGAGAAATGACGGCAGCTGCTTGCTCCAGGCCACCAGCGGCGCGGCGTCGGCCTGGCTGGCACCGGCACGCTGGAAGACCGACAGCACGGTCTGCGGCAAGGGGTTGCACACCTTGGGGTCGTCGCGCTTGGCAGCCGCGCGGCAGTGGCCGTTGACCAGCCCCACCGCCTGCACGCGGCCGTCGGCGTCGATCAGCAGTGCCGCGCGCTCTTCGCCGTGGCCGCCGCCGCTGACCGACGCGATCACCTGGCGGCCGTCGGGCCACACGGTGCGCGTGACGTCGAACTTCGAGCGCATGCCTTCGAGCAGCTGCTGCGCGATCAGCGTGTCGGGTTCGGTGTAGCTGCCGCGCGCGTAGCCGACCAGGCCGATCACGGCGCTGCGGATGCGCGTCTGCTCGCTGAGGCGCAGCGTGGGCGGAGGCAGCTCCGTCGTGACGGGCGCCGCAGCGTCTTGTGCGTGGGCAGTGAGTGCGCAGGCGAACACCAGCGACGCGAGCGCCGCCGGAATCAATGTCTTCTTCATTCTGAAATTTCCACTTCGATGTTCGTGATCGCGGGCATGTCGCGCGGGACCGTCGTGCTGACGGAGAAGCTCAGGCCGTTGCGGCTGCCGGCGATGAAGCCGTCGCTGGACTCGACGTCCTTCAGCGGCGGCGACAGCTGCTTGTAGAGCGCCAGCACCTGCTGCGGCGTGTCGACGGTCTGCAGGCGCAGCACGCGCTTGGCCTTGGCGTCGCTCAGCGCGTCCTGCGCGGTGCCGTAGATCAGCGCCTTGGGGTACAGCGGCACTTGCGCGGAGAAGGCCTTGTTGGGCCGCACGATGGGACGCGCCGTGGTGCGTGCGGCGTCCATCGTGACGTACTCGGTCGTGGCGATCTTCTCGCCCACGCCCTCGCCGCCTTGCATGCGGTCGGGAACCTGCTGGCTCCATGCGACCAGTGGTTGCGCCTTGGTGCGGTCGAGGCCGGGACGCAAGAAGATCGAGAGCACGGCATGCTGGTCGTCGAGGCAACCGCTCGACGACGAGTCCTTGCCGCAGCTGCGATGCACCAGCGCGGCAGCCAGCACGTCACCGCTGCGGTCGTCGACCAGCACGGCCGCGCGCTCGCCGCCGTCGTAGGGCCGGCGATACGACGAAAGCAGTCGTTGGCCGTCAGGCAGCGCCTGCTGCTTGCGGTCGGGGCGCGAGGCCAGGCCCGAGATCAGCTGCTCGGCCAGCAGGCCTTCGGGCCAGTAGTACGAGCCCGACGCCATGCCCGCGAAGCGCGTCACGGCAAGGTCGAGTGCGGGGGCCTGGGATGTTTCCGGGGCGCGCTCGTGATGCGGCACGAGGACCAGCTGGGGTGTCGCAGTTTGTGCGACGGCGCCGAGGGAAGAGAGAAGAAGAAAGGCGAGGAAAGCGGAACGCGGTCGAAGGTGAGGCATGCAAAAAAGAAAGCGAACGATGCGGCTTGCCCGATGTTTGCGGACAAGTGTGTCGTTTCATTCTAGAAGGCGTTCATTGCCAAAACGCCTTGCACCTCATCGCCGCGACGAACGTCTCACGGCGTGACCGCGAGCTTCGAACACAGCAGCCGCATCGCCGCACCGATCGGCGCGATCACCGGCACGTCGAAGCGCGGCGCGAGCGCGAGCGCGGCCTGTCCGAGCGGACCGCCGCCGATGATCACGGCCTGCGCGCCGTCGTCGTCGATGCAGCGCTGCACGGCCTGCGCCAGCGCTTCTTCGAGCGCCTGCGCATCGGCTGCGAGCGCACGCGGATCACCCTGCGTGAGGCGGATGCCGCTGAACTGCGCGCCCAACCCGAGCGCGGCCGCGCGCGCTTCGATGGGCGCCACCAAGTCGGGCGTGACGGTGGCGATGCCGAAGCGCCGTCCGCCCTCACCCGCCGCGAGCATCGAGGCTTCGGCGATGCCGACCACGTGCACGCCGGCTTCGCGACGCAGCAGCGCCACGCCGGGGTCGCCGAAGGCGCTGACGATCACGCCGTCCCAGCCCTCGCCCGCTGCGGCGCGCCACACCTTCAGCACCTCGTGCGCGGCCGCGTTCAGCTCGTCTTCGTTGACGATCATCGGCGGGCCCTGCACCGCCGTGCGGCCGGTCACGCGGCAACCGGCAGGCGCTTCGGCGGACGCGATGCCGACCATCATGTCGGTGGTGGCGACGGAGGCGTTGGGGTTGATGAGCAGGATGTCGGGCATGCGGAAAAGCGTTTTCTTTGGAGATCGTTCAGTGCGCGATTCAGTTCGAGCGGGCCAGCGTCGCGCCCGGTGTGCGGTCTTCGGCCTCAGCCTCGCCGGGCAGCGGCAGCGCATCGGGCGACTGGCCGTAGGTCTCGGGCACGCACTGCACGCTGGCGACGAACACCGCGTACATCGCGGCGGCCAAGCCGAACACGCCGACCAGCCCGAAGCTGTCGAAGAGGCGGCCCGCCACCAGCGGCATCAGCGCGCCGGCGGCCGTGCCCGTGGCCAGGATGAAGGCCGTGCCGAAGGCGCGCACGCGCGTCGGGTACAGCTCGGGCGCAAAGATCCAGATGGTGGTGTTCAGCAGCAGCACGAAGAACTGGAACACCGCGCCCGCGATGAGGATCACGACGATGCTCTTGGCCACGAAGCCGATGGTCAGCGCCGCGAGGCAGGCGCACACGGCGCCGGCCGTCAGCACGCGCTTGCGCGGAAAGTGAAAGCCCAGCAGCGAGGCCGCGATGGCGCCCAGCAGGCTGCCGCCCTGCATCACCATCGTGAACAGCAGGCTCTTGGACATGCTGTAGCCCAGCGTCACGAGGATGGTCGGCATCAGCGTGAGCACCGAGATCTGTGCGCCGTAGGTCATCCAGATCGTGATGCACAGCGGCACCGTGCGCCGCGCCAGCGCGCCGCGGAAGATCTCGGTCACGCGCACCTTCGGCCGGGCGGCCTGCGCCAGCGTGCCGTCGTCGGTGATGTAGGGGTGCGGCGCCGCCGGCCTGCCCGACAGCCGCCCCGAGGCGAGGCGCGACAGCACCGCGTTGGTCTCCTTCACGCGGCCCTGCGACAGCAGGAAGCGCGGTGTCTCGGGGATGTAGCGGCGATAGAAGGCGCCCAGCAGCGCCGGCACCATGAGGCAGGCGAACAGCCAGCGCCAGGCGTTGTCGCCCGGGAACATCCAGAACACCAGCAGGCCGAAGCCCGGCGCGAGGAAGTTGCCCAGCCCGCCCGCGCCCACGTTCACCATGCCCACGGCCGTGCCGCGGAACTTGGTCGAGCAGAACTCGGCCAGCATGGTCACGGCAATGGCGATCTCGCCGCCCAGCCCGAAGCCCACGACCGCGCGGCCCAGCGCCATCACCGTGAAGTTGGGCGCCATTGCGCAGATGCCCGCGCCGAGCGTGAACAGCAGCAGGTCGATCGACAGCATCACGCGGCGGCCGTAGCGGTCGGCGATGAAGCCCGAAATGATCCGTCCGATGGCCGCGCAGGCAAAGGTGACGGTGTTCAGGAAGCCGATGTCGGAAGCGCTCAGCCCCCACTGCTCGCGCAGCATCGGACCGACGATGCCGACCGCGTTCTGCTCGAAGGCATCGAACAGGCAGCCGATGAGGATCAGAAAAATGATCGTGTGGTGCGAGCGCGTGACGCAGATGGTGTCGAGCGCGCGATCGAGCTCCGCGACTCGGGGCGAGTCGGGCCCGGAGGAGAGTGCAGGTCCAGCCATGGAAAAACCCCTTGAGAAGGAATGAAGTGCTTGCTTGCGCGGTGCAGCCCGGTGTCGCGGATCGCATCGTAGGCGGCATCGCGCCTGAATGGCATATGGATTTCACCTACTTTGAATAGTTGAAATTCAAATTTCATTCAGTTGCGAGCGTTTGCAAGCTTCATGCCGGGTGTTTTTCAGGCCTGGAAGACGGGTTCTCCGGGATCTGGCTGAAAAGCGGCGCCCGAGCGCACCTGCAGCGTGCGCTTGCGCACCGAGGGCGTGCGCCGCTGTCTAGGAACTCGCGGCGCCGGCCAGCGCCAGCAGTTCGTCGACCTCCCAATGGTCGTCCGCGTGCCCGCCGTACTTGACGGCGACCACGGTGCCCCGCGCGTCGATGAGCACGTCGGCTGGCAAGCCCGTGATGCCGTTCTCCGCCTTCCTGTAGAAGCGGCCCGTCGCGAGCACCCAGCGCAGGCCGCTCCAGAAGACGCGCGGATGCAGGAACGCCAGCCGCGAGGTTTCCACGCCGAAGCGCCGGTAGTGCGCCTTGGCGGGGTCGGCCACGCAGTCGAACGGCAGCTGCGCCTGGTACTTGCGCATCTCCTGCGCGGACGAGTGAAAGAGCACGACCTCGCGGATGCCCGCCGCCGCCAGCTCGCCCTGCCTTCGGGCGAAGGTCAGCAGATGGAAGTTGCAGACCGGGCAGCCCGCGAAGCGGCGAAACTGCAGGTGGACCCAGCGCGAACCGGCGTCCGGCAGCTGCAAGGGCTTTCCGTGGATCGTTTCCAGGGCCGTGGCGGGCACCACATCGCCGGGCGAGAACTTCATCGATGATCCTTCAGGAAGGGTTGCGAAGACGCCGGGCCGATTGGCTGAAGGTGTCTTCCAATTTTTAAGTACACTGTACGTTTATTACTTTACAACCCCTTCGAGAACGGAGTCAAGCGTGGGACGTCCCGCCAAATTCACCCGTGAACAGCTCCAGCAGGCCGCGCTGGCGCTGGTCGATGCGGACGGCCTCTCCGGCCTGACCATGCGCGCGCTCGCTGGCCGCCTGGAGACCGGCGCGATGACGCTCTACAACTACGTGTCGCAACGCGAAGAGCTGGAGATGCTGGTGGTCGAGGCGGTGCTGGGCAAGGTGCGCTGGGAAACCGACGACCGCCTGCCCTGGCATGAAGCGCTGGAGGACATCGCGATCGCGCTGTGGCGCGTGATCCGCGACCATCCCCATGTGATTCCGCTGATCCTCACGAAGCGCAGCCGCTCGCCCGCGGTGTTCGAAGTGACCGAAGCCCTGCTGCGCACGCTGGCCCACAGCGGCCGCAGCGGCGCCCGCCTGCTCGTGGGTTTTCGCGCGGTGTCCGCGCTCATCATGGGCGCCGCGCAGGCGGAGCTGGCCGGGCCGCTCACGCTGCAGGCCGACGAATCGCCCGACGACACCATCGCGCGCTTCCAGGCGCTGCCGCCGGACCGGTTCCCGCACCTGATCGAGATCGCCACCGCCGCCACGGCCAGCGATGCGGAGACCGAGTTCCGGGCGAGCCTGTCGCTGCTGATCGATGGCCTGCGCGCGGATGCCGCGCCACAGGCCTAGAGCCGCTCAGGCCAGGGCCAGCGCCTCGACCTGGTCCAGCGCCCGCGACGCACCGCCCAGGCGCGTCGCCAGGTGCTGCGCGCGCTTCAGGTACAGGTGGGCGTCGTGCTCCCAGGTGAAGCCCATGCCGCCATGCACCTGGATGGCCGTGCGGGTGGCCTGCTGCGCGCCTTCGATGGCCGTGAACTCGGCGGCGGCGCAGGCAAAACGCCAGTCCGGCAGGCCGCCGTCGAGCGCGGCGGCGGCGTAGCGCACGGCCAGGCGCGCGTTGTCCACGCCCATCCAGGCGTTGGCGAGCTGGTGCTTGATGGCCTGGTAGCTGCCGATGGGCTTGCCGAACTGCACACGTTCGCGGGCGTAGGCGCTGGCGAGGTCGAGTGCGGCCTGCGCGACGCCGACGAGTTCCGCCGACAGCGCGACGCGGTGGGCGGCGCGCACGCGGGCACGTGCTTCGAGGGCGATGGGCAGCGTCTCCCACGCGAGTGACGGCGCGAGAGTCGTCGGTGCTTGTCGCAACGTGGGATCAAGCGCATCGGATGCTGCGCCCTCGGGCATCGGCCGCAGCGCCACGCGCAGCGGCACGGTGTCGTCGTGCCAGCCCTGCACCACCACGAGATCCGAAGCCTGCCCCGCATGGTCGAGCCAGCCATCACCCTGCGCGATGCAATGGAAGGCGCGCTCGCCCGCCATCGCCGCACGCACCCAGTCACTCAACGCATCGGGCGGTGCCTCACCACACGCCTGCACCCACAGCGGCAATAGCACGGCGCTGCCAGCCAGCGGCAGGTTCAGCAGCTGCTGGCCTGCGGCCTCGGCCACGATGCAGGCCTCGCTCATGCCGAGCCCCAGGCCGTCGTGCGCCTCGGGCACCAGCAGTGCCATCCAGCCCATGCCGGCCATGTCGGCCCACAGCGACTGCTGCGTGGCATCGGTCCAGGGCAAGGCGCGCCGTGCGCGCACGAGCGGGTGGCGGTCGGCGAAGAAGCGGTGGGCCGACGCGTGCAGCATCTGCTGCTCGTCGTTCAATGCGAAATCCATGGCGGGTCGTGTCGTCGTCAATCAGTTCTTGGGCAGGCCCAGCATCTGCTCGGCCAGGATGTTGCGCTGCACTTCGGAGGTGCCCGCCAGGATGGTTTCGGCGCGCGTCCACAGGAAGTCGCGCACCCAGGCCGCGGCCTGCGGGTCGGCGCCCGCGGGCTCGGGGCCGGCCAGCGCGCGCTCGCCCAGCACTTCCATGGCGGTGGCGAGCAGCTTCTGGTGCGACTCGCTCCAGTGCAGCTTGGTCGACGACCCCTCGGGCCCCGGCGGGCCGCCGCGCATCGCGTGCGTGAGCGCGCGGTACGACTTGAGCTTGAGCACATGGCTGTCGACCGCCAGCCGCGCGAGGTCGCGCCGCAGGTGCGGGCAGTCGAGCGCGGGGCGTCCGCCCCTTTGCACGCCAGCCGCCAGCCGCGTGAGCGCGCCCAGCTCCTGCGTGAAGCGCACCTGGCGCGGAATGAAGTAGGTGCCGCGCTCGAAGCTCGCGGCGGCCATCGCCAGGCGCCAGCCGCCGTTCTCCTCGCCCACGAGTGCATCGAGCGGCACCTTCACGTCCTCGAAGAAGACTTCGTTGAAGTCCGACTCGCCCGTGATCTGGCGGATGGACTCCACGCGCACGCCGGGGCTCTTCATGTCGACCAGCAGGAAGCTGATGCCCTTGTGGCGCGCGGCCGCGGCGTCGGTGCGCGCGAGCACGAAGCAGTGGTCGGCGATGTGTGCGAACGAGGTCCACACCTTGTGGCCGTTGAGCACGTAGTGGTCGCCACGCCGCTCGGCGCGCGTGGACAACGCCGCAAGGTCGGAGCCCGCGCCAGGCTCGGAATAGCCCTGGCACCAGATCTCGCGGTTGCTCAGGATGCCCGGCAAGTAGCGTGCCTTCTGCGCCTCGCTCGCGAAGTGGATCAACGTCGGCGCCAGGATGCCGTGGCCGATGATGTTCACGCCCAGGGGCGCGCCGATGCGGGCCTGCTCCTCGTGGAAGATGGCCTGCCGCGTGAGCGGCCAGGCCTTGCCGCCGTGGGCCTCGGGCCAGCCCAGGCCCGACCAGCCGGCCTGGCACACGTGGTCTTCCCAGGCGCGGCGCCAGGTCAGTTCGTTGGCGTCGGGCGCGCCGCCGGGCCAGGCCGCGACGAAACGCGGATAGTGCGTCTCGAACCAGTCGCGCAACGTGAGGCGGAAGGCTTCGTCTTGCGCCGAGTAACCCACTTGCATGCTTGTCTGCTTTCTCGTTCTTGCTGATGGATCGCGGGTGTCAGTCGGCCTTTGCGCCCGAGTCCTTGATGACCTTGGCCCATTTCACGATGTCCTTGCGCAGGAACGCAGCGAACTCCTCGGGCTTGTTGCCGATGATGTCCAGGCCCAGGCTGCGGAACTTGTCCTTCACCTCGGGTTCCTTGAGCACTTCCTGCAGCTCGTCATGCAGCCTGTTCACGACCGCCGGGGGCGTCTTGGCCGGAGCGACCACGCCCAGCCACGGCATGGCTTCGTAGCCGGGCAGGCCCGACTCGGCGACGGTGGGCGTGTCGGGCAGCGACTGCGAGCGCTGCGCCGTGGTCACGGCCAAGAGGCGCACCTTGCCGTCCTTGATGAAGGGGCCCGAAGACGCGTACGCGTCGAACATCACCTGCAGCTGGCCGCCGATCATGTCGGTGAGCGCGGGCGCGCTGCCCTTGTAGGGGATGTGCTGCATCTTCACGCCGGCCACGCTGTTGAAGAGCTCGGCCTCCAGGTGCGTCGACGTGCCCGCGCCCACCGAGCCGTAGTTGGCCTTGTTGGGGTTGGCCTTGAGCCAGCTCACCAGCTCGCCCACGTTCTTCGCCGGAATGCTCGGATGCACCACCAGCACGTGCACCACCGAGGCCACCTGCGAGACCGGTGCGAAGTCCTTCACCGGGTCGTAGTTGACCTTGCTGTACAGGCTGGGCGCGATGCCCAGCGACGAGGCCGCGAGCAGCAGCGTGTGGCCGTCGGGCGCGGCCTTGGCGACGTACTCCGACGCGATCATGGTGCCGGCGCCGGGCTTGTTCTCCACCAGCACGGGCTGGCCCAGGCGCTTGTGCAGCCGCTCGGCCAGCAGGCGCGACATGATGTCGGCCGCGCCGCCGGGCGAGAACGGCACGACGAGCATGACCGGCTTGGTCGGGTAGGTCTGCGCCGCGGCGGGGCCGCCCGCCAGAGCGGCGGCGGCCAGGGCCACGCAGGCCAGTGCTTTCTTGAACATGGGATGTCTCCTGTCTCTGTCGATGGTTGTGGTTGTGTCTACGAGGCCAGGACCACCGCGTCGAGCGCGCGCACGCCCTGGCCCTGTTCCTTCACGAGCAGCGGGTTGACCTCGACCTCGTCTGCCTGTTCCTGCAGCGCCAGCACGGCGCGTGAAAATCCGGCGATGGCGCGGCACGCGGCCTCGACGTCGCCCAGCGGCCGGCCGCGGTAGCCCGTGAGCAGCGGAAAGGCCTTGAGCTCGCCCAGCATGTCGCGCGCCATCGCTTCGTCGACCGGCAGCACGCGGTGGCTCACGTCCTTGTACAGCTCGGTGAGCACGCCGCCCAGGCCCACGGTCAGCGTCATGCCGAACACCGGGTCGCGCGTGGCACCGAGGATGAGTTCGGCCTGCCCGGCTTCCATCTTCTGCAGCAGCGCGCCGTCGATCTGCGCCGTGGGCGCGTAGGCGCGCGCCGAGGCCATCACTTCGTCGAAGGCCTTGCGCACCTCTTGCGCATTGCCCAGCCGCAGGCGCACGCCGCCTGCTTCGGTCTTGTGCGCGATGTCGGCACTGAGCACCTTCAGCACGACCGGAAAGCCCAGCCGCCCGGCCACGGCCGCGGCTTCGTCCGCTGTGCGCGCCACGGCCTCGTCGACCGGCTGCACGCCGAACTCGGCGAGGTAACGCTTGGTGGTGTGCTCGTCGGCGCGGCCCGCCAGCGCGGCGCGCGCGGGCGCGGGCTGGCTGCGCACTTGCAGCCAGGGGTTGTGCTTGCGCCGCTCCTGCCACAGCAGGAAGGGCGACAGCGCCGACACCGCCACGCCGATGTCCTCGAACACCGGCACGCCGCCCGCGCGCAGCTGCTCGCGCGTCTTGGCTGCGCCGGTGTCGATGGCGACGATCAGGCGCGGGTGCTTCTCGGCCACGGCGCACAGGTCGTCGGCCATGCGGTCGAGCATGTAGCCCGGTGCGTAGACCACGATGGCGTCGATGGCGTCGGACACCGCCAGCGCTTCCATCGCGGTGCGCACGAAGCCAGGGTCGTTCACCACGTTGCCCGTCACGTCGACCGGGTTGGAGACCATGCCGTAGTCGGGAATGCCGGCGCGCAGTTGGTCTTGCAGCGGCTGCGGCAGCGTGGGCACGTCGAGCCCCTGGCCGATGAACTTGTCGGCCAGGATCGCGCCCAGCGCGCCCGAGATGGTGATGATCGCCACGCGCTTGCCGGCGCTGCGGTGCCGGTAGCCCGCCAGGTGCGCGAGCTGCGCCATCTGCGCGAAGTCGTGGCTCTGGATGATGTTGAGCTGGCGAAACGCGGCCTGGTAGATCTGCTGGTCGCCGGCCAGCGCCGAGGTGTGCGAGCGCACGGCCTCGGAGCCCTTCTCGGTCTCGCCGGCCTTGTAGAGGATGAGCAGCTTGTCGCGCCGCACGAACTCGGCCGCGGCCTCCATGAAGCGCGGGCCGTCGCGCAGCTCCTCGATGTAGCCGATACCCACCTCGGTGGCGTCGTCCTGCGCCAGGTACTCGAGGTACTGCGCGAAGTCCACGCAGGCTTCGTTGCCGGTGTTGATGAAGTGGCTGAAGTCCACGCCCAGCCGGCGCGCAATCGCGTACACCGCGGCGCACACGTTGCCGCTTTGCGTGAGCAAGCTCACGCGGCCCGGGCCCTGCTGCATCGGCGCAGTGTTGAACACCGAGGCGAAGTTGGTGTGGGCCTGCGTGTTGAGGTTGGCAAAGCCCATGGCGTTCGGGCCCGCGACCACCATGTCGGTGGTGGCGACGAAGACCTCCAGCTCGGCCTGCAGCGCGGCGCCCGCGTCACCGGCCTCGGCAAAGCCTGCGGCATACACGATGACGGCGCGCACGCCGCGCGTCTGGCAGCGCTTGAGCATCGGCGTGACCTCGGCCGCGGCCAGTGCCAGCACCACCAGGTCGGGCGCGGCAGGCAGCGCTTCGAGATCGGGCCAGCAGCGCAGGCCGAAGACTTCTTCGTACTTCGGGTTGATCGGGTAGATCGCGCCCCGGTAACCGAATTTCGTGAGGTGCGCGAGCGGCATGCCGCCGATGCGCGCGGCGTTGCCGCTGGCGCCGACCACGGCGATCGAGGCCGGGTTCAGCAGGGGTTCGAGACGGTGCAAGGTCATCTTGATTCAGGCGGAGGCGGGGTTCTTCTGGATGGCCGAGGCCAGGCCGCGGTCGCGGGCCGTGAGAAAGCCCTCGCTCAGGTGCGAGAGCTGGTGCGTGTCGAAGTGCGCGGCCAATGCGGTGCGCAGGCCCTGCGCGTCGAGCGTGCGGTTGATCGAGCGCTTGATCAGCCGCAGCCCGAACGGCGGTGCCTTGGCGATCTGCTGCGCGAGGGCCAGCGCGGCGTCGGCCAGTTCGGCATCGGGCACGACGCGGTTCACCATGCCGATGGCCTGCGCCTCCTGCGCCGACAGCTTGCCGCCGGTGTAGAGCATTTCCTTGGCCTTGCGCGCACCCATCACCCACGGGTGGATCAGCACCTCGGTGGCCGCCGCGCCCAGCGTGTGGCCCACGGGGTCGCTGAAGAAGGCCGACTCGCCCGCGACCACCAGGTCGCACATGTTGGCGATCATGAAACCGCCCGCCACGCAGGCGCCCTGCACCTGCGCGATGGTGGGCTTGGGAAAGTCCCAGATGCGCATCGAGTAGTCGAAGTAGCGCAGCTCTTCGTAGGCCCAGCGTTCTTCGACGGTGAAGTTGGCGCGCTCGGCCTGCGCCTGCTTGAGGTCGTGGCCGGCCGAGAAGTGCGCGCCCTTGCCGCCGAGCACCACGGCGTTCACCGTGTCGTCGCGCGCGGCGTCGTCGAAGGCGGCCATGAGCTCGTCCAGCATCTGCTGGCTCTGGGCGTTGCGCTGGGCGTCGCGGGCCAGCAGGATGCGGCGCACGGCGCCGTGGTGTTCGATTTCGAGGGTGTCGTACGCCATCGTGTGTCTCCGGGTCTGTGTCTGGGGCGGGGGCAGTTTAGACTTCGAAATTCCTGCATCCCAAACACTAATTCCAATTTTTCCCACTATATGGACGAACCCAGAGAGACCGCCGGCGCCCAGAGCCTGCGGCGCGCCCTGCAGCTGCTGCGCCTGCTGGCCGAGCACCACGAGGAAGGCATCAAGCTCACCGAAGTGATCGCCGCCTCGGGGCTGGAGCGCTCCACCGTGCACCGCCTGCTGTCGTGCCTGGCCGAGGAGCAGTTCGCCGAGCGCGACCCCGACGGCAAGGCATACCGCCTGGGCATCGACGCCATGCAGCTGGGCTTTGCCTCGATGCGGCGCGTGCCGCTGGTGGACTCGTGCCGCGCGCTCATGCAAAAGCTCGCGCGCATGTCGGGCGACACCGTGTTCCTCGTGATCCGCCAGGGCGACTACTGCGTGTGCCTGCACCGCGAGGAAGGGCACTTTCCGGTGAAGGTGTTCACCACCGACGTCGGCGGACGCCGCCTGCTGGGCCTGGGCGCGGGCGGGCTGGCGCTGATGGCCGCGCTCACCGACGCCGAGATCGACCGCATCCTCGAGCGCCACACCGCCGAGTACGCGCAGGCCGGCTTCACCCGCGAGCGCATGAAGCAGGCTGTGAAGCGCACGCGCGCGGCGGGCCATGCGGACATCGTGGACACGCTCACCGAAGGGGTGTCGGGCGTGGGGCGCACCTTCGCGGCGTCGGCCACCACATTGGCCGCGATCAGCTTCGGCGCGATCACGCCGCGGCTGCCGCCGGCGCGCAAGAAGGAGATGGCGTTGTTGTTGAAGGCGCAGTTGCCGCGCAGCGAAGCGGCAAAGTAGACAGCGCGGGAGCCGCGCGGTCTCTCAGAGCTCGCCGTTTTCCTCGTGCCCCAGCTCGATCGCCGCCAGCCGCTTGCGCCCGGCCGAGCCGGCGGCTTCGATCACCATCGTGGCGATCAGGTCGCACACGCCCATCACGGCCGCGTGGTTGTCGAGCAGCCCCGGGCCGCGGCAGTCGCATTGCAGCGACCAGGTGGCACCCGCGAAATCGGGCGAGGCGCGGTCGCTGATGTAGACGATCTTCGCGCCGACGCGCTGCGCGCCCGCGAGCAGCGTGTCGAGTTGGCGCGTCTGGCGGCGCGTGCCGAACACGATCACGCAGTCGCGCTCGCCCAGCCCCGCCAGGTGCTCCGCCAGCGTCTCGCCGGGGCCCGGAATGGCCGTGACGCGCGGCACCACCTGGATGATCTGCCAGCGCAGGTACAGCGCGAACGCGTGGCTGCTGCGCGTGCCGAAGATCAGCACCTGCCCCGCCCCGATGATCGCCTTCACGATCTCGGCCATCTGCTTGTCGCTCAGGCGCTCGAAGGTGCTCGCCAGGTTGGCCTGCGATTGCTGGAAGTGCGTGGCCACGAGGTGGCCCCGCTTGGAGGCTTCGGTCGCGTTCTGGAACAGCGGCGAGCCGGTCTGCTTTTCTTCGCGCACCTGGCGCCGCGCCTCTTCGTAGTTCTCGTAGCCGATGCGCCGGATGAAGCGGCTCACCGTGGAGGGCGACACGCCCGCCAGCTCCGCCAGTTCGTTGCCCGCGTAACTGGCCAGCTCGCCGGGAAACTCCAGGACGAAATCGGCAAGCTGGCGTTCGGTCGCGGACAGCTGGTCGAGCTGGCTGCGAACGCGGCGGACGAAGGAATCGGCGGACATGGGTGGGTGGTGGGAAGCGGCGCACGATGATGCCATGCGCCTGCGGCACCCCGGGCAAACGCACGCATTGGACTAAAGTCCCATGACGCCCCCCACGCCACGCGTTACCTTGGGATCGCCACCTTCGGCGATCCCACCTCCCCCACCCGCCACACACCGATGAGCGCCACCCCACCCACGACGCCCGCCGACCCCGTCTTTGCCGCGCGCATGGCTGCCTTGCGGCGCAACTTTCCGTTCTCGCTGCTCGGCGTGATGCTCACGGCGGGGCTGGTGGTGGCGGCGCTGTGGGGCGCGGTTGCGCACGAGCAGTTGCTGGCCTGGGTGGGCGCCAACGCGGTGCTGACGGCAGCGCGCGCGTGGCAGGTGGCACGCTACCGGCAGGCCGAACACGATGCGGGCGCGCTGCGGCGCTGGCGGCGCGGCGCGATGGGGGGCGCGGTGCTCGGCGGGTTGCTGTGGGGGCTGCCGCTGGCGGGGTGGATGCTGCAGGTGTCGCTGCCGCAGCAGATGTTCATCGTGGTGGCGATGCTCACCATGGGCACGGGCGCGATCTATGCCTACTGCATCGACCTGGGGCTGCTCTACGGTTTCCAGGTGACGTACTTCGCGCCCGCGATCCTCGCGATGGCCACGCTCGACGACGTGCTGCTGCGCGTGATGTCGGCGGCCGGCGTGCTCTACCTGTTCGTCACGCTGGCCTTCGCGCAGCGCATGTACCGCACGCAGGTCGATTCGCTCGAGCTGCGTTTCGAAAACCTCTACCTGCTGCGCCAGCTGCGCCTGGAGAAAGATGCGGCCGAGCGCAGCGACCTCGCCAAGTCGCGCTTCCTTGCCGCGGCCAGCCATGACCTGCGCCAGCCGGTGCATGCGCTGAGCCTGTTCGTGGGCGTGCTGCGCGGGCAGGCGCTGCCGGCGGCGAGCCGGCACGTGGTCGACAGCATCGGCCGCGCCGCCGCGGCGATGGGGCTGCTGTTCGAAGGCCTGCTCAACATCTCGCGACTCGACGCGGGCGTGGTGCGCGTGAAGGCGCGGCCGTTTGCGCTGGCGGGCCTGCTCGACCAGATCCAGCTGGAGTTCGCGCCGCAGGCGGCGGGCAAGGCGCTGTCGCTGCGCTTGCGCGCGGGCGATGCCGTGGTGCACTCCGACCCCGCGCTGCTCGACCGCGTGCTGCGCAACCTGGTGGAGAACGCGATCCGCTACACGGTGCGCGGCGGCGTGCTCATCGGCTGCCGCCGCGCGGGCGCCGACGCGCTGCGCATCGAGGTGTGGGACACCGGCCCCGGCATTCCGCCCACCGAGCAGGAGCAGGTGTTCTGGGAGTTCCACCAGCTCGGCAACCCCGAGCGCGACCGCACCAAGGGGCTGGGCCTGGGCCTGGCCATCGTGCGCCGCACCGCCGCGCTGCTGGGTCATCCACTGGCGCTGCGCTCGCGCGTCGGCCGGGGCACGGTGTTCTCGGTGACGGTGCCGCTGGCGCGCCAGTCGCTGCCCGCGCCCGAGGCGCCGCCCGCGCCACTGCCGGCCGACACCGGCCGCCTCGTGCTCGTGGCCGAGGACGACGGCGAAAGCCGCCTCGGCCTGCAGCTGCTGCTCGAAAGCTGGGGCCTGCACGTGATCGCGGCCGAAGGCGGCGACGAACTGCTGGCGCTGGCCGCGCGCCAGCCCGGCAAGCCGGCGCTGATCGTCAGCGACTACCGCCTGCGCGCTGGCGAGACCGGCATCGACGTGGTCGACCGCCTGCACGAGGAATACAACGACGACGCCATTCCCGCGCTGATCGTGAGCGGCGACACCGACCCGCGCCGCCTGAGCGACGTGGCCGCGCGCGGCTGGCAGATGCTGCACAAGCCGGTCGACCCGGCGCAGCTGCAGGCGACGGTGTCGCAGCTGATCGCGCCCTAGAAGCCGCGCACCGCCAGGCGATTCCCCCGCATCGGTTGCTGCTGCGTGGAGCAGTGCACGGCGCCGCCGCCCAGCGAGATCGCATCGATGGGCAGCAGCTCGACGCGGCGGCCCGGGAACGCACGCGCGAACGCCTCGCGCGCCTGCGCATCGCGCGGCACGCCGAAGGCGGTCGAGATCACCGCGCCGTTGACGAGGATGTAGTTCGAATAGAGGTCGCAGAAGCGCGCGCTGCCGTAGCTGTGCACGTCGCGCGGCACGGGCAGATCGAGGATCTCGAAGCGACGGCCGCACGCGTCGGTCGCCAGTTCGAGCGCGCGGCGGTTCTCCTGCATCGCGCGAAAGTAGTCGCCCTGGTCGGGGTCGGCCGCATTGAAAAGAATGCGGGCCGGCGCAATGAACGACGCGATGCCGTCGATGTGGCCGTCGGTCTCCACCTCGGCCGCATGGCCCGGCAGCCAGACGATCTTCTGCACGCCCAGCATGCGCCGCAGCTCGGCCTCGATCTCCGTCTTGCGCAGGCCCGGGTTGCGGTTCGGGTGCAGCAGGCAGCTCTCGGTGGTGAGCAGCGTGCCCTGCCCGTCCACGTAGAAGGCGCCGCCTTCGAGCACCATGTCCGAACGCACCAGCGGCACGCCGGCCAGCGCGGCGATGTCCGCGGCGGCGCGCTGGCAGCCGTCATGCGGGTGGTACTTCTCGCCCCATGCGTTGAAGCGGAAGCTCACCGCCGTTTGGCTGACATGGTGTTCGTCGACGAGGAAGATCGGGCCGCAGTCGCGCAGCCAGTTGTCTTCGGCCGCGATGGGCACCACGCGCACCTGCGGACCGCAGACCGCGCGGGCCGCGTCGGCCAGCGGTTCGTGCGCGGCCACGATGCAGCGCTGGTAGCGCGCGATGGTGCGCGCCAGCAGGCCGAACGCGCGGCAGACCGCGTCGTAGTGCGCGCCCCACAAGGTTTCGCGGTGGTCGAGCACCGGCCAGCCCAGCCAGGTGGCGGCCATCGGCTCCCATTCGGCGGGCATGCGCAGGCCGGCGCGGCGAGCGTCGAAATCGTTGGAAATCAAAGGGTCCTTCAGAAGAAATTGCAGGGATGCCCACTCTGACTTGAATTCCTTCGATGAAAAAGCGACATTTCTTGGCTGAATTCATCGACGCTATTCATATGTCCAACACCCGGCTGCCCTCTTTCAAGTTCCTCATCGGCTTCGAGGCGGCGGCGCGCCTGGGCAACTATTCGCGCGCAGCAGAAGAGCTGTTCGTCTCGCAGTCCGCCGTGAGCCACCAGATCTCGCAGCTGGAGCAGCAGGTCGGCCAGCCGCTGTTCCGGCGCAAGGGGCGCGGCGTGGAGCTGACGGTGGCGGGCAGCCTGCTGCTGGACAGCGTGGGCAAGTCGCTCGAGCACATCCGCAACGGGCTGGCCCGCATCGAGACCTACATGGACGACCGGCTCGTCACGCTGGTGTGTCCCGCGCCGGTGGCCAGCGGCTGGCTGCAGCCGCGGGTGGACCGGCTGCTGCAGGCGCATCCGGACCTGTGCCCGATCATCTCGGTCGACGAGAGCGCGCGCTTCATCGACGAGCTCGACGTGGACATCGCCATCACCCGCGCGCCGTTGCGGCAGGAAGGCGTGTTCGAGGTGCCGCTGCTCACCGACGAGCTCGTGGCCGTCGGGCCGCCTGCTCAGAAAGACGACGCCAACCTCGGCCTGCTGTGCCTCGAAGAAGACCTCACGAGCGACCGCATCGGCCCCTTCATCCGCGCGCATTTCGGCGGCCTGCGCAAGGCCGCGATCTACGACGACCCGCGCCTGGTGCTCGACGCGGCGTTGCGCGGCCGTGGCATCGCGCTGGTGTCGCGCCTGCTGGCCGACGACGCCTTGCGCACCGGGCAATTGCGGCAGTTGCCGGACAGCCCGAGCCTGCCGCTGGGCACCCTCTGGATCGCGTGCGCCGAAGGCCCCTCACGCCTGCCGCTGGTGCGGGAGGTGTTCGACAGCCTGCGGCTGTTTGCGCAGGAAGACGCTGGCGATATGAGCCAAATCGATCAATCCCTTTAAAAGACATCAATTGTGTAGATAGATAGGCGTCGACAGAATTCGGGGCTTCCTAGAACTTAGTAATAACCCTTATTCCAATGACAACGCGACGCACTCTCCTGGGCCTGGGCGGCCTGGGCCTTTTCGGTGGACTCGTGACCGCCTGTGGCGGCGGCGGTGGTGGGAGCGGCAGCGGCATGCTGCCGCCCTTCCCCGTGCCCATGCCAACCCCTTCGCCTGCACCGGCCCCGGCACCTGCGTCCGGCTGGCGCATGCCCGACGAAGGCGACGCCCACCGCGCCGTGTGGATGGCCTTCGCGGCGCGCGAATCCATCTGGACGGCCGAGATGCGCCAGCCGGTGTTCCAGGCGCTGGCGCGCATCGCCAATGCCATCAGCGTCTACGAACCGGTCAAGATGCTGGTGAGCCCCGCGGATGCTTCCACGGCCCGCCAACTGTGCGGCTCCAACGTGCACCTGATCGAACACGCCATCGACGACCTCTGGATGCGCGACACCGGCTGCGTCTTCGTGCGCAACGCCCGTGGCGAGCGCGCCGCCGTGAGCTTCAACTTCAACGGCTGGGGCAACCAGCAGGCCCATGCGCGCGACGCCACGGTGGCCGCGCGCATGGCCGAACTCACGGGCGTGCCGCTGCTGCGCAGCAGCCTCGTGATGGAAGGCGGCGGCATCGAGGTCGACGGCCAGGGCACGGCGATCATCACGGCGAGCTGCGTGCTCAACAAGAACCGCAACCCGGGCGTCAGCAAGGCCGACGCGGAGGCCGAGCTCAAGCGCATGCTGGGGCTGGACAAGATCATCTGGCTGCCGGGCATCGCGGGCCGCGACATCACCGACGGCCACACCGACTTCTATGCGCGCTTTCTCAAGCCCGGCGTGGTCGTGGCGGCGCTGGACACCGACCCGAAATCGTACGACCACGCCGTGACACACCGCCACCTGGAACTGCTGACCGGCGCCACCGACGCGCGCGGGCGCCCCCTGCAGATCGTCACGCTGAAGACGCCGAGCCAGGTGCGCCCCACCTTTGCGCGCAAGGAGTTCGCGGCCGGCTACGTCAACTTCTTCCTCACCGACAAGGCGGTGTTCATGCCCGAGTTCGGCGACGCCGTGGCCGACAGCGCGGCCCGCGCGGCGCTGGCCGCGCACCTGCCCAGCCACCAGATCGTGCAGCTGGACATCGACGCCATCGCCGCGGGCGGCGGCGGCATCCACTGCACGACGCAACAGGAACCGGCGTGATGCCGCGCCCCCTCCCCTGATTCCGGAGACCGACATGCACCTTCCCCTGACCCGCCGCCGCCTGCTGCACGGCATGGGCTTGGCCCCGCTGGCGTGGGCCGCGTCGTCCCTCGCCACCGCCGCGGCGCCCGACACCTGGCACATGCCCGACGAGGGCGACGCGCACCGCGCCACCTGGATGTCCTTCGGCCCGAGCGAACGCGTCTGGGGACGGCGCCTGCTGAAGCCGGCGCGCGAGCACCTGGCGCAGATCGCCCGCACCATCGCCGCCTTCGAGCCCGTGCACCTGCTGGTGCGCGAGCAGGAGCACGACCTGGCCGCGCGCCTGTGCGGCAACCGCGTGACGCTCGAGGTGCAGCCGGTGGACGACCTCTGGATGCGCGACACCGGCCCCGTGTTCGTGCGCAACGGCGCGGGCGAATGGGCCGGCATCGATTTCAACTTCAACGGCTGGGGCAACAAGCAGTCGCATGCGCGCGACGCCGAAGTGGCCGAATACGTGACCGACGCCGCCGAGGTGCAGCGCCTGCGCACGCGGCTCGTGCTCGAAGGCGGCGGCATCGAGGTCGACGGCGCGGGCACGGCCATCATCACCGAGAGCTGCGTGCTCAATGCCAACCGCAACCCCGGCCTGCGCAAGGAAGCCTGCGAGGCCGAACTCAAGCGCCTGCTGGGCCTGCGCAAGATCATCTGGCTGCCCGGCATCGCGGGCCGCGACATCACCGACGGCCACACCGATTTCTATGCGCGCTTTGCCGCGCCGGGCGTGGTGGTCGCGGGCCTGGACGACGACCCCGACTCCTACGACCACGCCGTGACCCGGCGCCACCTGGAGATCCTGCGCCAGGCCACCGATGCACGCGGGCAGCGCCTGCGCGTGGAAGTGCTGCGCGGCCCGGAATCGTTGCGCAACACCTACGAGTCGGACGAGTTCGCGGCGGGCTACATCAACTTCTATGTCTGCAACGGCGCCGTCATTGCGCCGCAGTTCGGCGACGCGCGCGCCGACGGCAACGCCCGCGCGCTGCTGCGCGAGCTGTTCCCCAAGCGCGAGGTGGTGCAGCTCGATATCGACGCCATTGCCGCGGGCGGCGGCGGCATCCACTGCACGACGCAGCAGCAGCCGCGCTGATGCGTTGGCCCTAGCGCGGCCGCCCGAGCATCCCCGCGCGCCGCGCCGCAATCACGGCCTGCGTGCGGCTGGTCACGCCGAGCGCGCCGAAGATCGCCGAGATGTGCGCCTTGATCGTCTTCTCGCTGGTGGCCAGGCGCAGCGCGATCTCGGCGTTGCGCAGCCCTTCGCACAACAGCTGCAGCACCTCGGCCTGCCGCGCCGTGAGCGTGCTCAGCACGTCGGTGGGCGTCGACAGCACGGGCAGCGACGCGCCGCCCGCCGGCGAGGCCTGCACCACGTTCTGCTCGCCCGCCACGACGCGGCGCAGCGCGTCCATGAGTTGCTGGCTGTCGGCCGACTTGTGCACGAAGCCTTGCGCGCCGGCGTCGAGCGCGGTGTCGATGTCCTGCGGGTCTTCGGAGGCCGACAGCACCAGGATGCGCAGGCCGCCGCGCCGCCGGTGCAGCTCGGCCAGCAGCGCCGCGCCGCCGAGGTCGGGCAGGTAGTAGTCGGTCATCACCGCGTCGAGCCGGGGCAAGGTGGCGAGCGCCTCGAGCGCTTCGGCGCCGTTGCGGGCCGTGGCGACAGTCATCGAAGGCTCGGCTTCGCGCAGCGCGAGGAACAGGCCTTCGCGAAACATCGCGTGGTCGTCGATCAACAGGATGGTGGCGGGCATCCTTCGATTCTGGCCGCAACCGGCGTCGAACCCCACGGTTCCCCGTGGGTGCCGGAGGAAACCCGCCGGGTATCGCCCTCAGCGGTCGGCGGGTGGACGGCGCGCCGCCGCCGTGCGCGAGGCCGGCCGGGGCG
>NZ_BCUS01000112.1 GCF_001591345.1 Variovorax boronicumulans NBRC 103145 | reverse complement strand
GTGCGCAGCAAGGCTGAAGCCTTGCAAGCGCGGGCAACGCCGCAGACGGCCCCTTTGCCAGCCAACCCGAAGGGAAGGTCTGCCACGGCGGGCCACTCGGCGTTGCGCTCCTTGCGTGTGCGCATGCACACGCGGCGTCACGCGCCTTGATTGGCCCGCCGTGGCAGACCTTCGCGACGCCAGAAATAGGGTGAACAGGCCCTAGCCTTACTTCTTCTGGCCGAAGGCCTCGGCCAGCAGCTCGTACGAGCGCAGCCGGGCCGCATGGTCGAACACCTGCGAGGTGATCATGAGTTCGTCGGCGCCGGTGCGCGCCACGAACGCTTCCACGCCCTGCTTCACCGTCTCGACCGAACCCACCGCCGAGCATGACAGCACCGAATCGAGCAGCGCGTTCTCGGCCGGGCCGACCTTCTGGCGGTAGTTCTCCACCGGCGGCGGCAGGCGCCCCGGGCGGCCGCTGCGCAGGTTCACGAAGGCCTGCTGCCACGAGGTGGCGCGGAACTCGGCTTCGGCGTCGGTGTCGGCCGCGAACACGTTGAAGCCCAGCATCACGTAGGGCTTGCTCAGCTGCGCCGAGGGCTTGAAGGTCTCGCGGTAGATCTGGATGGCCTGCATGATCTGCTGCGGCGCGAAGTGCGAGGCAAAGGCATACGGCAGCCCCAGGTGCGCCGCCAGCTGCGCGCCGAAGGTGCTCGAGCCCAGGATCCACACCGGCACCTCGAGCCCCGCGCCGGGCACGGCGCGCACGGCCTGCTGCGGGTTCTTCGACATGAAGTCCATGAGCTCCATCACGTCCTGCGGGAACTGGTCGGCGTCCGACTCCAGGTTGCGCCGCAGGGCGCGCGCGGTGCGCTGGTCGGAGCCGGGCGCGCGGCCCAGGCCCAGGTCGACGCGCCCCGGGTACAGCGACTCCAGCGTGCCGAACTGCTCGGCGATCACCAGCGGCGAGTGGTTCGGCAGCATCACGCCGCCGGCGCCGATGCGGATGGTGGAGGTGCCCGCGCCCACGTGCGACAGCAGCACGGCCGTGGCCGCGCTCGCGATGCCCGGCATGCCGTGGTGCTCGGCCAGCCAGTAGCGCGTGTAGCCCAGCTTCTCGCCGTGCTGCGCCAGCGACAGCGAGTTGCGGAACGACTGCGCGGCATCGCTGCCTTCGGTGATCGGGGAAAGGTCGAGGATCGAAAGCGGAATCATGGCGCGATCATGGCGCGAACCGCCCGATGCCGTCACGCGCGGGGCTATTCGGTTTGGTATAGCGTCGCGACGCTCGCGAAATCGCGCCCGTGCTGCGTCACATGGACCTGGAAGGGCACGCTCTCGCCCGGCGCGATGGCCGGCAGGTTCTCGATCAGCTTGAAGCCGGTCAGCTGGTCGTTGCGGTCCCGCAGGCTGACCCACAGGCGCACCTTGGCCGCGATGGCCGTGCCGGGGTTCTTCACCGTGCCCGTGACCTCCACGCTCTTGTAAGTGAAGCGCTGGCTGAAGTTGAGCAGCACGCTGCCGGTGCCGGCCTGGGTGCCCGTCACCTGCACCTCCAGCGGCTTGCGCGGGCCGGGCAGTTCGGCGCGGCGCATCGGCTTCCACTCGACCCGGGTCTGCGTGATGCGGTCCACGGCCTTGGGCTCCAGCAGGATCGGAAAGCGCTCGCCCGGGTACAGGGAGGCCAGCGCATCGAGGCGCGTGGTGCCGTCGGCCGTGCTGCCGCCGAAGCGCGAGATCACGGCGCCGGGCGAAATGGCGATGGCGTCGGTGCTGCGGTTCACCAGCTCGGTCATGAACAGCGGCCGCTGGATCGTGCTGCGCCCCGCCACCAGCGGCAGCAGTTCGAGCTGCCGCGGGTCGAAGCGCTCGCTGTCGTCGGCCAGCAGGTCTTCTGTGCCCAGCCGCAGGTCGGGGTGGAAAGCCTCCGGCGCGCCGGCCGTGCGGATCACGCGGTCGGCGCTCAGCACCGTCGTGCGCGCGCCCGAGGGCGTGACGGTGCGGTAGCCGATGCGGTAGTCCCAGGCCGCGATGGCGGCGCCGCGGCCGAAGCGGCTGAGATCGACATCGATCGCCGTGCGTGCGCCGGGCGCCAGCTCGGAACCCGGCGCATGGCCGCGCCCGACGCCGATCACCTGGCCCGCGTCGTCGTACAGCGTGACCAGCGCCTCGATGCTGCCGAATGCCGGCGCACCGGGCGCACCCGCATGCACGAGGCGCCCGACCAGGCGCACGCGCTCGCCCTGCTGCACCAGCCGCACGCGCGAGAACGCCAGGCGCGGCCCGTCGGCGGCGCTGCGGGGTTCGGACAGCTTCTCGACCGTCACGTCCTGCCGCGTGACGTTCTGGCCCGAGGGCAGATCGACCAGCACGGGCGCGGACTCGCCGGGCATCAGCACGTCGATCGGCAGGGATTCGCTGCGCTCGTTCAGCCGCGTGTCGCCGTCGTGGAACACCACCTTCAGGCCGGGCCGTTCGAGCGGCCGGCCGGTTTCGTTGCGCGCCAGCACCAACAGCTTCGGCCGCTCGCCAACCAGCACCTGGCGCGGCTCGGAGAGCTTCAGGCCGTCGGTCGCGATGGTGCGCTCGACGATCGCGCGCGCCACCGAAGGCGCCTCGCTGCGCTTGCCGGAGCCGAACAGCAGCATCGCGACCTGGACGGCCACCGCCACGCCGAGAAAGCCGATCACGACGAAGCCGATCGTGCGCACCATCTGCTTCTGACGCAGCGCCTGTTCGGCCGCGATCTGCTGGCCGGCGTGGTGCTTGACCTGCTGCAGCACGCGCTCCAAGCGGTCAGACACGTCGTCTTCCACCAGCGACATCGAGCCGCAATGCGCGCAGGTGTATTCGTTCAGGCCGGTGCGGCGCAGCGCGCTGCTGCCGCACTCGCCGCATTTGAGGGTCTGCAGGTCGATGCTCATGTGTTTTCTTTTTTGTCTTACCAGCCGAACACGTCGACGACGTTTTCGGCCGCCGCCGCACTGCCCAGCAGCGGCACGAGGCGCTCGACCAGCCGCGCGCGGTGCACCGGGTCGACCTCGCAGTCGTCCTCGTCGGTGAAGATGGTGTCGCCCGCTTCGTCCCACACCTGGCCGATGGTGCCCAGGCAGGCGGCCATCTCGAAGATGTCGGCGAAAAGCGGTTCGTCTTCTTCCCAGGCGCCCGTGCCGTGCATCGCGAACTGGATCGCGCCGGTGCGCAGGTCGAAGATGAACGGATCGGCGCCCTGGTCGGCCACCACCAGCCAATGGTCGGGCCAGTCGGCGATGCGCTCGCCGGTGATGCCGTGCCAGCGGTAGCCCGCCTGCAGCTGCCACAGGCGCGAGAGCGCGGGAATGCTGAACGGGTTGCCGGTGGTCGGCACCGTGAGGCCCGCGTAGCCCACGCGCTCGTTGACCCACTCGCCGAGCGGGCCGACCTGTTGGTAGAAGCTGGCGAGGGCCGCGGGCAAGGCCAGCTCGCCATGCCAGTGCTCGGCGGCGGATTGCGGCGCCAGCGCGCCATGGGAAGCCAGGGCCGCGCGGGCCTGTTCGATCGATGCCACGGGGGTTGTTCTCCGTTCAGGTCAGGCGGACGGCCTGCTGCAATGCGGTGCGCAGTGCGTCGATGTCGCCGGGTGCGACCTCGTGCACGCCCGGCACGCCGGCCAGGCCGCAGGCCGTCGATGCCACCACGGGCACGCCGGCCGCCACGGCGCGCAGCAATGCGCGCGGGGCGTGCTCGACGTGCGCGGGCAGCACGACGACGCGCGCATCGGCCAGCCAGTCGCCCTGCCAGTTCATGTGTTGAATGTGTTCGATGCCCTGCCAGAGTCGCGCGTCGTCCGAGGGCGAGCCCAGCACGCGCAGGCGGCATGGCCAGCCTTGCAGTGCGGCAGCGAGCTCGCGCGCGCCCTTGCGTGCCAGCCCGCTCGCGGCGAACACGACGAGCGGTGGTTCCTGGCGCGCGCTGTGCGTCGCCTTCACCTGCGGCAGCACCCAGTCGAGCCGCTGCAGCGTAGCCTGCGGCGCGTACGTCGCCATCGCCTGCGCCACTCCGGCATGCGGCGTGACAACGACCGCCGCGCGCGAGAGCGCCAGCGCCTCGTCGCGCACCAGCGATGCATCGGCACGGAAGTCGCGCAAGGTGGCGTCGCCGGGCCAGCGCTGCGAGGCGGCATCGAGCTTCTTTTCAATGTCGGCCATCGGCAGTGCGCTGGCCAGCACGGTGAGGCGGCACCCGTCGAGCGCGCCGAGGCGCTGCAGGTGCGGCAGCAGCGACTGCTCGACCACCAGGTGCGTGTGCGCAGGCGCGAGACGCGCGGCAAAGGCCTGCGCGAGCCAGCGCTGGCCGTCGATCAGGCTGGCCTGACGGCGGCCCGCCTGCCGCGCCCAGAGCCGCTGCCACACAGCGCGGCGCAGGCTCGCGGCCCACGCGGTGGTCACCGCTGCGTTCGTCGCGGGCTCGCGATGCCAACCGGCAGCAGGCGCGCGCCAGAACGCGAGCCGCAGCGGCACGGGCTGCATGCGCTGCGCCTGCGGATGCGCCTCGCGCAGGTGGCGTGCGAACTCCGGCGTCCAGCCATCGACGAGGATGGCGGTGCGCCCTTCAGGAGCGACATCGACCGGCGGACGGTGGCGAAAGCACGCCGTCTGGTCGCAGCTCAGGCAGCCGCGCGCCAGCGGCAGCGCGGTGGGCGCGTCGTCGTTCGTGCGCCGCAGCGTGACGGGCTCGGCCGGCACCGCCCGCGGCGTGCGCGCGCGGATGCGCACCACGAGCTCGGTGTCGGTCAGCGCCACTTCGAGCCGCCACGCCTGCCGGGCGCGCAGCTTGACGTCGACGTAGTTCCAGAACACCGTCGCATCGACGGCGTCGCCGTCCGGCATGTCGGCCTGCTCGATGCGCGCCGTGTGGCCGTGGCGCTCGACCAGCTCGAAGCCCGCGCGCACGGCCACCGTGGCGAGCGCGTTCGACAGCTGGCACAGCCCGCCGGCCAGCGTCGGCACCACGCAACCGCCGCGCACCTCGCGCCCGACCACGAAGCCGCGCCCGGCGCCCGGTCGCCCCAGCTGGCGCCAGAAGCTCAGCACCTCGCCGGCCGGCACCTCGATGGCGTCGAAGGCCGGCCGCGCCACGCGCAGGTTGTGCACCTTGCCAGCGACCAGCGGGAATTCGTCGGCCCGGCCGTCGGACCACAAGGGGGTTCGGTGCTGCGCGAGCACCGGCGCGTCGGCCAGTGCATGTTGGCCTCCAGGCCAGCGCCGGGCCGAGGGCCGCAGGGTTTCGCGCAGGGCGTGGGCCGTGGCGAGCAGCCGCGAGCGCAGCCAGAAGTCAATCGCGTCGATGCGGCGCGGCGGCTGCCAGGCCTGCGCACTCACGCGGCGGGGCCTCGCTTGCGCCATTGGCCGAGGTCGGCTTCGATGCGCTCGTTGATGTTGCCGCTCCATTGCGCGCCGAAGCCGGCGTCGCGCAGCAGCTCGACGATGCGGCGGCCGACCACGACGGTGTTGGCTTCGCGCTGCGCGATCTCAGGGATCATGCCGCCGCTGAAGGCGAGGTACAGGCGGCCGGAGCGCACGGCGCCGTCCAGGTCCTGTGCGTGATAGAAGCAGCAGCCGCGGATGCCGGACTCGAGCCGGCCCGCCGCACGCCACTGCTCGCGCACGTCGTCGTGCCCGTCGGACAGCGTGTTGCCGGCGCGGTGCAGGGCGATGATCTTTTCGCTGCGCAGCTGCGCGAACACGGCCTCGAGCCGGTCGTACTCGGTCTGCGCGGGCCACTGCGCCTCGGCGGCGCGCTTGGCGGCGCAGGCGCGCGTGGTTTCGGCCTTGATCCAGGCGCGGTCCTCGGGCGTGAGCTCATCCGGATCGAGGTACTCGTCGGTGATCATCCAGCCGATGTCGGCATCGGCATGGAAGCCGCTCCACACCAGGTCGTGGATGCGTCCGCGCGTGTCTTCGGGGTCGAGAGTGAGGGCCATGCGTAGTGGGTCGTCGCTTGGTTGGCGACGGATCGTGCTTTCATTTTTCGCGGTCGGAACGACGCTCGATTCTCGCGTGTCCGCACCCTGGCTCTGCGTTAATGCGAAAGCATGCGCTCTGGCGGCCATCCCTCCCGCGCCCAAATCATGAGGGATGCGCAAGGCCAAGGCAATGTGACTTTCGGCCAAGAATTCACGGTCATGGCCCATGAAAAAAGCCGACCCTGCGTTGGCAGGGCCGGCTTTTCATGAAGACCTGGAACCTTCGCCGATCCCGTCGGCGAAGCATTCGGGCTGTTGCTTACAGCGGCAGTGCGTCGCCGTGAGCAGCAGCGCGGGCTGCGGCACGAACCGCAGCGCGGTCGACGGTGCTGGCGACGATCGGGGCCACGCCCGACGAAGCGCCTTCGGCGTACGGGTCGGCACTGTGTGCAGCGGCGACAGCGTCGGCACGCACGGCGGCGCGGCTGGCGGTCGACACGATCACTTGTGCGGGGCCTGCATTGGCGCCGGTGGCGTAGGGGTTGGCGCTGTGCGCGGCCACGACAGCTTGGGCGGCGACGTCGGCGCGGCTGGCGGCCGAGGTCAGTTGATGCACGCCTTCATAGCTTTCGGCATGGGCGGCGCCGGCAACGGCCATCAGGGCAACAGCAACGGCGGAGAGGATCTTCGAGGCGGTCATTTGGATTTCTTCCTTCTTCAATTCAGTTCAAGTTCTTGCTTCGGATGTCGAACCGGTCTTGGGTGGGTCACCGCCCCTCTGTTCTTTTTCGGAGGGCGGCCACCTCGCTCGGGGCCCTGTTCACCCAGATCAGCTTTGAGGGCTGGTCCGTGAGATGAATTGTGCGCCTCGATCTAGGTAAAAACCCGTAGCAAAACGAACCGCGGTGTTCACGGATTCGAAACAATTGAAGGGCAGTGAGCGAGCCTCAGGCGTTCGCGACCGCACTGCCGAAGAGCGCCAACGCCGGGGCGATCCGCTCGGCCGGCGTGTTGCCGAACCCGAAGACGAAGCCGGTGCGGACCTGCTCGCTCAGGCAATAGGCGGAGATCGCGGGCACGTCGATGCGGTGCGCCAGCAGCGCCTGGGAAACCGCCGCATCGTCGATCGGCGTGCGCGAGATGGCCGACAGGTGCAGCCCCGAGCCGGTGGTCGACAGCTCGAAATCGCGCCCCACCAGCGTCCTGAAGCAGTGCTCCATGAGCTGCGCGCGTTCGCGATAGCGCACGCCCATGCGCCGGATGTGGGCCGCCAGCTGACCGCTCGCCATGAAGTCGGCCACCACGCCCTGGGTCGGCATGGAGGCCTTGAACGAGAAGATCTGCGTGGCGCAGGCGAAAGCGTCCGCCAGGTCGGGCGGGACCACCAGGTAGGCCAGGTTGAGCGCGGGCGAGATGGAACGGTTGAAGTTCCCGATGTAGATGACCCGCCCTCCGTGGTCCAGCGCCGCCAGCGGAGGCAGCGGCCTGCCGCGGAAATGGAAGGCGTTGTTGAAGTCGTACTCGATCACCCAGGCATTGCGCTCGTGCGCCCACTGCAGGAGCGAGAGGCGCCGCTCCAGCGGCATCGTGCTGCCGAAGGGGAACTGGTTGGTGGGTGACGCCACGATCAGCCGCGCGTCGGGCGCATGGCTGTCGAACCGGCTGCTGTCCAGGCCTTGCAGGTCGATGGGCACGGGCACCAGGTCCGCGCCGAAGCCCATCAAGGCGGCAAGCCGCGTGATGTAGCCCGGGTCTTCCACGATGATGCGATCGCCGTGGTCGGTCAGCACCTGGCCTGCCAGCACGAAGCCCTGCGTCGTGCCGTCGACCACGAGCACCTGGTCCGGCAGGCAGGAAATGCCGTGCGCCTCGCCCACATAGTCCGCGATCTGCTGGCGCAGTTCGGGCAGCCCCATCGGCGAGCCGTAGCCCAGCTCCGCAGCCGGCGCCGAGCGCCAGTACTGCGACGAGACCTTGGCGAACTGCTCGAACGGCAGCTGGTCGAGCGCGGGCACGGTCGGGCTGAGGTCGAACGTGGCATTGCGCTCGGGCGGCAGCGCCAGTTCGGACATCGCCTGCGCGCGCCGCGAGATGTGCCGGGGTGCCGGCGCGGCGACGGGGGCATTCGACGGCGCCCCGGCCGGCGCGCTGCGCTCCTCGGGCAGCACGGCGGCAATGTAGGTGCCCGCCCCGACACGGCCGCTGACATAGCCCTCGGCCAGCAGCCGTTCGTAGACCAGGACCACGGTGTTGCGCGACACGCCGAGTTCCGCGGCCAGCTGGCGGGTGGGCGGCAGCCGCGCGTTCTTGGAGATCCGGCCCTGCACGATGGCCTGGCGGATCTGCTCGAACACCTGGACGTGCAGCGGATCGGAGCCGCTGCGGTCCAGCGAGAGCGAACTCCAGGTCGGGTAGTTGAAGTGCCGCGGCATACGAGATCTCCAGGCCGCCCGTGCCGGACAGGGCTGCGGCGGCCTTCGAATATACGGCCCGGTCGCCCGCGCTAGGCGCCCGCAAGCATGCGCAGGACCTCCTCGTGGCGGCGGGGGTTGCCCGACGCGACCAGCCGGTTGCCGGAATGGATCGTGAGCGGACGCCCCTCCCAATCGGTGATGACGCCGCCGGCGCCCTCGATCACCGGCACCAGCGCGCAGTAGTCGACCTCGCGGTGGCGGCCGCAGTCGATGCCGATGTCGATCGTTCCGTTGGCGATGCAGCCGTACGCATAGCAGCTCGATCCGTACACGCACCATTTGGCGGCGCTGCGCAGCGTCTCGAACGCCTCGCGCTCGCGCGGCCCGAAGGGCTCCGGGTTGCTGCACGACACCAGCGCGTCGGCCAGCGACGGGCACTCGCGGCTGCGGATGCGCTGGCCGTTGAAGGTGGACGGCTGGCCCTGCGCCCCGGCCCATCGGTCGTTGGTGATCGGATGGTCGATCACGCCGATGATCGGCGTGCCGTGGCGCGCCAGCGAAATCAGCGTCCCGTAGATGGGAATGCCCGTGATGAAGGCCTTGGTGCCGTCGATCGGGTCGAGCACCCAGACGTACTCGGCATCGAGGTCCTGGCCCTCGAACTCCTCACCGAGGATGCCGTGCGAGGGATAGCGGTGGCGGATCAGCGTGCGCAGCGTCTGCTCGACATGCTTGTCCACGACGGTGACGGGGCTGTCGTCCTCCTTGGACTCGAAGCCCCTGCGGCTGTACAGGTTCTCGCGCAGGATGGCGCCGCTGGCGTCGGCCAGCCCATGGGCGAAGGCGAGGAATTCGGCCATCGCCGACTCTGGAACGGAAGAAGTGGACACGCGGTCTCCTGGATCAAGTGGGCATGGGCCCGGTGCCGTGCTGCGCCGGCAAGTGGCGAAGATGGCGAGACATGCGGTGCTCCAGCCGCCGCACCAGGTGGTTGGCGGCGAACGCGAAGGCAAGGTAGATCAACCCGGCCGCAATGAAGATCTCGTAGGGGGCGAAGGTGCGCGCCACCAGGGTGTTGGCCACGCCCGTCAGCTCCGACAGCGTGATGGCGCTGGCCAGCGAGGTGCGCTTGATCGTCTTGATCACCTCGTTGCCGTAGGCCGGCAGCGCCAGCAGCATCGCTCGCGGAAGGATGACGTGGCGGTACAGCGCACCGAAGGACAGTCCGAAGGCCTGGCCGGCCTCGACCTCCCCGTGCGGCACCGCCTGGATCGCCCCCCGGAAGATGTGCACGGCGTAGGCCGTCGTGTTCAGCACGAAGGTGATGACAGCGCACCAGTACGGCTTGCGTAGGTAGGGCCAGGCCCAGCTGTCGCGCACCGCATCGATCTGGGCAATGCCGTAGTACACGATGAAGATCTGCACCAGCAGCGGCGTTCCCCGGAAGACCTGCGAGAACACCTCGACGGGCCAGCGCAGCCACCAGGCCTTCTGGACGCGCACGATGGCCAGCGGCACCGCCAGCAGCGTCGCGAGCACCATCGTGATCGCGAAGAGTTCCAGCGTGAGCAGCGCGCCCTGCCAGAGCACCGGAAGGCTCTCGACAATGAGTTCGACATCCATGGTCAGGCCGTCCTTTCACCGCGGGCGCCGCGGCGCTCGAGCTGATGCAGCACGAGCGAACTCAGCACGGTCAGCGTGAGGTAGATGGCGCCGGCACTGAGGTAGAAGAACAGGGCGCGGCGCGTGTCGCTGGTGGCCAGTTCGGAGGCCTTCATCAGCTCGCTGAGCCCCACGATGGAGATCAGCGAGGTGTCCTTGAGCGTCGAGATCCAGATGTTGCCCAGGCCCGGCAGCGCCAGCCGCAGCATCTGCGGGCACTGGATCACGAAGAAGATCTGCAGGGTGCCCATGCCCACGGCCATGCCGGCCTCCACCTGCCCGCGGGGAATGGCCGTGAGCGCGCCACGGAACACCTCCGAGGCGTAGCCGCCGAAGATCAGTGCCAGTGCGAACACGCCCGCCGGATAGGGCGGAATCTCGACCATGCCCGCGTCGGGCCTGACCAGCGCGAGCAGCCGGCTCAAGACCACCGTGCTGCCGAAGTACACCATCAGGATCAGCAGCAGTTGCGGGATGCCCCGTATCGCCGTGATGTAGGCCTCGGCCAGCCAGCGCACCGCCTTGAAGCGGGACAGGCAGGCCGCCGCGCCCAGCAGCCCCAGCGCGATGCCGAACACCGACGACACCAGCGCCACCTCCACGGTCGTCCAGGCGCCCTGCGCGATGGTCGGCCCCCAGCCGTTGAACATGTCCATGGTGTCGTCAGAAATCGATGAGCGGATTGGGCGGTGCGACGGCGTCAGTGCCAGACCGCGGGCAGCACACTGAAGCTCCAGTACTTCTGGTTGATCGCCTTGAAGGTCCCGTCGGCAAACATGCCCTTGAGCGCCGCGTTGATCTCGTCGCGCAGCGCCGCGGCCCCCTTGGGCAAGCCGACGGCCACGCCTTCGCCCAGGTACTTGGGCGCCTCGATCTCGGGGCTGACGAACTCGTAGTTGCGCCCTTCCGGCTTTTCCAGGAAGTCGGTGCGAACCTTCATGGGGCTCACGAGCATGAGGTCGATGCGGCCGGCCACGAGGTCCAGCAGCATGTTCTCGGCCGAGTCGTAGCGCGTGATCTCGACGCCGGAGAACTCGCCCGCAAGGTAGCTGTCGTTGGTGGTGGCCCGCTGCACGCCCACCACCTTGCCCTTGAGCGCGCCTGCGTTGGGCGTGTTGTCGGGCTTCATCGGGAGCAGCCCCCCGTTCTTGCGGCCCACGAAGCGCGCCGTCGAGGCCCGGTAGGGAACGGAGAAATCGATGCTCTTCTTGCGCGTCTCGGTGATCGAGAGGCTCGAGGCGACGATGTCGATCTTCCTGGAAAGCAGCGCGGGAATCAGCCCGTCGAACCCCAGGCAGACGAACTGCACGTTGGCGTTCATCCGCCGCCCGATCTCGCGGGCGATGTCGATCTCGAAACCCTTCAGCTCGCCCGACGCATCGCGGTAGTTGAAGGGCGGATAGGTGCACTGCACCCCGGCCTTGATCTCGCGGCCCATGGCGGCGACGGAGCACGCGGCCAGCAGGCCTGCGAACAACCATTTCTTCATTTCGTCTCCAGTTCTTGGTTCGTGATGTCGTGGCTACAGAACGCTGTCGAGGAACTTGCGGCAACGCTCGCTGCGCGGATTGCCGAACACGTCGGCAGGCGCCCCGCGTTCCTCGATCTTTCCCTTGTGCAGGAAGGCGACCTCGGTCGAGACCTCGCGTGCGAACGCCATCTCGTGGGTGACCATCACCATGGTGCGCCCCTCCTCGGCCAGCAGGCGGATCACCTTCAGCACCTCGCCCACGAGCTCGGGGTCGAGGGCGGACGTGGGCTCGTCGAACAGCAGCAGCTTGGGCTCCATGGCCAGCGCGCGGGCGATCGCGCAGCGCTGCTGCTGGCCGCCCGAGATGTGGGCCGGGTAGTGCCGCAGCCGGTCGCCGAGCCCGACCTTCGCCAGCAGCGCCTCGGCCCGTTCCGTCGCTTCGCGGCGCGACAGCCCCAGCACCTTCATGGGCGGCATGGCCACGTTCTCCAGCACGGTCATGTGGCTCCACAGGTTGAAGTTCTGGAACACCATGCCGATGCCCGCGCGCAACCGGTTCACCTGGCTCTTGCTGGCGGGGCTCGACTGCCCTGCCGACGACCGGCGCATGCGGATCTCCTCGCCATCGATGGCGACGGTGCCGGCGTCGGGCACTTCGAGCAGGTTGAGGCAGCGCAGGAAGGTGCTCTTGCCCGAGCCGCTGGCGCCGATGAGGGTGACCACGTCGTGCTCGTGGGCGCACAGGTCGATGCCGCGCAGCACGTCCAGCGCGCCGAAGCGTTTCTCGATGCCGGTGGCAGACACGATCTGCCTGCCCTGTTGTCGTTGGGGGTCGCTCAAGTGAGTTCCTTTTGAACGGTGCTGGCGCTTCGCCTAGAAGGTCCCGGGATAGGCCCCGCCGTCGAGCAGCAGATTCTGTGCGTTGATGTAGCCGGCATGGGCGCTGCACAGGAAGGCGCAGGCACGGCCGAACTCCATCGGATCGCCGAAGCGCGCGGCCGGGCTGCGGCCCTGCCATTCGGTCTGCTCGGCCTCGAACGATCGCCCCGACCCGGCCGCGGCAGCCTCCACCGTGGCGCGCAGGCGGTCGGTGGCGAACGAGCCGGGCAGCAGGTTGTTGATGGTGACGTTGCGATGCGCCGTGCGCCGCGCCAGGCCGGCCACGAAACCGGTGAGCCCGCTGCGCGCGCCGTTGGACAGGCCCAGGATGTCGATGGGCGCCTTCACCGAGGACGAGGTGATGTTGACGATGCGGCCGAAGCCGCGATCCATCATGCCGTCCACCGTTGCCTTGATCAGCTCGATGGGCGTCAGCATGTTGGCGTTGAGCGCCACCATCCAGTCGTCGCACGTCCATTGGCGGAAGTCGCCCGGCTTGGGGCCTGCGGCATTGGTCACCAGGATGTCCGGCGCGGGGCAGGCCTCGAGGACGAGCGCCCGCCCCTGCGCCGTCGTGACGTCGGCGGCCACCGTGCGCACGTGCACGCCGGTGGCCTCGCGAATGTCGTCGGCGGTGGCCTCGAGCGCCTGCGCGCCGCGCGCCACGATGGTGAGCGATGCGCCGTCTTCCGCCAGCGCGAACGCGCACGCCCGGCCCAGCCCCTTGCTCGCGGCGCACACCAGCGCCGTCTTGCCCTTGATTCCCAGATCCATGGCGACCTCTTGCTTCAGATGAAGTTCGCGGCGACCGTGCCGAAGCGGTCGAACGAGGATTGCACCCGCATGCCCTGCGACGCGCGGTACTGCCGCGTGAAGGAGCCGGACATCACCTGCATCCCGGCCTCCAGCGCCAGCCCGAATTCGGCCAGCTTGTTCGCCAGCCACAGCACCGAGAGCAGCCCGCCGCCCTGCATGACCGCCGAGCCGGAGGCCGTCTCGCTGACGGCGCCGTCGACCTGCACCGTCACATTGGCGCCGGCCAGGTCGCGGTTGTCTGCCGTCAGCGGCACGGCCGCCCCCGTCACATAGGCCTTCTGCTGCGCGTTGTCCGCCATGGCCAGCGCCAGGTTGCCGGCGAACGGACCGCGGACCTCCACGATCTCCAGGGCCGGTGCGGCGTGCGTCACGGCGGCAGCGACCTCCTCCAGGCTCACGCCGGGTCCGCGCAGCGTCTTGCCGATGGTCAGGCACAGCTCGTTCTCGAAGCCCGGCGCGATCAGCTCGGAAAAACGATAGGCCTGCCCGCTCGCATGTCGGCCGCTTTCCAGCAGATAGCCGAAGCAGGGCTCGTGCACCTGCTGCTGCACGCGCATGGCCTCGGCGGTGAGGCCGACCTTCCAGCCCGTCTGCCGCTCGCCCCTGGCCAGGCGCTTGTGCAGCAGGGCCAGCTGCACCTCGTAGCCCTGCTGCAGGGAGAACTTCCCGGCCCATTCCGACGGCATGTGGCGTCCGTCCTCCATGGCTTGCCAAAGGGCGCCCGCAATGTCTTGGGTGTTCATCGCATCCTCATCGTGTGGTTGGGTGGTGTTCCAGGTAGGTGGCCAGGCGGCGAACGCCGTCGTCCAGGCGCGGCGTGCCGCTCGCGTAGCACCAGCGCAGGTAGCCTTCGCCCTCGGGGCCAAAGGCCACGCCGGGCGCCAGCCCCAGCCCGGCCTCGGCCACGAGCTGCTTGCAGAACGCGAGGCTGTCCGTCACGCCTTCGACACGGAAGAAGGTGTACATCGCGCCCCGGGCGGGCGCGGCGAGTTCGACCCCCGGCACGCTCCCCAGGCGCGCCGCCAGGTGGTCCCTGCCCTGGCGCAGCCGCTCGACGGTGCGGGCAATGGCATCCTCCCCGCGCGCCAGGGCGACCACCCCCGCCGCCTGGACGAAGGGCGGCGCGCAGGTGCTGCTGTACTCGATCAGCTTGCCGATGTCGCCCAGCATCGCCGGCGGCACGACGATCCAGCCCAGGCGCCATCCGGTCATGCGCCAGGCCTTGGAAAAGGAGTTGCAGCTGATGACCCGGTCCTCGGGCGTCGCGATGTCCAGGAAGGACGGCGCGCACGGCGCATCGAAGCTGATGCGCTGGTAGACATCGTCGCTGACGATCCAGATGCCCAGGCGCCGGCAGTGCGCGAGGATGGCTTCCTGCGCCTCGCGCGAAAGGGTCCAACCCGTCGGATTGTTGGGCGCGTTCAGCAGCAGCGCGCGGGTGCCCGGCTGAAGCGCTTCCAGAAGGCGCTGCTCGTCGAGCACCCAGCCCGCCGCGGTGAACTGCAATGCGACGGTCTCCACGTGCGCGCCCAGCACCTTGGGCATCTCGACCAGGTTGGGCCACAGCGGCGTCACGGCCACGACGCGGTCGCCGGGGTTCAGCAGCGCCTGCAGGGCCAGCATCAGCGCATGCGTGCCCGAACTCGTCACCGCCACCCGTTCGACGCCGATCGGGCCATGCCAGCGCGACAGGTACCGAGCGATCTCCTCGCGCAACGCGGGCTCGCCCAGCGTCTGGACGTAGAAGGTGCGCCTGTTCTCGAGGGCGGCGATCGCAGCGCCGCAGATCTCGTCCGGCGTTTCCTCGTCGGGCTCGCCGAACCAGAAAGGCAGGATGTCCTTGCGGTCCATGCCCGCATTGGCGACCTCGCGGATCTTCGAGGACCGCAGGGCCTGGACTTCGGCGCGTGCGACGGTCGATGGCGGGCAGTGGGAGGCGGCGCTCTGCATGTCGTGCTTGTCTCGGTGTTCTATGGCCTGCATGCTCCGACGCCGCACGGTGCGGGACAAGGACCAATTCCGTGCGCCGAGGCGGACCAATCGCGGCGAACCGGCCGACAGCGATGCGCTGCTGCACGGCGCTATTCAGCAGAACGGCCGGAGCCAATGGGTTGATTGCCGCCGGGATTTGCCCCTCTGAACACAGTCATTGCCGTCGAAAAGGGCCTCACGTCAAACGCTTCCCCTGCGCTCAACGGCCAGACGAACACAGAGGCTGCACTTCCTTGGCAAAACAGCACTTTCCCGGGCGCGACCGCCCATGGAGAGAATTCGAAATAAAAAGGGCAAAAAAAAGGCCTGCCTTCGAAAAGGCAGGCCTTCATTGAAAAGCTCGAGGAGCCGGTTTCAGAACGGAATGTCGTCATCCATGTCGTCGAAGCCCGACGACGACTTGGCCGGAGCCTGGCGCGGCGCCGGTGCCGGGGCACGCGGTGCGGCCGCGGGAGCACGCGGGGCGTAACCGCCACCGCCGCCACCACCACCACCTTGCGAGTAACCACCGCCGCCGCCCCCGCCTTGCGAGTAGCCGCCGTCGTCTTCCGGACCGCCCGACGGGCCGCCCTGGCCCTGGCGGCTGCCCAGCATTTGCATCTGGTCGGCGCGGATTTCGGTGGTGTACTTTTCGATGCCGTCCTTGTCGGTCCACTTGCGCGTGCGCAGCGAGCCTTCGACGTACACCTGCGAGCCCTTGCGCAGGTACTGGCCGGCGATTTCGGCCAGGCGGCCGTTGAACACGATGCGGTGCCATTCGGTGGCTTCGCGCATCTCACCGCTTTGCTTGTCTTTCCAGCGATCGGTGGTGGCCACGGTGACGTTTGCGACCTGATCGCCGCTCGGGAATGTCCGCATTTCGGGGTCGCGCCCCAGGTTGCCGACGACGATGACTTTATTGACCGATGCCATATGCACTGCCCCTGATAAGTAGATGAAGGAGGAGGTTGAGAGGAACCCTCCATTCTGCCTGAGCCGAAATCGGCCCGGCGCCGGCCAGCCTGGGCGGGGGCGTCCGCCGCCGTCCATCCCCTAGTCATGACAGGCGGGGCCGGCGCCTCTATCATGTCCGGTTGCCCTCGGACGACCGCACCCCTTGAATTCACCCACCACTGAAGACACCCCGGAGCGTGACGCCTACCTTGGCGCCCTGCTCGCCCAGCAGCGCATCAGCATCCGCGGCGCGCGCACCCACAACCTGAAGAACGTCGATCTCGACATCCCGCGCAACAAGCTGGTGGTGATCACCGGCCTGTCGGGCTCGGGCAAGTCGAGCCTGGCGTTCGACACGCTGTATGCCGAGGGGCAGCGGCGCTACGTGGAAAGCCTCTCGGCCTATGCGCGGCAGTTCCTGCAGCTCATGGACAAGCCCGACGTCGACGTGATCGAGGGCCTGTCGCCCGCCATCAGCATCGAGCAGAAGGCCACCAGCCACAACCCGCGCTCCACCGTGGGCACGGTGACCGAGATCCACGACTACCTGCGCCTCTTGTACGCCCGCGCCGGCACGCCCTTCTGCCCCGACCACCACCTGCCGCTGCAGGCGCAGACGGTGTCGCAGATGGTCGACGCGGTGCTGGCCCTGCCCGACGAGCCCCGGCTGATGATCCTGGCACCCGTGGCGCGCGAGAAAAAGGGCGAGTTCCTCGAGCTCTTCACCGAGATGCAGGCCGCCGGCTACGTGCGCTTTCGCGTCGACGGGCAGACCTACGAATACAACGACCTGCCCAAGCTCAAGAAGACCGAGAAGCACGACATCGACGTGGTCATCGACCGCCTGCGCGCGCGCCCCGACATGCAGCAGCGCCTGGCCGAGAGCTTCGAGGCCGCGCTGCGCCTGGCCGAGGGCCGCGCCATTGCGCTGGAGCTGGGCGCAAAGCCGGAAGGCAGCGCCGATGGCGCTGCGGGCGCGCCCGACAAGGAGCACCTGTTCAACGCCAAGTTCGCCTGCCCGATCTGCCACTACTCGCTGTCGGAGCTCGAACCGCGCCTGTTCTCGTTCAACTCGCCCGTGGGCGCCTGCCCGAGCTGCGACGGCCTGGGCCACCGCGAGGTGTTCGACCCGGTGCGCGTGGTGGCGTTTCCGTCGCTGTCGATCGCCAGCGGCGCCATCAAGGGCTGGGACCGCCGCAACGGCTATTACTTCAGCATGGTCGAGAGCGTGGCCAAGCACTACAAGTTCGACGTCGACGCGCCCTTCGAGTCGCTGCCGGCCTCGGTGCAGCAGACGCTGCTGCACGGCTCGGGCGGCGAAGAGATCAAGTTCAACTACACCATGGAGTCGGGCAACTTCGCGGGCAAGAAGCTCACGAAGAAGCACCCCTTCGAGGGGATCATCCCGAACATGACGCGGCGCTACCGCGAGACCGACTCGGTGATGGTGCGCGAAGACCTCGCGCGCTTTCGCAACCAGCAGCCCTGCCCCGACTGCGGCGGCTCGCGGCTGCGGCGCGAGGCGCGCAATGTTTTCCTGGTCGATGATGCCGGGCACGTGGGCGCGAACGGCGGCGAGCCGCCGCGCATGGCCATCTTCGAACTCAGCAACCTCACGCTGCGCGACGCCTACGCCTGGTTCAGCACGCTGAAGCTGCGCGGCGCCAAGGCCGACATCGCCGACAAGGTGGTGCGCGAGATCGGCCTGCGCCTGAAATTCCTCAACGACGTGGGCCTCAATTACCTGAGCCTGGACCGCAGCGCCGAGACGCTCTCGGGCGGCGAGGCGCAGCGCATCCGCCTCGCGTCGCAGATCGGCTCGGGCCTCACGGGCGTGATGTACGTGCTCGACGAGCCCAGCATCGGCCTGCACCAGCGCGACAACGACCGCCTCATCGGCACGCTCAAACACCTGCGCGACATCGGCAACAGCGTGATCGTGGTCGAGCACGACGAGGACATGATCCACGCCGCCGACCATGTGATCGACATGGGCCCCGGCGCCGGCGTGCACGGCGGGCGCGTGATGGCCCAGGGCACGTATGCCCAGGTGTCGGCCAACCCCGATTCGCTCACCGGCCAGTACCTCTCGGGCGTGAAGAAAATCGAGGTGCCCAAGCACCGCACCGCGTGGCTGCCGGCCGTGAAGAAGCCGGCCTTCAACGAAGGCAAGAAGCCCTCACGCTTTCCGCAGAGCCCCGCGGCCGAACGCCGCGCCGCGCGCGAGGCGGCCCATCTGGCTTCGCAGACCGACCTGCAGGAGATCCGCGTGGTCGGCGCCACCGGCAACAACCTGAAGAACGTGAGCGTGGCCTTCCCCGTGGGCCTCTTGACCTGCGTGACCGGCGTCTCGGGCTCGGGCAAGTCGACGCTGGTGAACGACACGCTCTACACCGCCGTGGCGCGCACGCTGTACCGCGCGCACGAAGAGCCGGCCGCGCACGAATCGGTGGAAGGCATCGAGTACTTCGACAAGGTCATCAACGTCGACCAGTCGCCCATCGGCCGCACGCCGCGCAGCAACCCGGCCACCTACACGGGCCTGTTCACGCCGATCCGTGAGCTGATGGCCGAGACCAACACCGCGCGCGAGCGCGGCTACGGCCCGGGCCGCTTCAGCTTCAACGTGGCGGGCGGCCGCTGCGAGGCCTGCCAGGGCGACGGCGTGGTGAAGGTCGAGATGCACTTCCTGCCCGACGTGTACGTGCCCTGCGAGGTCTGCCACGGCCAGCGCTACAACCGCGAGACGCTCGAGGTCCAGTACAAGGGCCGGAACATCGCGCAGATCCTCGAGATGACGGTTGAGGTGGCGCACGAGTTCCTCAAGGCCGTGCCGACCATCGAGCGCAAGCTGCGCACGCTGCTGGACGTGGGCCTGAGCTACATCAAGCTGGGCCAGTCGGCCACCACGCTGTCGGGCGGCGAAGCGCAGCGCGTGAAGCTCGCGCTCGAGCTGAGCAAGCGCGACACGGGCCGCACGCTGTACATCCTCGACGAACCGACCACCGGCCTGCACTTCGCGGACATCGAACTGCTGCTCAAGGTGCTGCACCAGCTGCGCGACGCGGGCAACACCATCGTCGTCATCGAGCACAACCTGGACGTCATCAAGACCGCCGACTGGCTCATCGACATGGGCCCCGAAGGCGGCGCCGGCGGCGGCACGGTGGTGGGCGAAGGCACGCCGGAAGACATCGCGGCGAACGAGGCGAGCCACACGGGCCGCTACCTCAAGCGCCTGCTGTAGCCGCGCCGCCAGCACGAATGCGCGGGCCGCGCCACAATCGCGGCCCATGCCTTCCTTCACGCCGCGCCAGTTCGTTCTTCTTGTGCTCCTCACCCTCGCGTGGGGCTTCAACTGGCCAGTGATGAAGCTCGGCGTGGCCGACTACCCGCCGCTGGCCTTCCGCGCGATTTCGATCTGGCTGGGCGTGCCCGTGCTGGCGATCGCGCTGGTGGTGATGAAGGTGCCGTTCCGCGTGCCGCGCAGCGCCTGGCCCGAGCTGGTGTGGCTGGGCGCGACCAACATGTTCGTCTGGCACGCCTGCATCATCCTGGCGGTGAAGGCGCTCTCGGGCGGGCGCGCCGCGATCCTGGGCTACACGATGCCGGTGTTCTCCGCCGTCATCGGCGCACTGCTGTTCTCGGCCGTGCTCACGCGCCGCGCATGGACCGGCGTGGGTGCCTGCGCCATCGGCGTCGGGCTGCTGCTGTGGCACGAGCTCACCGACTTCGCCGGTCGCCCCGGCTACGTGGCACTGGCGCTGGTGGCCGCCGCCACCTGGGCGCTGGGCACGCAGCTGCTGCGCCACACGCGCATCGGCCTGCCCACGCTCACGCTCTCGTTCTGGATGACGGCCATGACGGCCGTGGTGATGACGGTGCTGTCGCTGCTGTTCGAGCGCGACCAGTGGCGTTCGCCGGGCGCCGTGACCTGGGGATCGATCGCCTACAACGCGGTGCTGATCTTCGGCTTCGCGCACGCGGCCTGGTTCTACCTGGCGCGCGGCCTGCCACCGGTGGCCTCGACCCTGAGCGTGATGTTCATCCCCGTGCTCGGCGTGTTCAGCGGCGCCGTGTGGCTCGGCGAAGTCGTGCACTGGCAGGACTGGGTGGCGGTGGCGCTGATGATGGTCGCCATCGCCTCCGTGCTCTTGCCTTCACGCAGCAGCAGCAACGCGAAGGCCTGACCTCAGGTCGTCGTCTGCACGTGCAGGCGGCTGGTCTTGCAGCGGTGCAGCGCGCGGTAGTGCTCCAGCGGCCGGCCGTTGGCACCGTAGGCGATCGACTCGATGCGCAGCAGCGGCTCGGGCTGCGGCAGGTCGAGCAGGCGGCAGGTTTCCGCGTCGGGCAGCACGGCATCGATCCAGCGTTCGGCGCGCACCAGCCGCACGCCGTACTGGCGGCGCAGCACGTCGTACAGCGAGCGGTCGTCCAGCCGCGTGCGGTGCAGGCCCGGCGCCAGGTCGGCCGGCACGGCCGTCTCGACCAGCAGGCGCAGCTCGCCGTCGACGCTGCGCAGGCGCTTGAGGCCGACCACCTGCGCGTCTTCGGTGAGGCCCAGCGCGGCGGCTTCCTGCGCGGTGGCGGCGCGCAGTTCCTGCACGAGGATCTGCGTGCGCACCGAGCGGCCCTTGCGTTCCATCTCGTCGGAAAAGCCCAGCACGGTGGAGACGAAGTCTTCGTCGCGCTCGCGCGCCGACACGAAGGCGCCGCGGCCCTTGATCTTGTAGATGAGGTTGTTGCGCACCAGGTCGGCCAGCGCCTCGCGCACCACGATGCGCGAGATGCCGAACTGCTCGCCCAGCTCGGCCTCGGACGGCAGCTTGGCGCCGATGGGCAGCACGCCCTGCAGGATCTGCAGCCGGATGGCGTCGCGGAACTGCGCCCACAGCGGCGATTCGGAGTTGCGGTCGAGCGAGGTCGTCGACACGGTGTCGGGGGCGGTGGAAAGGGTCACGTTAGGTCGGGCCGAGGACGGGGCTGGCCATCAATGATGCATCGAAAGCGGAAGGCGCCGGCTCGTGGGCCGCCACCGGCTGCAGGCGCACGCCATGCCGCTCGCGCAGGGCGGCGGCGCAGGCGCTGAGTTCCTGGTGGGCGCGGGCCG
>NZ_BCUS01000111.1 GCF_001591345.1 Variovorax boronicumulans NBRC 103145 | reverse complement strand
TGGTGGCGGTGCTCTCGCTCGCGGCCGGGCTGCTGGCCTTTTTGCCGCGCAGCGTGGCGGCGCTACCGGTGGCCGGGCTGTCGGTGCTGGCGCTGCCGCTGCTGTCGTCGCTGCAGTTCTACGCCGGCTACCCGCTGCGCGTGGTGACGGCCGAGGCCAGCCGCTGGCTGCTCGCGCCGGGCTTCGAGGTGGCGCGCGAAGGCGCGACGCTGATGGTCGACGGCCGCCTGGTGATCGTCGACGCGCCCTGCTCGGGCGTGCAGATGGTGTGGCTGGGCTACTTCACGGCCTGCGCGGTCGCGCTGTGGGCACGGCGCGGCGACCGCGCCTTCCTGCGCCGCCTGCCGGCGGTCGGCCTGCTGGTGCTGGCCGGCAACATCGTGCGCAACAGCGTGCTGATCGCCTTCGAAGGCGCCGGCCACGCGCTCGCGCCGTGGGCGCACAACGCGCTGGGGCTGGTGCTGCTGGCCGTGGTGTGCGGCGCCATCGCGCGCCTGATGGTGCCGGCGCGCGCCGCACCGCGCATCGAACTCGACCGCCCGCTGCCGGGCCTGATCACTGCCGAAGGAGGCCGCCGTGTCGATACCGTTCGTTGAGCGCTGGTTCGCCAACCATTTCATCAACCGCGTGGGCCACAAGAGCGCCTTCGCGCTGGCGATGCTGCTGTGCGTGCTCTGGTCGGCCGCGGCGGCGCTGCGCGCGCCGGCCGAAGAAGCCGACGCCGTGGGCTCCCACGAATGGCCCAGCCAGTGGGACGGCGTGCCGCTGCGCCCGCTGGCGCTGAGCGAGGTCGAGCAGCGCTTTGCCGATCGCTTCCCGGGCGCCATCGGCCGCATGACCGACGGCCAGCAGACGCTGGTGATGCGCGCCGTGAACCGGCCCACGCGCATGCTGCATCCGGCCGCCGACTGCTACCGCGCGCTGGGCTACCGCATCGAGCAGGCGCGGCTGGAACGCGACGCGCAAGCGCGGATGTGGCGCTGTTTTGTGGCGCAACGGCACGGTACGGCAAATTTCCGCGTCTGCGAGCGCATCGTCGACGCCCAAGGCACGGCTTTCACCGACACTTCGGCTTGGTACTGGGCGGCGGCCAGCGGCCAGTCGCACGGTCCGTGGCAAGCTGTCACCGTGGCAAGACCGATGTGATGAGAACGTGTTTGTGAAGAAGACCCTGCGATTCGTGCTTTTCGGGCTGCTGGCCCTCGTCCTGACCGCCCTGGTGGCCATCTTCCTGATCGCCAAGATCGCCCTTGCGCCGGCGGCGGGCGAATGGAGCACCACGGTGAAGGCCGGCCCGCTCTCGTTCGAGATCGGCGTGCCCACCGCGGTGCGCCTGGCGACCTCGTCCTGGTTCGCGCCGCGGCTGAACGGCCACGCGCTGGACACCCGCTTCGGCACCGTGCATTTCACCTGGGACGAGAAAACCGGCCAGCAGCAGATGCGCTGCGCGCCGTGCAGCGCCGACGTGCCTGCGCTCGGCACGCAGCCCATCAAGGTCGAGCGGCTGGTGGCCACCGTGCGGCGCGACGGCAACACGCTGGCCGGCACCTTCGAGGCCACACCCCAGGCGGCCGACAGCAACGCCCTGCTGCAAGGCACCTGGACCGGCCGCCTCGCGCCGAAGAACCTGCAGCTGGACGTCCGCGTGCAGGACGCCCCCATCGCCCGCTGGTATGCCGTGCTGGTGCCGGCGCTGCCCGAGCTGCAGCGCGCCCGCATTGGGGGCACGCTGGCGGTGCAGGCGCAGCTGCTGCTGCCCGACGCCACCTTCGCGGTGCAGCCGACCATCGGCCAGTTCACGGTCGAAGGGCTGGGCACCGAGGCCATGCTGGGCGCGCGCACCAGCTGCGGCCCGTCGGCCAAGCTGGCCAACGACAGCTGGCTGGCACGCGCCGTCATCGCGGCGGAAGACCAGCGCTTCTTCAGCCACGCCGGCTACGACCTGACCGAGATCCTCGCCTCGATCGACCACAACCAGAAGCCCGGCCAGACCCGGCGCGGCGGTAGCACGCTCACGCAGCAGCTGGCCAAGCTGCTGGTCACCGGCAGCGACCGCACGGCCGAGCGCAAGCTGCGCGAGCTGCTGTACGCGGTCGAGATGGAGCAGACGCTGGGCAAGGCCCGCATCCTGCAGCTGTACCTCGACAACGCCCCGTGGGGCGGCAACCTGTGCGGCGGCGAGGCCGCGGCGCGGCGCTATTTCAAGCGCAGCGCACGCACGCTCGAACCGGCGCAGGCGGTCTGGCTCGCGGCCATGCTGCACAAGCCGCAGGCCGTGCTCGAGCAATGGCGGCGCGACGGCCAGATCGATCCCGACCGCACCAAGTGGGTGGCCGAGAGCGTGCGCGGCATCAGCCGCAACCAGCGCGAGGCGCTGCTCAAGAGCGTGGCCGCCGCCAAGTACGCGCCACCGGAGGCCGTGCAGTGACGATGAACGTGGCCCCGCCCGACATCGAGGCCATCGAACGCGCCACCGTGGCGGCGGTGGCCCCCGAGGCGTGCGAGGAACTCGACGGCTGGCTGCTGCCCTTCGACCGCGGCACCGTCAAGCGCGCCCGCTCGGCCGTGCCGCTGCACCGCGACCCGGTCGAGCCCGCCACGCTCGACCGCATCGAAGACCGCTGCGACAGCCGCCAGGTCGCGCCCGCGCTGCGGCTGGCCGACGCCGCCTGCTTCGACACGCTGCGCGCCGAACTCGCGCGCCGGCACTACATGGCCGACAGCCCGACCTGCGTGCAGACCGGCTCGGCGCGGCGCATGCGCGGCCTCGTCGCGGCGGACGCGCGGCTGGCCGACGTCGACGCGTCGCCCGATCCGGACTGGGCCGCGCTGTTCCTGGGCGAAGGCTTCGACCCGGTCGACGGCGTGCACCGCGTGCGTTCGCTGTCGCGCGCCACGGGCTCGCTCTTTGCGAGCGTGCGCGAAAACGGCGCCACCGTGGCGGCCGGCGCCATGGCCTTCGGCCACGGCTGGGCCAGTGTGCACGGCATGCGCACCGAACAGTCGCAGCGCGGGCGCGGCCTGGCCGGGCGCGTGCTTGCCGGCCTGGCGCAGGCGGCGCTGGCACGCGGCGTCGAGCGCGTGTTCCTGCAGGTCGATGCGCAGAACCAGCCGGCGCTGGCGCTGTACCGCCGCGCGGGCTTCGAGACGCGCTGGCAGTACTGCTACTGGCAGCGCCAGCAGTGGCCGCGCTGAGCTGAACGGCTCCGGGCGGCGGGCACCCCCACCGGTGGCGCGGTCGGGGCTTTGGTGCCACCATGGGCGGCATGACGAACGTTCATGCCCACCACCACCCCACCGATCCCGTCGCCACCCCGCGCGGCATCGACCACATCGTGGCCGGTGTTTCCACCAGTGACGGCGACGGCGTCAAACTCACCCGCGTGCTGCAGCAGCCGCTGCAGAAGCGGCTCGACCCCTACCTGATGCTCGATGCCTTCGGCAGCGACAACCCGGGCGACTACATCGGCGGCTTTCCGAACCACCCGCACCGGGGCTTCGAGACGGTCACCTACATGATCGCCGGGCGCATGCGCCACCGCGACAGCGCGGGCCACGAAGGCCTGCTCGAGAACGGCGGCGTGCAATGGATGACGGCCGGCCGCGGCCTCGTGCACAGCGAGCTGCCCGAGCAGGAAGAAGGCCTGATGGAAGGCTTTCAACTCTGGCTCAACCTGCCCGCCAAGGACAAGATGCGCGAGCCCTGGTACCGCGACATCCGCAGCAGCGAGATCCCCGAGTTCACGACCGCCAGCGGTGCGCACGTGCGCGTGATCGCCGGCACCAGCCACGGCGTCGTGGGCGCGGAGCAGCGCGCACACACCCACCCGCTGTACCTGGACATCACGCTGCCGCCCGGCGCCGAGTTCGCGCAGCCGCTGCCGCCTGACCACAACGCGCTGGTCTACGTGTTCCGCGAATCGCTGTGGATCGCGGGCAGCGAGGTGCCGACGCGGCGCATGGCCATCCTGGCGAACGACCCCGGCAGCGACGGCACGGTGCTGCGCGCCGGCGCCAGCAACCACAGCCCGGCGCGCGCGCTGCTCATCGCGGGCCGGCCGCTGAACGAGCCCATCGCGCAGTACGGGCCCTTCGTGATGAACACGCCCGAGCAGATCAAGCAGGCGGTGCACGACTTCCAGAACGGCAAGCTCGGCTGAGCCCGAAGCCTCTGTAGTCGCTCGCCTACCGCAAGTCGGCGTCGCGTGCGGTTCGCGCCGGCCGGTGCGCGGCCTAGATTGCGGTCATGCCTCCCACGATACGCAAGGGACAGGCGCCGCCGATGCTGCAGCGCGCCGAGTTCCACGACCGCTTCATGCAGAGCTTCCACGACCCGGCGTTCCGGGCCGAGACCGAGGCGCTGCGGCGCCTGGAAGACATCGCCTGGCAAGCCTACGACGAAGGCCGCAAGGCGCCCGTGACGCGCCGCGCCGGGCCCGGCTATGCAGATCCCGACTACGAACTCTCGGTCGACTGGCTCGACGCCCGCGCGCGCATCGACGCGGCGCAGGACGCCTGGGGCCGGCCCGAGACGCGCTCGCGCGTGCTGCTCGTCAACGGCTCGCCGCGCAACGACGGCACCTGTCCCGGTGAAATCTCCAAGACCTGGCGCCTCACGCAGTGCGCGCGCGAGGTGCTCGAAGGCGGCGGCATCGAGGTCGACGTGCTCGACCTGAGCCGGCTCACCTCGGACTACGGCCGCCACATCCACCCGTGCAAGGGCTGTGTCTCCACCGCGATGCCGCTGTGCCACTGGCCCTGCAGCTGCTACCCCAACCACGCGCTGCGCCAGACCGGCGACTGGATGAACGAGATCTACGAACGCTGGGTGGCCGCGCACGGCGTGATCGTGCTCACGCCCACGCACTGGTACCAGGCCGCGAGTCCGCTGAAGCTCATGATCGACCGCCTCGTGTGCGCCGACGGCGGCAACCCCGACCCCACCAGCACGCACGGCAAGAAGCCCGACGAGGCCAAGGCGCTGGAGCTCGAAGGCTGGGGCTACCCCAAGCACCTGGAAGGCCGCGTCTACGGCGTGGTGGTGCACGGCGACGTGGCCGGCCCCGAGGGCCTGCGCCGCAACCTCACGGACTGGCTCGACTGGATGGGCCTGGTCGACGCCGGCGCGCAGGCGCGGCTGGACCGCTACATCGGCTACTACGCGCCCTACGCCACCAGCCACGAGGCGCTGGACGCAGATGCCGACGTGCAGGAAGAGGTGCGCAACGTCGCGCGCGCCGTGGTGCTCGCGGTGGCCGCGCTGCGCGCCGGCAAGCTGCAAGCGCCCGACCGCGGGCTGAAGGCGCCCCGGCCCAAATAAGTCACGCTGCGGGCGGCAGCACCGCGCTGCGGTTCATGCTTCTTTACGCACGCTCACGTTCGGCTCACGGACGCGTTACAGAGGCGCTCCACACTTCGTCTCACCCGCTGCCCTTTGGTGGCGGACTTCTTCGAAAGGAAGCGACTCTCATGATCTCTCTTCGCCAACGCATCGTCTGGGCCAGCCTGCTGGGTTCGGCCGCCCTCGCCTCTTCGGGTGCCTTCGCTCAGGCGCCGGCCGCTACCACGCCGTCGACCGCTGCACCCACGGCTGCCACGGCCCCCGCCGATGCCACCGCCGCACCCAAGGCGCAGCACAAGCGCATGGACCCGGCCCAGCGCATGGAGCGCATGAAGGAGCACCGTGCCAAGCGCCTGGCCGCGCTGAAGGACAAGCTCAAGCTCACCAGCGCCCAGGAAGGCGCGTGGAGCAGCTTCACCGAGGCCAGCCAGCCGCCGGCCGGTGCCGCCCGCCCGCAGCGCATGGACCGCGCCGAGTTCGCCAAGCTGACCACGCCCCAGCGCCTGGAGCACATGCAGGCCCGCCAGGCCGAGCGCAGCGCCCGGTTCGTCAAGCGCGCCGAAGCGACCAAGACCTTCTACGCCGCGCTGACGCCCGAGCAGCAGAAGACCTTCGACGCCGAGACCGCGAAGTTCGCAGGCCACGGCCATCGCTTCCATCGCGGTGGGCATGAAGGCCACCACGGTGCAGCGCCTGCCAAGAGCTGAGGCTGACCAGGCGGCCGGCTGAAGGGAGCCGGCCTCCAGGAAAGGGCTTTTTCGTGGGCGCGCGGTGTTACTGCGGCGTGCCCGTCTTCTCGGTCGGGTTGGTCGGCACCGCCGGGCGTTCACCCGGCTGGCCGAAGCGCGGCTTCACGTGCTGCGTCTCGGCGCGCACCTCCGCGCGCGAGCGCTCGCCGGTGGGCGACGGCATCGCGTTGGGCTGGTGGTTCACGGTGGTGCTGGCCTCGCCCTTGGGTACCACGCTGTTGGCGTTGTTGCGGTTCTGCGCGCGGGCCTCGGCCTTCACGGCTTCGCGCGAGACGGGCATCGAGCTGTCGCCCGCCATCGGTTCGACGGGCGCCGGTTTCTGGGCCTGGGCGAGGCCCGCGCCCAGCAGGGCGGCGAGCAGCGCGGTGGGGATCGTCAGGCGTTGCAGGGTGGTCATCATGGAAAGCTCCTTTGCAGATGAAAAAAGGCACAAAGCCGAGCGCGTTGGCATCGGCTTTGAAACCACCGTAGGAGCCTCGTTTCGGGCGCTGTGTGGGGGTGCGGCAGGCCTGCCTGTAGGAGCCCGCCGCCCTTGTGTGAAAGGCACGCGAAGAAGGTGGCGCGTTCCTACAGTCGGCGCGGGCGCGGCCACGTACAACGGGAACACCGATGTCCTCCCCCATCACTTCCCCGCTGCCCGAGGCCGCTGTCGCCGCCGCACCGGCCTCGCTCAAGGTCATGACCGTGAACACCCACAAGGGCTTCACGGCGCTGAACCGTCGCTTCATCCTTCCGGAGCTGCGCGACGCGGTGCGCACGGTGGGCGCCGACGTGGTGTTTCTGCAGGAGGTGATGGGTACGCACGCGCGCCATTCGCGCACGGTGAACAACTGGCCGGAGGCGCCGCACTACGAATTCCTGGCCGACACCATGTGGCCGCAGTTCGCCTACGGGCGCAACGCGGTGTATCCGAAGGGGCACCACGGCAACGCCGTGTTGTCGAAGTTTCCGATCGTGCATTTCCGCAATCACGACGTGTCAGTGAGCGGCCCCGAGAAGCGCGGCCTGCTGCACTGCGTGCTGCGCCTGCCCGGGCGCACGGTCGACGTGCATGCGATCTGCGCGCACCTGGGGCTGGCCGAGGCGCACCGCCAGCAGCAGCTGGAGCTGCTGTGCCACATCGTGCGCGACGAGGTGCCGGCCGACGCGCCGCTGATCGTGGCGGGCGACTTCAACGACTGGCGCGCCCGAGCGCACGACGTGCTGGCCGAAGGCGCGTCGCTGCGCGAGGTGTTCGTGCATGCCCACGGCCGCGCCGCGCGCACCTTTCCGGCGCGCCTGCCGCTGCTGCCGCTGGACCGCATCTACGTGCGCAACGCAGGCGCGCACGCGCCCGTGGTGCTGCCGCGCCGGCCGTGGTCGCATCTGTCGGACCATGCCCCGCTGGTGGCGGACATCGACCTGTGAGCAGCGAGGCCCCCATGCGCGACACCCCCGAGCGCGCCGGCCACTGGACCGGCGGCAACCGCATCGACCTGCTGGAGAACGGCGAGGAATTCTTTCCGCGCGTGTTCGAGGCCATCGGCTCGGCGCGGCGCGAAGTGATCATCGAGACCTTCATCCTGTTCGAGGACAAGGTGGGCCTGGCGCTGCATGCGGCCATGCGCGCGGCGGCGCAGCGCGGCGTGAAGGTCGACCTGATGATCGACGGCTTCGGCTCGCCCGACCTCTCGCACGCGTACCTGGAAAGCCTGGCCACGGCCGGCGTCAAGGTGCGCGTGTTCGACCCGGGCCAGCGCTTCCTGGGCCAGCGGCTCAACGTGTTCCGCCGCATGCACCGCAAGATCGTGGTGGTCGACGGCGAACGCGCCTTCGTGGGCGGCATCAACTACTCCGAGGACCACCTGCTCGACTTCGGTCCCAAGGCCAAGCAGGACTACGCGGTCGAATTGGCGGGGCCGATCGTGGCCGAGATCCACCAGTTCGTGCTGCGCGCCATCGCGGTCGGCGGCAAGGGCGTGGGCTGGTTCCGGCGAAGGCTGAAGCAGGCACCGCCCGCGTCGCAACTGCAGGCCGCGGCGGGCGAGGCCGACGCGATCTTTGTCACGCGCGACAACCGCCGCCACACCAACGACATCGAGCGCCACTACCGCGCCGCGATCCGCGCCGCGCGCGAGCGCATCGTGATCGCCAACGCGTACTTCTTTCCGGGCTACCGGCTCATCAAGGAGCTGCGGCGCGCGGCGCGACGCGGCGTCGATGTGCGCCTCATCCTGCAGGGCGAGCCCGACATGCCGATCGTGAAGACGGCCGCCGGCATGCTGTACCACCACCTGCTGCACGCGGGCGTGCGCATCTACGAGTACTGCGACCGCCCGCTGCACGGCAAGGTCGCGCTCATGGACGACCGCTGGAGCACCGTGGGCTCGAGCAACCTCGACCCGCTGAGCCTGTCGCTCAACCTGGAGGCCAACGTGGTCGTGCGCGACACCGCGTTCAACAAGGTGCTGTGGGAGCGCATGGACCATCTCATGCAGCACAGCTGCAAGCAGATCGGCACGCACGACCTGGCCAGCGAATGGAGCGGCTGGCGGCTGGTGCGCAGCTTCTTCGTCTTCCACTTCTTGCGCTGGTACCCGTCGTGGCTGAACCGCCTGCCGCGCCATGCGCCGCGCCTGACGCCGGCCGAGGCGACCGATCTCATGGCACAGCAGAAGAAGCGCGGCGACGAGGGCACGGCGCGCACGGAGACGGCATGAGCGCGTCCCTCGCCCTCACGCACCGGCCCTGGTGGCCGTGGGCGCGGCGCGTGGCGATCTGGGCCTTCTTCGGCGCCATCGCCTGGCTGCTGCTGAAGCAGGCGCGCACCATCGACTGGGCCGAAGTGTTCGCCGCACTGCGCGCATTGCCGGGCACCACGCTGCTCGCGGCCGGCGCGCTGGCCACCGCCAGCTTCGGGCTCTACAGCACCTACGACCTTCTGGGGCGCCACCTCACGAAGCACCGGCTCGGCGCGGGCACCGTCATCGGCGTGACCTTCATCAGCTACGCATTCAACCTCAACTTCGGTTCGCTGGTGGGCGGCGTGGCCTTTCGCTACCGGCTGTACTCGCGCCTGGGGCTGGGCAACGAGACCATCACGCGCGTGCTGGGCTTCAGCATGCTGACCAACTGGCTCGGCTACCTCGTGGTGGCCGGCGCCGCCTTCTGCTTCTGGCCGATGGCGCTGCCGCCCGACTGGAAGATCGACGGCGGTGGCCTGCGCATGCTCGGCGCGGTGCTGCTCATGGTGTCGCTGGCCTACCTGGCGCTGTGCGCGTTCTCCGATGGCCACGTCTGGCGCGTGCGCGGCCATGCGCTGCGCACGCCGAGCTTGCCGATGGCCTTGCTGCAGCTGGCGATGTCGTGCGTCAACTGGTCGCTCATCGGCGGCGTGATCTGGGTGCTGCTGCAGGGCGAGGTCGGGTATCCGCAGGTGCTCGCGGTGCTGCTGGTCGCGGCCGTGGCGGGCGTGGTCACGCACGTGCCGGCGGGGCTCGGCGTGTTGGAGGCGGTGTTCGTCGCGTTGCTGGCGCACGAGGTGCCCAGCACCCGGCTGCTGGGGGCGCTGCTGGCCTACCGCGCGCTGTATTACCTGCTGCCGCTGGCCGTGGCGCTCGTCGCTTACCTCGTCACCGAGGCGCGTGCACGGCGCTTGCGCGCGGATGCCGGCAACAACCACAACAAACGTTAAATATTGCCCGCAGAAAGCAATCGATCGGTGAAATGACGGTCAGGAATTGTTGCGCTGCAACAATTTTCACTTTGCAGGCCTATAGTGGCCCTCTGTTCCCCTACGTGCCCTCTTCCCATGTCGTCCTTCAGTACCACCGCCCGCGTGGCCAGCCCGCTGATGCAATGGGTCGACCTGGCCCTCAAGACCCACGAGACCCTGCTGTCGTCCGGCACGGTGATCCGCATGCGCACCGAGCGCATGGCCAAAGCCGGGCTCACGCCCAGCGCCGCCGACCTCGCGGAATTTCATTTGATGGGCCACGAAAAGCTCGCGGCAGCCAGCGAATCGGGCCTGGCGATGGCCAGGCAGTGGCACAGCAGCCAGGCCTCGCTGGCCCAGCGCGCATGGCAGCAGTGGCTGCAGGGCGCCACGGCGCTCTTCTCGCTGGCCGGCAGCTTCACGCCAGCGCAGGCGGCCACGCACGGCGATGCGCTCGTGCAGGCCACGGCGCGCGGCGCCAGCACGATGGGTCAGTTCACGGGCGTGGCGGCGCGCATTGCGCGCGAAGGCCTCAAGCCGATCCACACCGCCGCCACGTCGAACGCACGGCGGTTGCTGGCCGAACTGCAGGCCTGACGCCGCTGCGTTTCAGGGTTGCGCCGGGACCAGCGTCACCAGCGTGATTTCCGACGGCGCGCCGAAACGCTTCGGCGGCCCCCAGTAGCCGGTGCCCCGGCTCACGTAGATCCACATGTCGTGCAGCTTGTGCAGGCCGGCCGTGAACGGCTGCTGCATCGGCACGAACAGGTTCCACGGGAAGAACTGGCCGCCGTGCGTGTGGCCCGACAGCTGCAGCTGGTAGCCGGCCGCGGCCGCCACCGGCGCGCTGCGCGGCTGGTGCGCCAGCAGCACGCGCGTGTGCACCAGCGGCGGTGCGTCGTACAGCGCCAGGTGCGGGTCACTCGCGTGCGCGGCGTCGAAGTGGCCGGCGGTGAAGTCGGTCACGCCGGCCAGCACCAGCGCGCTTTCGAACAGCTCTTCGTCGGTCTGCGCGCCGCGCACGTTGCGCGTCTGCAGCACCACGTGCTCGTTCAGCAGCACCTTCAGGCCGAGGCGGCGCAGCTCGTCGATCCAGGCGTGCGCGCCCGCGTAGTACTCGTGGTTGCCCGTGACCACGAAGGTGCCGTGGCGTGCGCGCAGGCCCGCCAGCGGCGCAATGTGCTCGCGCAGCTCGGGCACGCTGCCGTCGACCAGGTCGCCGGTGATCGCGATGGCGTCGGCGCCGAGCCGGTTCACCGCGTCGACGATGCGCTGGATGTAGCCGTTGCGGATCGTCGGGCCCACGTGGATGTCGCTGAGCTGGGCGATCGTGAAGCCGGCCAGCGCCGCGGGCAGCCCGCGAATGGGCACATCGACCTGCTTCACGCCGGCCGTGCGGCGCGCGTTGACGAAGCCGACCAGCGACACGCCCGTGGCCAGCGCCAGCACCGCCAGCGCGCTCCAGGGCCCGACCTTGTCCCAGGGCACCTGCAGGCCGCCGAGCGCGCTCGCCAGCCAGGCCAGCAGCAGGCCGAGGTCGCGCACCAGCGTCAGCACGAACAGCGAGGAGAACCAGCCCATGCTGATCAGGCCGATCCAGTGCAGCGTCTCGCCGGCCGGCTTCGCCTTGCGGTCGGCGCGGTGGCTGCGCGACACGAAGGGCAGCGGCATCGTGACCGCCGACACCGCCAGCAACACGAGCGCGAGCGGCCACGCAGGCGTGAGCGACGCCAGCGCAGGCAGCAGGCGCAGCGCGATGTAGACGTGCAGCAGCGCGGTCAGGACGCTCAGGGGACGGATCGGCATGAGGACTGGGGGGACGCGGGCATCGCCCGGGACACGTCATCTGCAAGGCGCATGCCGCGCATTCAAGGCGTCGAAAGCTGCCTGGGTCGCTATTTTTTCTATAGCGCAGGGCAACCGGATAGCGGGCGTTGGGGCGTCGCGGGCGTGACGTTTCGGTGTCGGCTGCGGCGCGATGCCCCTCGCTTACCGCACCGTGCGCGTGCCGGCCGACGCCATGTCGGTGCCCGCCGGCCATTCGAAGAGCGCCTTGGCCGGCGCACCGGGCGACACCAGCAGCATTTGCTTCAGCGTCTGGCCGCCGATGCGAGCCTCCACTTCATAGCGACCGGGCTCGAGCCGCGCCACCATGAACGGGCCGCCCGAGACCACGTTGTCGAGCAGCGCCGTACCGTGGCTGTCGCGCACGGTGACGTGCACGCCGGCCGCGAAATCGGCGCGGCGGCCGTCCTTGATCGCGAATTCGAAGCTCGCGGGCCAGCGCGGCGACACGGTTTCCATCAGCTGCGCCTCGTCCTGGCCGATGCCGCCGCTCATGTACTCGACGCCGTGCGCCATGTGGATCGGCGGGTTCATCGCGGCCTGGGCCGGCTGCGCCGAGAGCGCGCCGCCGAGCAGCACCAGCAAGGCGGCGCCAGCCGCCGCGGCCACGGGCCGGGCGTGCGAGAACAGAAACAGGGGGTTGGTGGTGAGAGACATCGGAGCCTTCCTTTCCGGGCGGTGGTGGCGACACGCCACGCAGGAAGGCACTGTGCCGGGCACGACTTAAGGAAGACTTAACTGCGCGCGGGCCGCGGCGGCCCGCGTCGGGTCAGCGCGCGGCGGTTTGTGCCAGCGCCTGGGGCAGCGGTGGCGCGACCGAGGCCATGTCGAAGTTCGACGGCCAGACGAACGAGGCCCGCGCCGGGATGCCGGCGATCACGACCAGCTGCTGCGTGAGCGTGAGCCCGCCCAGCGTCACGTCGACGTCGTAGGCGCCCGGTTCGAGCCGCGCGAGCATGTAGGGCGCCTGCGTCTGCACTTCCATCACCGTCTGGCCCGTGTACTTCTGGCGCACCTGGATCGACGCCTTGGCCGGGAAGCCGGCCTGTTGCGCGCCCTTGCCGTCGTTCACGCGCAAGTCGATGGTCGCGGCCCAGCGCGGCGCGACCATTTCCAGGAAGGCGGCTTCGCCCTTGGCGGCACCGCCGCACATGTATTCGATGCCCTGCGCGACCTGGATCGGCGGGTTCGAGAACGCATGGGCCGGCGACACGGCCACGAGGAAGGCCGCGGCGATCGATGCGCCGCCCAGAACCAGTGCAGCCACGGGCTGTTGGAAACGCTTGGGGTTCATTGCTCTGTGTGTCCTCGATCTTGCGTGACAGGAAATCCGTCAGGAATTTTGCTTAGCAAGAGTCGGGCTAGATATAGCGTTTACGAGGAAGCTTCTGCGTTGCGCAGGTGAATGCTATTGTTTTCATAGCTGGTGACGCCCGTGTGACGGGCGTCAGTTCCACTTTTCGGGTGTCTTTCATCGGAAACCCTGAGACGGGGCTCGCGGGCGCGCTGCGAGCGAGCGCTTTTCGATCTCGTGCCGGCCCCGCGGTCTGTGCTGAATTGGCAACAAAAGACGGAATTGGTGCGCAATTGACTGGGCATTCCCTAGCTATTGGCGGGCGCGCAAAGAAATTAGGCTCGGCGCTTCCTTTCAAAGCGCGCAAACCAAATGCTTCATTCAAATCGCCGATTCGTTTTTTTGCTGATGGCTTTGGGACTGGCCGCCCAGGCAAGCGCAGAGCAGCCGGTGCCGATCCGCATCGGCGTCATCGGCCCTTTCACCGGGCCATCGGCCGATTTCGGTGTGCCCATGCTCAACGGCGTGAAGATGGCCCTGGACGAAATCAATGCCGTGGGCGGGTATCTGGGCCGCTCGCTCGAACTGGTGATCAAGGACGACCAGGCCAATCCGGACACCGGCCGTTCGCAATCCCAGGCCCTCGTCAATGAAAAAGTGGTCGCGACCATCGGCTTCTGCAATACCGGCGTGGCGATGAATTCATTGGCCGTTTTCAATGACGCGAAATTGCCGCTGATCGTGCCCTGCGCCACCGGCTCGCCATTGACTTCGACCTATCCGCCGGCCACGAGCTATGTATTTCGCACCTCGCCCAAGGACAGCATCCAGGCCCCTTTCGTGGTCGACGACCTGCTGGCGCGCGGCTGGAAACGGGTCGCCGTGTTGCACGACAGCACCGGCTACGGCGAGGCGGGCGCCAAGGACGTCGAGAAGGCGCTGGCGGCCAAGCACCTCAAGCCCGTGTACGTGGGCCGCTTTCCGCTCGGCGTGAAAGACCTGACGAAAGAGTTGTCGGAGGCCAAGGCGGCCGGCGCGGACGTCATCTTCAGCTACACCGTGGGCCCCGAGAACGCCGTCATCGCACGCAGCCGGCAGGCCATCGGCTGGAAGGTCCCGCAGGTCGGGGCCTGGACGCTGTCCTTCCCATCCTTCATCGAGGGCGCCCGCGAAGCGTCCGAAGGCGCGCTGATGGCGCAGAGCTTCATCGCCGAGCCGAGCAACGAGCGCCGCTCGTCGTTTCTTTCCAACTACGCGCGCAAATTCAACACCAAGCGCATCCCGGTGCCGATGGCCGCCGCCCAGGCCTACGACGCCACCTACCTGCTGGCCCACGCGATGTTCAACGTGCCCAGCGGCAAGCTCGAAGGCCCGTTCATCAAGGCCGCGCTCGAGCAGCCCAAGCGGCCCTACTACGGCGTGGTCACGACCTACGACAAGTCGTTCTCGGAAAACGACAAGGACGCGCTGTCGCCCAACATGCTGGTGATGGGCGTGGTGCGCAACGGGCAGATCAGCTTCGCGTACCCGGAGGATGCGAAGCGCAACCTGTTCGTGCAGCGCAAGCAGTAGGAGGAATCAAAAAAAAGGGGCGCTTGCAAGCGCCCCCTTGGTGAACAGCGCGACACCGCCCGGTGCCGCGCCATCGATCGATCGATCAGACGTCGATGTTCGCCGCGCGCAGCGCGTTCTGCTCGATGAACTCGCGGCGCGGTTCCACCTCGTCGCCCATCAGCATCGTGAACACGCGGTCGGCCTCGATCGCGTCGTCGATCTGCACGCGCAGCAGGCGGCGCACGGTCGGGTCCATGGTGGTTTCCCACAGCTGCTCGGGGTTCATCTCGCCCAGGCCCTTGTAGCGCTGGCGCGAGGTGGCGCGCTCGGCTTCGCCGATCAGCCACTTCATGGCCTGGCGGAAGTCGTCGACCTTCTCTTCCTTGCCGCGTTCGCCCTCGCCGCGCTTGACCAGCGCGCCTTCGGCGCTCAGCAGGCCGCGGAAGGTGTTGGCGGCCTGCGCCAGCGCGTCGTAGTCGGCACCGTGCACGAAGTCCTGCGAGATCACGCTGGACTTGATGTTGCCGTGGTGGCGACGGCTGATGCGCAGCAGCGGCTTGTCGGTGCGGGCGTCGAACTCGCTGCTCACCTCGGCCGGCACGCCGGTCGTGTTGAGCTCGCGCAGCTTGGCCTGCAGCGCGACGGCCGAGGCCTCGGCGGCGGCCGGCGTGTCGAGGTCGAGCGCGACGCCGTCGGCGATGGCGCGCAGAGCTTCGGCGTCCATGAAGTTGCGCAGGCGCGCAATCACGGCCTCGGCCACCTGGTGCTTGCGCGCCAGCTCGGCCAGGGTGTCGCCCGACAGCGTGGTCGAGGCGGCACCGCCGGTCTCGATGCTCGCGTCCTTCAGTGCAACCTTGAGCAGGAAGGCGTCGAGCGCGGGGCCGTCCTTCAGGTACTGCTCTTCCTTGCCGACCTTCACCTTGTACAGCGGCGGCTGCGCGATGTAGATGTGGCCGCGCTCGACCAGCTCGGGCATCTGGCGGTAGAAGAAGGTGAGCAGCAGCGTGCGGATGTGCGCGCCGTCCACGTCGGCGTCGGTCATGATGATGATGCGGTGGTAACGCAGCTTGGCGACGTTGAAGTCGTCCGCGCCGCCGCCCGCGGTGGTCGCACCGGCGCGGCCGATGCCGGTGCCCAGCGCGGTGATCATCGTCAGGATTTCGTTGCTGGTGAGCAGCTTCTCGTAGCGGGCCTTCTCGACGTTCAGGATCTTGCCGCGCAGCGGCAGGATGGCCTGGAACTTCCGGTCGCGGCCCTGCTTGGCGGAGCCGCCGGCGGAGTCACCCTCCACCAGGTAGACCTCGCACAGGGCGGGGTCCTTTTCCTGGCAGTCGGCCAGCTTGCCCGGCAGGCCCATGCCGTCGAGCACGCCCTTGCGGCGCGTCATTTCGCGGGCCTTGCGGGCGGCTTCGCGGGCGCGTGCGGCTTCGACGATCTTGCCGCAGATGATCTTGGCGTCGTTCGGGCGCTCCTGCAGGTAGTCGGTCAGCAGGCGGCCGACGATGTCTTCCACCGGCGCGCGCACTTCGCTGGACACCAGCTTGTCCTTGGTCTGGCTCGAGAACTTGGGCTCGGGCACCTTCACGCTCAGCACGCAGCACAGGCCTTCGCGCATGTCGTCGCCAGTGACTTCGACCTTCGCCTTTTTCGCGAACTCGTTCTCTTCGATGTACTTGTTGATGACGCGGGTCATCGCGGCGCGCAGGCCGGTGAGGTGGGTGCCGCCGTCACGCTGGGGGATGTTGTTGGTGAAACAGAGGACCTGCTCGTTGTAGCCGCTGTTCCACTGCATCGCCACTTCGACGCCGATGTGCGTGCCGGGGATGCCGCCGTAGGTGTCGGCCGGCTTCTCGCCCGCGGCGTAGAACGAGTTCGGGTGCAGGACGGTCTTGCCCTTGTTGATGAACTCCACGAAGCCGCGCACGCCGCCGGCGCCGGAGAAGTCGTCTTCCTTGCCGGTGCGTTCGTCGAGCAGGCGGATGCGCACGCCGTTGTTCAGGAAGCTCAGCTCGCGCAGGCGCTTGGAGAGGATCTCGTAGTGGAAATCGTTGTTTTCCTTGAAGATTTCCGTGTCGGGCAGGAAGTGCACCTCGGTGCCGCGCTTGTCGGTGTCGCCGATGACCTTCATGGGCGAGACCTCGAAGCCGTTCACGGTCTCGAGCAGGCGGTTCTGCACGAAGCCGCGGCTGAATTCGAGCTCGTGGATCTTGCCTTCGCGGCGCACGATGAGGCGCAGCTTCACGCTCAGCGCGTTCACGCACGAGACGCCCACGCCGTGCAGGCCGCCCGAGACCTTGTAGCTGTTCTGGTTGAACTTGCCGCCGGCGTGCAGTTCGGTGAGCGCGATTTCAGCGGCCGAGCGCTTGGGCTCGTGCTTGTCGTCCATCTTCACGCCGGTCGGGATGCCGCGGCCGTTGTCGGTGACGGAGATCGAGTTGTCGGAGTGGATCGTGACGACGATGTCGTCGCAATGGCCCGCGAGCGCTTCGTCGATGGAGTTGTCCACCACTTCGAACACGAGGTGGTGCAGGCCCGTGCCGTCGGAGGTGTCGCCGATGTACATGCCCGGGCGCTTGCGCACGGCTTCCAGACCTTCGAGGATCGTGATCGCACCTTCGCCGTAGCTGGAGTCGGCGGGGACGCCTTCGGGCGCCACGATCTGGATTTCGGGGGTATAGACCGGCTCGGTGTGCGGCACGTCGGGCTTGTTCTCTTCTGCACTCATTCGGATATTCCTCTGTCTCTCACGGGTTTCCCGTGATTTTTCGGGCTCTCAAAAGCTCAATTCGCCGCCTCTTGAAAGCGCAAACCCGCGGGGGGCCGCGGGTCGTGTGCGCAAGGCGCTGTGTTTTCCAGGGTCTAGATGCGCATCGGCATCACGACGTACTTGAAAGATGCGTTCTCGGGGATGGTTAACAAGGCCGAGCTGTTGGAGTCGGCCAAGTCCAGCTTGACCATGTCCTGGTCCATGTTCGACAGCGCGTCGATCAGGTAGGTGACGTTGAAGCCGATCTCGATGCTGTCGCCGCCGTAGTCGATGTCGAGCTCGTCCTGGGCTTCTTCCTGCTCGGCGTTGTTCGACGCGATGCGCAGCGTGCCCGGCTCGATGTTCAGGCGCACGCCCTTGAACTTCTCGCTGGTCAGGATGGCGGTGCGCTGCAGGCTGGCCAAGAGCGGCGCGCGGCCGAGCGTGACGGTGTTCTTGTGGTTCTTGGGAATCACGCGGTTGTAGTCGGGGAACTTGCCCTCGACCAGCTTGGTGACGAACTCCATGCCGCCGAAGCTGAACTTGGCCTGGTTGTTCGCGAACTGCATCTCGATGGCGCCTTCGGCGTCGGACAAGAGGCGCTGCATTTCGAGCACGGTCTTGCGCGGCAGGATCACTTCCTGGCGCGGCACTTCGACGTCGAGCATGGCCGAGGAAAACGCCAGGCGGTGGCCGTCGGTGGCCACCAGGCTCAGCTGCTTGCCTTCGGCCACGAACAGGATGCCGTTCAGGTAGTAGCGGATGTCGTGCACGGCCATCGCGAACGAGACCTGCGAGAGCAGGTCTTTCAGCGTCTTTTGCGGCACGCTGAACACGGGGCCGAAATTGGCGGCTTCCTGCACCAGCGGGAAGTCTTCGGCGGGCAGCGACTGCAGCGTGAAGCGGCTCTTGCCGCCCTTGAGCACGAGCTTGCTGGCGCTCGACTCGAGGCTCACGGTCTGGTCGGCCGGCATGGTGCGCAGGATGTCGATCAGCTTGCGCGCACCGATGGTGGTCGTGAAATTGCCCTCGTCGCCACCGAGCTCGGCGGTGGTGCGGATCTGGATCTCAAGGTCGCTGGTGGTCAGCTGCAGCTGGCCGCCGGTCTTGCGGATCAGCACATTGGCCAGGATCGGCAGGGTATGGCGCCGCTCCACGATGCCGGCCACCGACTGCAGCGCGGCAAGAACTTTGTCTTGGGTTGCCTTCAAAACGATCATGTCTTCTTCCTCTTCTCTTATCTCTTTGAATCAGCTTTCAGGACGCCATTCTCCGCTGTCGCGAGGGGCGTTCTTGATGACATTCGGCTTCAGCCTTTGAGGGTCTGTTCGAGGACGTGCAGCTGCTGGTTGAGTTCGGTGAGCTGCTGGCGCTCGCCCGAAATCTTTCGCACCGCGTGGAGCACCGTCGTGTGGTCGCGACCGCCGAACAGCTCGCCGATTTCCGGCAGGCTCTTCTGCGTGAGCTCCTTGGCCAGGTACATCGCGATCTGCCGCGGCCGCGCAATGCTGGCCGGGCGCTTCTTGCTGTACATGTCGGCGACCTTGATCTTGTAGTAGTCGGCCACCGTCTTCTGGATATTTTCGACCGAGATCTGCCGATTCTGGATCGACAGCAGGTCGCGCAGCGCCTCGCGCGCCAGGGCGATCGAGATCTCCTTCTGGTTGAAACGCGAGTACGCCAGGATCTTGCGCAGGGCGCCTTCGAGCTCGCGCACGTTGGAGCGCACGTTCTTGGCCACGAAGAAGGCGACTTCCTCGGGCATTTCGGTGCCTTCGACACGGGCCTTGTTGATCAAGATGGCCACGCGCATTTCGAGCTCGGGCGGCTCGATCGCCACCGTGAGGCCCGAATCGAAGCGCGACACCAGCCGCTCGTGGATGTCGGCCAGCCCCTTGGGATAGGTGTCGCTGGTCATCACGATGTGCGACTTCTTGGCCAGCAGGGCCTCGAAGGCGTTGAAGAACTCTTCCTGCGTGCGGTCCTTGTTGGCAAAGAACTGCACGTCGTCGATCAGCAGCAGATCGAGCGAGTGGTAGCGTTCCTTGAACTCATCGAAAGTCTTGCGCTGATAGGCCTTGACCACATCCGACACGAACTGCTCGGCGTGGATGTAGAGAACTTTGGAATCGGGCCGGTCGGCCAGCAGCCGGTTACCCACAGCGTGCATCAGGTGGGTCTTGCCCAGGCCGACGCCGCCGTAGATGAAAAGCGGGTTGTACAGGTGGCCCGGCATGCCGGCCACGTGCATGGCCGCGGCGCGCGCCATGCGGTTGGCCGTGCCCTCGACCAGGGTGTCGAAAGTGAGCCCCGAATTGAGCCGGTTCTTGAAGCCGGCGGCCGCCGGTTCCTCGCCCGGGCCGGCCACGTCGCGCGGCACATCCGTTTCGGCCATGATGGCCATGGGTGCAACACGGACGGGGGTTTCTCGCGGAGCGAGCGCTAACTCGATGGTGACCGGCTGGCCGTACATCTTCTCGGCCATGGCCGCGATCTTGCCCGCGTACTGGGCACGGATCCAGTCGAGCTTGAAGCGGTTGGCGACGAACACCGTCATGCGCGAAAGGTCGTCGGCGACCTGCGCGGTGAGGGGCTTGATCCAGGTGTTGAACTGCTGCTCGGACAGCTCCTGCGCGAGCTGGTCGACGCAGGCCTGCCACAGGCTTTCGCCGATGCCGTCAGTCGACATGGGCGCTTGAAAAAGTGATGGAACCCTCGGGCATTTCTTGTATAGGTATTGTGGATATTCTCTGCTGGAAGGCGCCGGGCATTCTAACTTGTCAAAACCTTATCCACATGCTGCGCTGCACATGGAAAGGCCCGCAAATCCAGTCGAAGATTGTTCCGGCGGCCAATGTTTGCGATAATTGCGGGTTTCCCTGAAAAGCCTTCACAGCGTCTTTCGGGGGCCATCCGAAACTCGCTCCCCAGCGCTCGCCGGGTTTTTGCATGCCTTCATGCGGAAACCGGCGCAAACAGGGAATCAGGAAACCATCATGAAACGCACTTACCAAGCATCCAAAGTCCGCCGCGCCCGTACCCACGGCTTTCTGGTCCGCATGAAGACCCGTGGCGGCCGCGCCGTGATCAACGCACGCCGCGCCAAGGGCCGCAAGCGCCTGGCCGTCTGACGGCACCCCACCTGCCGTTGTCAGCCGCCGACACGTCCGCGCAGGCTCCTGCAGCCTCTGCGCCTGGCCCCGCCAGCAGCGACGTCCGCGGCCCGGCTTCCTTGCAGCGGCTCAAGACCCGCGCGCAATTCCAGGCCGTCCTCGCAGGTGCCACCGTGGCGCGCACTGCCCATTTCGCATTGCACCGCTGTGCGCTCGATGTTTCCCCATCGGGCGCCGCTTCGCTGTTTCCGTCCGATGAGGTCTGGCTGGGCGCCATGGTGCCCAAGCGTTGGGCACGCCGCGCGGTGACGCGCAACGCCATCAAGCGCCAGATCTACGCCGTGAGCGCCGCGCCCGGCGTCGTGTTGCCGCGTGCCGCGCACGTGGTGCGTCTGCGCGCCGGTTTCGATCGCAAGGCGTTCGTGAGCGCCTCCTCGGACAAGCTCAAGGCCGCCGTGCGCGCCGAGCTCCAGCAATTGCTGGCGCGCGCCGGACGTCCGCCGGCACCGGCTGCCGCCTCCCCCGCACCTGCCTCCGCATGAAACGCCTGCTGATCGGCCTCGTGAAGGGCTACCGCCTGCTGCTGAGCCCCTGGCTCGGGCAGTCGTGCCGCTTCACGCCGACCTGCTCCGTGTACTCGATCGAGGCGCTGGAAGTGCACGGAGCGCTCAAGGGCAGCTACCTGACTCTGCACCGCATCGCGCGCTGCCAGCCTTGGTGCCAGGGCGGCCACGATCCGGTTCCACCGAAATCTCAGCGTCGCACTGACAAGTCAGGATCGCTGTTTTCGTCTCTTCTCTCCTCCGACAAGAAGTCTTCGTCATGAACGATATCCGCCGCACGATCCTGTGGGTGATTTTTGGTTTCTCGCTCGTGCTGCTGTGGGACCAATGGCAGGTCTTCAACGGCAACAAGCCGACCTTCCTGCCGTCGACCAAGCCCGCCGCCACGGCGCCGGCCACGGGCAGCGCTGCCAACAACGGCGTGCCGACCGCGGCTGCCGCAGCCGGCGGCACCGCGGGC
>NZ_BCUS01000110.1 GCF_001591345.1 Variovorax boronicumulans NBRC 103145 | reverse complement strand
CCGCGCGCGACGACTTCCGCGTCGGCCTGCCCGATGTCGGCGCCTTTCCGTTCGACATCTGGCGCCGCCTGTCCGACCGCGCGCTGCGCCGCGTGGCGCGCCAGACCGCCGACTACGCCGACCCGCAGGGCCAGGGCGCCCTGCGCGAGGCGATCGCGGCGCACGTGTCGTTCACGCGCGCGGTCGGCTGCACGGCCGACGACATCGTGGTCACGGCCGGCGCGCAGCAGGCCTTCGGGCTGCTCGCGCGCATCCTGGTCGTGCCGGGGCGCACGGTGGTGGCGGTCGAGCAGCTGTTCTATCCCTCGCTGCGCGAGGCCATGCTGGCCGCGGGCGCGAAGGTGGTCACGGTGCCGACCGACGACGAAGGCCTGTGCGTGGACCGCATCCCGCCCGAGGCGCGCGTGGTCTGCGTGACGCCCTCGCACCAGTTTCCCACCGGCGTGGCCATGTCGCCGCCGCGCCGGGCCGCCCTGCTCGCCTTTGCGCGGGCGCGCAACGCCGTGCTCATCGAGGACGACTACGACAGCGAGTTCCGCTTTGCCGGCCGCCCGCTCGACGCGCTGCAGACGCTCGACCGCGCCGGCTCGGTGTTCTACGTCGGCACCTTCTCCAAGAGCCTGTTCCCCGCGCTTCGCCTGGGCTTCGTGGTGGCGCCGCCCTGGGCCCGCGCGGCGCTGGTGCGGGCGCGCGAGCTGGCCGACTGGCACGGCCCGGTGCTCGGGCAGGAGGCGCTCGCGGCCTTCATTGCCGAAGGGCACCTGGCGCGCCACATCCGCCGCATGCGCAAGCTGTACGGCGCACGGCGCAGCGCCCTGCTCGACGCGCTGGCGCGCCACGGCGCGGGTCGGCTCGAGGCGATCCCGTCCGATGCCGGCCTGCACCTGTCAGCCTGGCTGCATGGCGGCGCGCGCGACCATGTGGTGGTCGAACGCGCCGCGGCGGCCGGCATCACCTTGCCGCCGCTGTCGCGCTTCGCGCCCGAACCGCAGGCGCCCGACGCGCCCAACGGGCTGGCCTTCGGCTTCGGGTTGATCGCCGAGTCGCAGATCGACGGCGCGATCCGGCGGTTGGTGCGCCTGCTGTAGCGGCGGCGCCCTCAGGCGCTGTCCAGCGGCAGCCGGGTCGTGAACTTGGTGGTCGACAACACGATGTCGCTCGAGTAGTTCTCCAGCTCCAGCGCGTCGCCCAACTGCTCCTGCGCGAAGGCCTGGTAGTCGGGCAGCGAGCGCGCGCAGATCACGAGCACGAAGTCGGTCTCGCCGGCCACGCAGTGGCATTGCAGCACCTGCGGCAGCGCATGCACCTTGCGCTCGAAGGCCCCGATCGCCTCTCGCGTGGTGCTGCGCAGCGACACGCGCGAGATCACCAGCACCGGAAAGCCCACGCGCGCGGCATCGAGGATCGCCACCTCCTCGCGGATCACGCCCGCGCGCCGCAGCCGCTGCACGCGCTTGAGGCAGGCCGAGGGCGAGAGGTTCACGCGCTCGGCCAGCGTCTGGTTCTGCAGGCCCGCGTCGGCCTGCAGCTCGGCCAGGATGCACTGGTCGATGCGATCGAGGGTGCCGGTTTTCATGGTGCCGCCAGTGTGGCGCAAGGTGCGCGCAATCGGCTTCGTTTTCGGGCCCGCACAACGACACCGGATTTCGCGGCCGATGGCTACGCTGGGGCTCCCCCGACGAACAAGGAGCATCCGATGGCCGAAGGCGCAACCTACGACCCCGTGGTCAGCAAGCACCTCGTGCGCTACGGCATGGGGCTGAGCCCGCATGTCATCGTGAAGGCGCGCGGCGCCACGCTGTGGGACGCGAGCGGGCGCGAGATCCTCGACTTCACCTCGGGCCAGATGTGCGCCACCATCGGCCACAACCACCCGCGCATCGTCGCGGCGATCGAGAAGGCCTGCGAAGGCGCGCTGCACCTGTACAGCGGCTTCGTCGGGCCGGCCGTGCCGGCACTGGCCGGGCGGCTGGCGGCGATGCTGCCGCCGTCGCTGTCGAAATCGCTGTTTTTGTCGACCGGCGGCGAGGCCAACGAGGCCGCCGCGCGCATGGCCCGCGTGGCCACCGGCCGCTACGAGATCGTGGGCCTGAACGGCGGCTGGCACGGCGTGAACGGCGGCATGGCCGCGCTCACCTTCGCCGGCCGGCACCACGTCGACTACGGGCCGCGCAAGCCCGGCACCATGTCGATCCCCGCGCCGAACTGCTACCGCTGCCCCATCCGCCATTGCCGCGACGCCTGCGACACCACCTGCCTCGATGTCGGCTTCGACATGGTCGATGCGCAGTCCAGCGGCTCGCTCGCGGCCTTCATCGCCGAGCCGGTGCTGAGCTCGGGCGGCGTGATCGTGCCGCCCGCCGGCTACTTCCCGAAGCTGCAGGCCAAGTGCCGCGAGCGCGGCATGCTGCTGATCCTCGACGAAGCGCAGACCGCCTTCGGCCGACTGGGCAGCAACTTCGCGTTCGAGCAGGTGGGCGTGGTGCCCGACTTCCTTACCGTGTCGAAGACGCTGGGCGGTGGCCTGGCGATCGGCGCCACGGTCACCAGCGAAGCGATCGAACAGGATTGCCACGAGAAGGGCTTCGTGCACGTCACCTCGCACGTGTCCGACCCGCTGCCGGCCGAGGTCGGGCTGGCAGTGCTCGACGTGCTCGAGGAAGAAGGGCTCAACCAGCGCGCCGCCGCCATGGGCGAGCGGCTGAGCCGGGGCCTGGCCACGCTGAAGGCGCGGCACGAGGTGATCGGCGACGTGCGCGGCCACGGCCTGCTGCAGGGCGTTGAGCTGGTGAAAGACCGCGAGACCCGCGAGCCCGACGCCGAGCGCGGCCGCGCCATCACCGACGCCTGCATGGCGCGCGGCCTGAGCATGAACATCGTGGCCGTCGGCGGCATGGCGGCCGTGTGGCGCATCGCGCCGCCGCTGAACGTGAAGCCGGAAGAAATCGACCGCGGCCTGGAAATACTCGACGACGCGATCCGTTCGACCAGCTAGCCGATCCCGAGCATCCGCCGGTTCGCCGCCACGTCCGCCCCACCGGCCGCGAAGTCGTCGAAGGCGCGGTCGGCCACGCGGATGATGTGGTCGCGGATGAAGGTGGCGCCTTCGCGCGCGCCGTCTTCCGGGTGCTTGATGCAGCACTCCCATTCGAGCACCGCCCAGCCCGGGAAGTCGTACTGCGCCATCTTCGAGAAGATGGCCTTGAAGTCGACCTGTCCGTCGCCCAGCGAGCGGAAGCGCCCGGCGCGGTTGATCCAGCTCTGGAAGCCGCCGTACACGCCCTGCTTGCCGGTCGGGTTGAACTCGGCGTCCTTCACGTGGAAGAGCTTGATGCGCTCGTGGTAGTGGTCGATGTAGGCCAGGTAGTCGAGCTGCTGCAGCACGAAGTGGCTCGGGTCGTACAGCAGGCAGGCGCGCGGATGGTTGCCTACGCGCTCCAGAAACATCTCGTAGCTCACGCCGTCGTGCAGGTCTTCGCCGGGATGGATCTCGTAGCCCACGTCGACGCCCACGGCGTCGAAGGCATCGAGGATCGGGCGCCAGCGGCGTGCCAGCTCGTCGAAGGCCTCCTCGATGAGGCCGGCCGGGCGCGGCGGCCACGAATACAGGTACGGCCAGGCCAGCGCGCCCGAGAAGGTCGCGTGCGCCGTGAGCCCGAGGTTGGCCGAGGCCTTGGCCGCGTGGTGCAGCTGCTGCACCGCCCACTGCTGGCGCGCCACGGGGTTGCCGCGCACCTCGGGCGCCGCAAAGCCGTCGAAGCCCGCGTCGTAGGCCGGGTGCACCGCGACCAGCTGGCCCTGCAGGTGGGTCGAGAGCTCGGTGATCTCCAGGCCGTGGCCCGCCAACGCGCCCTTGATCTCGTCGCAGTAGGTCTTGCTTTCGGCGGCGCGCTTGAGGTCGATGAGGCGCGTGTCCCAGCTGGGGATCTGCACGCCCTTGTAGCCGAGGCCCGCGGCCCATCCGGCGATGGCGTCGAGCGAGTGGAACGGGGCCGTGTCGCCCGCGAACTGGGCCAGGAAAATGCCCGGCCCCTTGATCGTCTTCATGCGTGTCTCCTGATGCGCCGCACAGCATACTTCGGGGGTTCGGCTGACACACGACCGAAGTTCGATGGGCGCACAATGAACTTTGTCCACAGGGAACCCATCGACATGTCTCAGCCTGTCGCCGCCCGGCTCAAGATCGGCTTGTCCGCCTGCTTCTCGCACGCCGACCCGGCCCGCTCGCTTTTCACGAACAAGACGCTGCAGTACGTCGAACAATCGATCGCCCACTGGCTCATGTCGGCCGGCGCGATGGTGGTGATGGTGCCCTGCCCCACGGGCGAGACGGCGCGCGGCGACACCAAGCTGTCGCACTACGCCGAGTGGCTCGACGGCGTGGTGATGCACGGCGGCGCCGACGTCTGGCCCGGCAGCTACGGCGAGGAGCCCCTGAAAGACGCCTGGATCGGCGACCAGATCCGCGATCTGTACGACCTCGCGCTGGTGGAAGCCTTCGAGCAGGCCGGCAAGCCGATCTTCGGCGTGTGCCGGGGCCTGCAGCTGATCAACGTGGCCTTCGGCGGCACGCTCTACCAGGACATCGAGGAACAGCACGGCCACCCCGAGACGGTGCGCCACCGCGACCCGGTGACCTACGACCAGAACTTCCATCAGATCGAGATCGTCGAAGGCACGCGCCTGGCGAAGCTGTACCCCGAGGTGCGCACGGCGCGCGTCAACAGCATCCACCACCAGGGCATCAAGGGGCTCGCGCCCGGCTTCGAGATCGAGGCCTGGAGCCTGCCCGACCGCGTGCCCGAGGCGATCCGCCGCCGGCCCGAGAAGGGGCGCGGCTACATCGCGGCGACCCAGTGGCACCCGGAGTTCCACAAGTACGGCAGCACCGAGACCGTGGACGACACGCCGATCCTGCACGACTTCCTGTGGGCCTGCGCCACCGCCCGCGTGGCGCCGCGCACCAGCATGCGCGAGATGCAGGGGCGCATTCGCAACCGGGCGGCGCGGTTGCTGCGGCAGGCGCTGCTGCGGCGCTGAGTGTTGCTGTTCGGGGCGCGTGCACAGGCCACCGGGTACTTCCCTCCGCGAATGTCCCCCGGCCTTCGGCCTTCTCCTTGATTTCGCTGCGGGAAGCACCCGGTGTCCTGCGCCCGCTGAGCGCTGTCGTTGTGCCGGTCGATCAACGACTGCACTGCCCAACGCTCACGCCGCGTCGCGCAACAGGTGCTTCAGCAGCTTGCCCGTCGCCGTGCGCGGCAGGCTCTCGCGCACTTCGAAGATGCGCGGGATCTTGTAGCGCGCCAGCCGGTCTTCGAGAAAGCGCACCAGCTCGCGCACCTCGAGCGCGCGCCCGTCGCGCGCCACCAGCACCGCCGTCACGGTCTCGCCCCACTCGGGGTGCGGGCGGCCGATGACGGCCACGTCCTGCACGTCGGGGTGGGCGCCCAGCGCGTCTTCCACTTCCTTCGAGTAGACGTTCTCGCCGCCCGTGATGATCATGTCGCGCAGCCGGTCGACGATGAACAGGAAGCCGTCCTCGTCCACCCGCGCCAGGTCGCCCGTGCGGTACCAGCCTTGTGCGTCGAAGGCCTCGGCGCTCGCCTGCGGGTTGTCGAGGTAGCCCTGCATCACGGCCGGCGAACGCAGGTGGATCTCGCCGACCTCGCCCGCGCCGCAGCGCCGGCCGTCGGGGTGGCGCACCTCGATGGCCACGCCGGGCACGCCCGCACGGCCGGTCGAACCGGCCTTGGCGATCGCGTCTTCCGGGTAGAGCACCGTGCCCAGCGGGCCCGATTCGGTCATGCCGTAGACCTGCACGAAGCGGTCGCTGCGGTAGCTGTGGGCCAGCTTGCGCGCCATGTCGGCACCGAGCGGGCCGCCGCCGTAGGCCCACAGCCGCATCGCGCTGAAGTCGTAGCGTTGCACGTCGGGCACCACCGACAGCGGCGCCAGGAAGGCGATGGGCGCGCCGAAGGTGAAGGTGATGCGCTCGTCGGCCAGCGTGTCGAGAAAGGCCTTGGGCGCGTACTCGCGCAGCAGCACCACGGTGCCGCCCATCAGCATCGTGCCCAGCAGCCAGTTGTTGAGCGGCGACGAATGCCACACCGGCATCGCGACCAGCGTGCGCTCGTTGCGCGACAGCGACATGCCCGCTGCCGTGCACACCGCCGCCATGAAGACGTTGCGGTGGCTGTGCAGGCAGCCCTTGGGCTTGCCGGTGGTGCCCGAGGTGTAGAGCACCTGGGCCAGCGTGTCGGTGCCGGGCGCCGGTGCGTCGTCATCGCCGAGCGGCTCGGGCTGCGCCATCAGGTCGTCGAACATCGGCAGGCCATCGGCGGCGCTGTCGGTCGCGAGCCAGTCGCAGCGGTGCGCGATGCGCGCAGCGACCTGCGTGGCGAGCGTGCCGTCGGCCACGCACAGGCGCACGCCGGCGTGCGCCAGCACGTAGTCGATCTCCGGCGCCTGCAGCTTGTGGTTGACCGGCACCACGGCCGCGCCGAGGCGCCAGGCGCCGAACATCGCGGCGACGAAGCCGACCGTGTTGAAGCACAGCAGCGCGACCTTGTCGCCAGGGCCCACGCCCTGGTCGCGCAGCACGGTGGCGGCGCGGCGCGAGAGGTCGGCGAAGTCGGCGTAGGTCCAGGCGCGGCCTGCGGCGCGCAGGCATTCGTGCGCAGGCTGGGTGCGGGCGTGCTGGTCGAGCAGGGAAACGAAATCCATCGGTGTCGTCTCAATGCCAGGCCGCGCGCACCAACGCGCCGGGGTCGCTGGTGCCGGCGCTGATGCCGGTCACCGGGCCCCAGTCGGGATCGAAGCGGCTGGACACGAAGGCCGCCGCCGCGAGCGGGCTCGCGTGCTGCAGCATCAGGCCGGCCTGCGCCGCGCGCACCAGCCGCTGCGTGAAGCGGCGCGCCTGGCGTTCCAGGTCCTGCGGCGCCAGCTGCACCATCTGGCGCAGGGCCTGCACTTCGGTCTGCAGGCGCGCTTCGCCGGCGGTCACTTCCTGCAGGTGGTCGAGCACGAGGTGCGCGTCGTCGGGGTTGCGCGACACGGCGCGCAGCACATCGAGGCACATCACGTTGCCCGAGCCTTCCCAGATCGAGTTGACGGGCGCCTCGCGGAACAGGCGGCCCATCGGGCCGTCTTCCACGTAGCCGTTGCCGCCGAACACCTCCATCGCCTCGCCGGTGAGCGCCACCGCGCGCTTGCAGTTCCAGAACTTGGCGGCGGGCGTGAGCAGCCGGCGCCAGGCCGTGTCCAGCGGCGCGGGCGAGCCGAAGCGCGAGGCCAGCTCCATCGCCAGCAGCGTGGCGCTCTCGGTTTCCAGGGCCATGTCGGCCAGCAGCTCGGTCATCACCGGCTGGTCGACCAGCGCCTTGCCGAAGGCGAAGCGGTTGCGCGTGTAGTGCAGCGCCTGCGCGAAGCCCTGGCGCATGAAGCCGGCGCTGGCGAGCGCGCAGTCCAGCCGCGTCACGGTGGCCATCTCGATGATGGTCGGGATGCCGCGGCCCTCGTCGCCGACGAGCACGCCCCAGGCTTCCTTGAACTCGACCTCGCTGCTGGAGTTGGAGCGGTTGCCGACCTTGTCCTTCAGGCGCTGGATGTGGATCGCGTTCTTGCTGCCGTCGGGCCGCCAGCGCGGCACGAAGAAGCACGAGGAGCCATGCTCGTCGGTCTTGGCCAGCACCAGGTGGCCGTCGCACATCGGCGCCGAGAAGAACCACTTGTGGCCGGTGATGAGGAACTCTTCGCCCCACGGGCCGCTGCCGGCCGGCACGGCGCGCGTGGTGTTGGTGCGCACGTCGCTGCCGCCCTGCTTCTCGGTCATGCCCATGCCGACGGTCATCGAGGTCTTGCCCTCGAGCGGGATGTCGCGTGGGTCGTGCACGTGGGCGGCGAGCTTGTCGCGCAGGTCGGCGTACAGCGCGGCGTTGCGGCGCATCACGGGGATGCAGGCCTTGGTCATGGTGGTCGGGCAGGTGGAGCCCGACTCGATCTGGCTGTGCATGTACAGCGAGGCGCCGTAGCCCACCCAGGCCGAGGGCCGCTCGTCGAAGAACGGCAGGTTGGCGATGCCGTTGCGCCGCGCGATCGACATCATGGTGTGCCACGCGGGGTGGAACTGCACGCTGTCGATGCGCGTGCCGGTGCGCGAGTGGGTGTGCAGCTCGGGCTCGTGGCGGTTGGCGTCCTCGGCGGCGCGCAGCGTGGCCTCGGCGCCGTACTCGGCACCCTGGCGCACCAGTTCGTCGTCGCGCCAGGCGGCGCCGCCGCGCCCCACCGCGCCGCGCAGGGCGGGGTCGCTGGTGTAGACGTTGTAGTCCTTGAGCTCGGGGACCTGGTTGTCGGGGTGGATGCCGGGAATGGTCATGGCGTTGTCTCCGTGAAGCGGTGAAAGAGGGGCGTGTTCAGGCGGTGGCGGCGCGTTCGCGCACCACCAGCGTCTGGGTCGCGAGGCCGATGAGGCCGCGCGTGTCGTACAGGTGGGACACGGTGAGGCCCGCGCCGCCGGCGTGCATCTCGGTGCTGGCGCGCAGGCCGATCCACTCGCCCTCGGGCACGCGAAACAGGTTCAGGCTGAGGTCGGCGTTCGAGAACAGGAAGTCGGCGGGCGACAGCACCCAGCTCAGCCCGTTGCCGAAGTCGGCCGCCGCCGCCGCGCGCATCGCGGGCGAGGTGGTCACGCCGCGCACCAGCGGCACCGCGAGCCGGAACCACGCGGCGCCCGCGCCGGGCTGTGCGATGTCGCCTTGGGCCAGGCGCGATTCGACGGCGGTCTGATGGAACGAGAGGCCGTCAGGCAGGCCGGGAATGCGCAGTCGCTCGGTGCAGTCTTCGGGCAGCGGGCGCAGTTCGCGCGGCGCGTCGCCCGCGGGCAGGTTCGCCGGCAGCGTCAGCGGCGATGTCTTCAGCAGCAGCGCGCGCGCGCGGGCCACCACCGTGTCGCCCGCGAGCAGGTCGATGCCCACGCGCACCGTGGCGCGCGAGGCCTGCGACTGCGTGCGCGTGACCAGCGGCGCCACCGGCACCGGCTTCACCAGTTCGAGCGTGAGCCGCGCCAGCTGCCAGCCCGGGCCGGGCGCCGCGCGTTCGGCGATGTGGGCGAGCAAGGCGGCAGGCGCACCGCCGTGCTGCGCGCGCGGGTCCCAGGGGCCGCGCGAGAGCGCGTCGGGCTGCCACGTGTCGCCCTCGCCGGTGTAGACGGCGGGGGGCGTTGTCTCGGGGGCACGGTCGTGCGAGGTCATTGCAGAATGCCTTTCGATGGGATCAAAAATTCTAGGAACAACCCGCCCGCGAGGTGTTCGGGTTCGGCGGCCATGACCGGCGCCCGCGCACCCGCCGCCGCCCCGAGGAGGAAGCCGCGCCAGTCCCGCGCGCGCCACACCTCGCAGGCGCTGCAGGAAGCCTTTGTTCGGCTTTTGGTCGAGAAGGGTTACGCCGCCATCACGATCCGAGAGATCGTGGCCGTGGCGGGCACGGGCCTGGGCAGCTTCTACGAATACTTCGAGAACAAGGAGGACCTGGCGCGCGTGTGCCTGCACCTGCGCTCCAAGGCGCTGCTGCTGGACATGCGCGCGGTCGTGGCCGCGAACGAAGGCCGGCCGTGGCGCGAGATCGTCGACACGGTGATCGATGCGCAGCTCGACGCGCACCGCGCGCAGCCCGTGGCCTGGGGCGCGCACTACCTGCTGGAGCGCCACCTCTCCAGCCCCGAGGCCTACCGCAAGATGTACGACCGCTTCGTGGCCGAATGGGTGGGCGTGCTCGACGCGGCGGGCGACGTGGGGGCCGACGGCCCGCAGAAGAAAGAGGCAGCGCGCGTGTGCCAGACCATCATCTACGGGCTGGTCGCGCACACCCACATCGGCACGGGCGGGCGGCCCGACCTGCAGACGCTGTCACGCCAGTTGCGCGATGCGCTGCGGGGCTACCTGGCGACGGTCGCCTGAGGCTCTCGCTCAGCGCGACGACTTGTTCGTCGTGCCGCTGACGCCGGCGTCGATGGTGCCGAACACCGTCACGCCGCTGCCCGATGAAGACGTGGAGGAGGAAGAAGACGGCGACGGCGCGGTGCCGGCGCAGCCCGAGACCAGCAGACCGGTCGCAAGGACGGCGAGGGCGGCAAGGATCGACTTCACGGCAGGACTCCAGAAAACTAAGGACGTCCCACTATAGGCCGGGGCCCCCGGCCGCCCTGTAACAAAGACACCAGCCCCCGCAGGGGCTGCGGTGTTCAGCCTGCCACGCGCGGGTCGGTCGCCAGCAGCATCTCGACCATCGAACGCAGGTCGGCCTGCAGCCGCGCGGCGCCGGCCTCGTCGAGCGCCAGCGTGGCCTCGTCCATGTAGAGCTTGCGGTTGATCTCGACCTGGATGCTGTGCCGGTTCGCCGCCGGGTCGCCGTGCCGGCGCACCAGCTCCACGCCCTTGTACGGGTGGTTGTAGTCCACGCTGTAGCCGCATGCGCGCAGGTGCGCGCACAGCCGCTGCGACAGCGCCGGGTCGGCCGTGCTGCCGTCGCGGTCGCCGATCACGAAGTCGGCGTGCCCCAGCCCCGGGAAGTCGGTCGCGTGGCTGCCCGCAATGGCGGGCATCGAGTGGCAGTTGATGTGGATGCTGTAGCCGTGCCGCGCATGCGCTTCGTCGATGGCCTGGGCCACCGCCGCGTGGTACGGGCGCCAGCACTGGTCGATGCGCTGGCGCACCTCGGCCACCGTGAGCGGCCGGTCGTAGATCGGCAGGCCCTCGTCGGTGAGCTTCCAGATCAGGCCCTTGCCCAGGCGCACTTTCGACAGCACGCGCGGGTCGGTCGACACCGGGTCGGTCCACGGGCCGTCGAGCATCGTGGTGTCGACCTCGGTCATGTCGCGGTTGGCGTCGAGGTAGCTGCGCGGAAAGTGCGCCTCGATCCAGGCGGCGCCCATGTCGCTCGCGAAGGCGTAGAGCTTCTCGACGTGGGTGTCCTCGGCCCGGCGCAGCGTGGCGAGTTCGCACACGGGCCGGAAGTCCTCGGGGTAGACGGTGCCGCTGTGCGGGGAGTCCAGCACCAGCGGGGAGTGCCCGGCGACGCTCGTCACCTGGGCGCGGGTTTGAATCAGTTTCAGGACTGGATGCATAGGCGGTGTCGGTCAGTCCAATCGGATGCGCGCGAAGGCGGCCACCTTCTTCATCTTCTCGATCTCGCTCGCGATCTGCTTCGTGAACTCGGCCGGCGTGGTGCCCGAGGCGTACAGCCCCTGCAGCGCCAGGCGCTCGCGCACCGCGGGGTCCTTCAGCGCCGTGGCCACGGCCTGCTGCATGCGCAGCACCAGCTCGGGCGGCGTGCCGGCGGGCGCGATCATGCCGAACCACGAGGGGTCGTTGCTGGCCGCGTAGCCCAGCTCGCCGTAGGTCGGCACTTCGGGCAGCACGTCGAGGCGGCCGCTCCAGGACACGGCCAGCGCCTTCAGCTTGCCGGCCTTCACGTGCGGCAGCGACGAGGCCACCTGGTCGAAGTACACCGGCACCTGGCCCGCGAGCACGTCGTTGATGGCCGGGCCCGCACCGCGGTAGGGGATGTGCACCATCGAGGTTCCGGTGCTGCTCTTGAACAGCTCGCCCCACATGTGGCCGATGGTGCCGTTGCCCGGCGAGGCGTACGACACCTTGCCCGGGTTGGCCTTCAGGTACTTCACGAGTTCCGCGAAGCTGCCCACCGGCAGCACGGCCGGGTTGATGACGATCACGCCCGGCGCCTTCACCAGCTCGGTCACGGCGGCAAAGCCCTTGATCGGGTCGTAGGGCAGCTTCTGGTACACGGCCGGGTTCACGCCGTGCGTGGACAGCGTGGCCACGCCGAAGCTCAGGCCGTCGGGCGTGGCGCGTGCCAGCTCGGCCATGCCGATCGAGCCGCCCGCGCCGGCGCGGTTGTCGATCACCACGGGCTGCTGGAGGATCTTGGCCAGGGGCTCGGAGAGCACGCGGGCCGTGATGTCGGTGGCGCCACCGGGCGGGAAAGGCACGACCAGGCGGATCGGCTTGCCTTGGGCAAAGGATATTCCTGGGGCGAAAGAAACGGCAGCCAGGGTGGAGAGGAAATGACGACGTTGCATGAGGGTTCTTCCAATGGAACGATGAGTGAATGTGCAAAGCTGCAGCTCACCTGAAGCAAAGGATATACCCGATATCATTCCAATCTGGAATGACTTGATGGGCTCCCCCATGCCATTGCGACGCCTCAACCCGCCCCTGAACCTGCTGCGCGCCTTCTCCACCGTGGTGCGCTTCGGCGGCGTGTCGCGCGCGGCCGAGGCGCTGCACCTCACGCAGGGCGCGGTGAGCAAGCAGGTGCAGGAGCTCGAGCGCTGGATCGGCGCGCCGCTGTTCGAGCGCAGCCGCAAGCGCCTGGCGCTCACGCCCGCCGGCGAGCGCTACGAAAAGGCGGTGCGCGCCCTGCTGGCGCAGTTGGAGGCGGCCACGCTGGAGCTCATCACCAGCGGCGACGGTGGCGGTGCGCTGCACCTGTCGACCCTGCCCACCTTCGGCGCCAAGTGGCTGATTCCGCGCCTGCCCGATTTCCAGCAGCGCCACCCGCAGATCACGCTGCATTTCGTGCCCTTCGTGCACGGCTACGACTTCGAGCGGCCCGAGCTCGACTGCGCCATCCTGTTCGGCGACGGCCACTGGCCCGGCGCGCGCTCGCACTACCTCGCGGGGCAGGACGTGGCGCTGATCGCCCCGCGCGCCGCGCAGGCCGAGGCCGCCATCCGCACGCCGCAGGACGTGGCGCGCTGCACCCTGCTGCGCCACGTGAGCGTGCCGCAGTCGTGGCTGCACTGGAGCGAGGCGCACGGCGTGCGCGGGCTCGACCCGCTGGCCGGGCTGCAGTTCGACCAGTTCCAGACCATGATCCGCGCCGTCATGGCCGGCATGGGCGTCGCGCTGGTGCCGCGCTGCCTGGTGCAGGACGAAATTGCGTCGGGGCTGGTGGAAGAGCCGCTGCCCGACGGCGGCTACCGGGGCAGCGAGGGCTACTGGTTCTGCTACCCCGAGGGGCGCGGCCAGCTGGCCACGCTGGACCACTTCCGCCACTGGCTGCTGGCCGAGGTCGACCGCAGCGGGGAAGCGACCGTGCTGCCGCCGGTCGCGCAGAACTGAGCAGGGGTTACTCGGGCTTGGCGCCCGAAGCCTTCACCGCCGCACCCCAGAGCCCGATCTCGCTCGCCACGAAGCGGTCGAATTCGGCGCCGCTCGTCGGTGCCGGCTCGGAGCCCCGGTCGCGGATGAAGCGCGCCATCTGCTCGCTCTTGAGGATGTCGGTCACTTCGTGGTTCAGCCGCGCCACGATCTCGGGCGGCGTGCCGCGCGGTGCCATCAGGCCGAGCCAGCCCACGGCTTCGAAGTTCTTCGTGCCGGCCACGCCGGTCTCGCGCACGGCAGGCACCTCGGGCAATTGCGACGAGCGCGTGGCCGATGTCACCGCCAGCGGCACCGCCTTGCCCGACTTGATGTGCGGCAACGCGGCCGTCACCGAGTCGACCATCAGCGGTACCTGATTGCCCAGGAAGTCCGCCTGCGCCGGCCCGCTGCCCCGGTACGGAATGTGCGTGATGAACACATGCGCCGCCGATTTGTACATCTCGCCCGACAGGTGCTGCATGCCGCCGATGCCGGCGCTCGCGTAGCTCAGCTTGCCGGGCTCGGCCTTGGCGCGCGCCGTGAGGTCGGCCAGCGTGCGGATGCCGCTTTCGGGCGTGGCCAGGAACACCAGCGGCACCTTCGCGATGAGCGAGATGCCGACCAGATCCTTGCGCGGGTCGAAGCCCGGCTTGGCGTAGAGCGTCTGGTTCACCGCCATCGCGCTGCCGGCCACCACGAGCGTGTAGCCGTCGGGCGGTGCGCGCACCACGAACTCGGTGCCGATGTTGCTGCCCGCGCCCGCCTTGTTGTCGACGATCACGGGCTGGCCCAGCCGCTTGCCGAGCTGTTCGGCGAGCGCGCGGGCAAAGATGTCGGTGGCCTGTCCCGGTGGGAAAGGCACGACCAGCTTGACGGGCTTGTCAGGCCACGCGGCGGCCTGGGCCAGGCCTGCGCCGCCCAGCAGCGCGGCGGCGCACAGGGCCGCGAGGTGTCGGCGCTGCATGCGTCGTCAGGCCGCGTCGGGCGCAGAGAGGTGCTTGCCCACGATGCCCGCGAGTTCGAACATCGTCACCTGGTCCTTGCCGAACACCGGCTTGAGCTTGGCGTCGGCGTTGATCGCGCGCTTGTTGGTCGCGTCCTGCAGGCCGTTGGCCTTGATGTAGTCCCACAGCTTCTTGATGACCTCGGTGCGCGCCACCGGTTCGGCGCCGATCACCGCGGCCAGCGAGTCGCTGGGCTTGAGGCCCGCGCCCGGCTTGCGCGGCTTGGCCGCCTTCTTCTCGGCCGGTGCCTTCTTGGCGGCGGGCGTCTTCTTCGCCGCGACCTTCTTGGCCGCCGCGGTCTTGGCGGCCGGCTTGCCGAAGGTCTTGCGCGGCGGGAACTTGCTGCCGCCTTCGCGCGGTGCGAATTCGAAGGTCACCTTGCCTTCTTCGGCGTTCCACGTGAGGAAGGCCTTGAAGGCGCGGCGCGTGCGCATCGACACGAACTTGTCGAGCAGGTCGGTCTTGCCGGTGGCCAGCAGCTTCTCCATCTGGTCGCGCTCCACCGGTTGCTGCAGGATGATCTTGCCGGTCTTGAAGGTGCAGCTCGGGGTCGGCTGCTCGTTCGTCGGCACCGACTTCTCGCAGACGTAGTTGCTGCCGTGATCGAACACCGGTGCGCCGCACACCGGGCACGGGCCCACGGTGTCCTGCTGGCTGAAGTCGACGATCTCGCCGCTGTCTTCGTTCTTGTCGTCGCCGAAGTCGAACTCGAGCTTCCAGTTCTTGGCTTCTTCCCCGTCGTACTTGAGGATGATCTCGGCCGTGAAGGGCCAGCCCGCCTTGGAGCGGAAGCCCTCGAGCGGGCCGATGTGCTTGTTGGCCAGCAGCTGCTCGGCCTCGGCCACCTCGAAGGTGCGCCCGGCCGGCGACTTGCCGAACGAGAAGCCGCAGGCGTCCTCGCCCGTGCCGCTCTTGCCGGTGCAGCCGTAGCGGCGGTAGTTCTCCTTCACCACGCCGCCGCAGTTCGGGCAGGGCGTGGCGAGCGTGGCGTAGTCGCCGGGCACGGTGTCGCGGTCGTACTCCTTGGCCTTCTTGACGATGTGCTCCGTCATCTCGGCGATCTCGCGCATGAAGGCGTCGCGGCTCAGCGCGCCCTTCTCCATCTGCGCGAGCTTGTACTCCCACTCGCCCGTGAGCTCGGCCTTGGACAGTTCTTCCACGCCCAGGCCGCGCAAGAGCGTCATGAGCTGGAAGGCCTTGGCGGTCGGGATGAGCTCGCGGCCTTCGCGCAGCATGTACTTCTCGGCGATCAACCCTTCGATGGTGGCCGCGCGCGTGGCTGGCGTGCCCAGGCCCTTCTCCTGCATGGCCTCGCGCAGCTCGTCGTCGTCGATGGTCTTGCCGGCGCCTTCCATGGCGCCCAGCAGCGTGGCTTCGGAATAACGTGCGGGCGGGCGCGTCTTCAGGCCCTTGAGGTCGGCCGACTCGTTCTGCACGATCTCGCCCGGCTTCACCGGCACGAGGCGCTTGCCGTCCTTGTCGTCCTCCTTCTCGTCGTCCTGGGCTTCCTTGCCGTAGATGGCGAGCCAGCCCGGCTTCACCAGCACCTTGCCGTCGGTGCGGAAGGGGTACTTCTTGCCGCCCTGCTCCACCGTGCTGATGCGCGTGGTCACCTGGTGCTCGGCGCTCGGGAAAAACACCGACAGGAAGCGGCGCACCACGAAGTCGTACAGCTTCTGCTCGGCCTCGCTCAGGCCGCTCGGGGCCTGCAGCGTCGGGATGATGGCGAAGTGATCCGACACCTTGGCGTTGTCGAAGATGCGCTTGTTGGGCTTGACGTAGTTGCCGTCGACCGCCTGCTGGGCGAACGGCGCCAGGTGCTTCATGCCGCTGTTGGCGAGCATCTCCATGGTCTGCTTGACCACCGGCAGATAGTCTTCCGGCAGCGCGCGTGAATCGGTACGCGGGTAGGTCAGCGCCTTGTGGCGTTCGTACAGGCTCTGCGCCAGCGCCAGCGTGGTCTTGGCACTGAAGCCGAAACGGCCGTTGGCCTCGCGCTGCAGCGAGGTCAGGTCGAACAGCGCGGGCGAGGCCTGCGTGGTGGGCTTGCTCTCTTCGGTGACGGTGGCGGGCTTGCCGCGCGAGGCGTCGGCGATGGCGCGGGCTTCCTGCTCGGACCACACGCGGTCGGCACGCTGCTCGGCATCGGGTTCGCCGTTGGCCAACAGCGGCGCGTTGGCTTTCTTCCAGTCGGGGTTGAACCACTTGCCCGGGTACTGGCCGGCCTCGGCCGCGAAGCTGCCGTGGATTTCCCAGTACTCGCGCGAGACGAACTTGCGGATCTGCTCCTCGCGCTCCACCACGACGGACAGCGTCGGCGTCTGCACGCGGCCCACGGTCGTGAGGAAGAAGCCGCCGTCGCGCGAATTGAATGCGGTCATGGCGCGCGTGCCGTTGATGCCCACCAGCCAGTCGGCCTCGGAGCGCGAGCGCGCGGCGTCGGCCAGGCCCTGCATCTGCTTTTCGGTGCGCAGCGCGTCGAAGCCGTCGCGGATCGCTTGCGGCGTCATCGACTGCAGCCACAGGCGCTTCACCGGCTTGCCCAGCGGGCTCTTGCCGCCGGCGTACTGCTCGATGAGGCGGAAGATCAGCTCGCCCTCGCGGCCCGCGTCGCAGGCGTTGATGAGCTGCGTCACGTCCTTGCGCTTGGCCTGCTTGACCACGGCGTTCAGGCGCGTCTTGGTCTTGTCGACCGGCTTGAGGTCGAAGTGAGGCGGGATCACCGGCAGGTTGGCGAAGCTCCACTTGCCGCGCTTGACGTCGAATTCCTCCGGGGCCTGGATCTCGACCAGGTGGCCCACGGCGCTGGTCACGACGTAGGTGTCGTTCTCGAAATGCTCGTCATGTTTGTCGAACTTGCCGGCCACCGGCGTGAGGGCCCGGACGATGTCCTGGGCCACCGACGGCTTTTCTGCGATTACCAAAGTCTTTGTCATCTGAGGGCTCTCTATACTCTGCGGCTTCCGCGTGCGCACGCGCGCACACGCATGTGTGCATATTCAACCTAACAGACTTCGGCGATGCCTTCCAAATCCCCACTTTCCGCCGGCCGCGACAAGGAAGCCGCCCCCGTGACCGAGCCCGAGGCGCGGTCCGCCGCCACGCGCTCCGGTGGCCGGCGCATCCAGATGCGCCGCTCGGACGTCCACGGCAACGGCGTGTTCGCCCTGCAGGACCTGGCCGAAGGTGAAACGCTGATCGAATACAAGGGCGAGGTCATCAGCTGGAAAGAGGCGCTGCGCCGCCATCCGCACGACCCGACCCAGCCGAACCACACCTTCTACTTCCACATCGACGACGGCCGCGTGATCGACGGCAACGTGAAGGGCAACGACGCGCGCTGGATCAATCACTCGTGCGAGCCGAACTGCGAGGCCGACGAAGTCGATGGGCGCGTTTATATCAAGGCCCTGAGAAACATCGCCGCCGGCGAGGAACTGAACTACGACTACGGCCTGATCATCGACGAGCCGTACACCGAGAAGCTGCTGTCCGAGTTCCCGTGCTGGTGCGGCTCCGAGATGTGCCGCGGCACGCTGCTGACGCCCAAGGACGAGGACGAGGAAAAAGACAAGAAGAAAAAGAAGAAGGCCAAGAAAAAGGCCGAGAAGAAGAAGGCCGAGGCCAAGGAAGCGAAGAAGGCTGAAAAGAAAGCCGAGAAGAAAAAAGCGGACAAGAAGGCCGACAAGAAAAAGGCCGACGGCAAGAAGAAGTCCAAGGGCCACGCCCCGGCCGCCGCCGGAGACTGACGATGGGCACGACGCCGGCCAGCGCCTGGTTCGAAGACCGGATCGCCGCGACGGTCGCGCCGCTGCTGCCCGGCTTCGCGGTCGAGGCCGTGGCCGAAATCGATTCCACCAACACCGAGCTGATGCGCCGTGCGCGCGCCGGCCGCACCGACCCCGTGCTGCTCGTGGCCGAGCGCCAGACGGCGGGGCGCGGTCGCCTCGGCCGCCCGTGGCAGAGCGCGCAGCAGCCCGAGGCGCCCGCCTCCCTCACCTTTTCGCTGGGCATGCCGCTGGCGCCGGCCGACTGGTCGGGCCTGTCGCTCGCCGTGGGCGTGAGCGTGGCCGAAAGCCTCGATCCGACGGGCGCGCATCAGGTCGGCCTCAAGTGGCCCAACGACATCTGGGTGAACGACCGCAAGCTGGTCGGCATCCTCATCGAAACGGCGATGCCGCAGACCGCCCGGCCCGATGCCGCGCGCTACCTCGTGGTCGGCATCGGCATCAACATCGGCCCGCGCGAGGGCGACGGCATGCGCACGCCGCCGGCCTGGCTGCGCCAGTGGCAGCCCGACGCGTCCGCGCCCGAGGTGCTGCTGTCGCTGGCCGAGCCGCTGGTGCGCAGCGTGCTCGCCTTCGAGGCGCAGGGCTTCGCGCCTTTCGCCGAACGCTTTGCGGCGCGCGACGTGCTGCGCGGGCGCGAGGTGACGCTCAGCGACGGCACCGCCGGCCTGTGCGAAGGCGTGGCCTGGGGCGGCGAGCTGCAGGTGCGCACCGACGCCGGCCTGCAACTGATCTCGAGCGACGAAGTGAGCGTGCGCCCGCGCGGCATGTCTTTCTGAGCGAGGGCATGAAGCTGCGCCTGGTCCTCATCGCCCTGCTCGCCGCCAACGCGGGCTACTGGCTGTGGACGCGCGGCGACCTGGCCGGCTTCGGGCTGGCGCCTGCGGCGCTCGACGAGCGCGAGCCGCAGCGCATGGCGCGGCAGATCCACCCCGAGTGGTTGCAGATCCGCAAGGAAGCCAAGCCTTCGGGCACGCCTGCGCCCTGAGCGGATCAGGCAGCAGCCGCGCGCGCGAACATGCGCCGCGCCTTGGCCAAGGCGGCCTGCAGCTTTTCTTCGGACGGCGGCTCGTGCGAGCTCGAGCTCAGGCCGAATTTCTTTCCTGCGATTTCCTGCACCGCGACCAGGATGCCGCCCAGCACGACCGGATCGGTCTCGGTGTCGAGCGCCTGGCGCAAGGGCTCGAGCGCCTTGGGCGCAGCGCTGCGGCGGTTGAACACGATCTGCATCAGCGCGCTCGCGGCCCATCGGCGGTTCGTGGCGACGGCATCGTGCGTGAGCAGCGGCACGACCTTGGCGATGTCGGTCGTGCCGCCGAGCCAGCCGATCACCCACAGCCCCTTGCAGCGCAGGTCGTCGTACGGCGACGCGAGCGCGGCACGCGCCAGGGCCGCGGTCTCTTTCAGGCGCCGGCCCTTGCGGTACTTGAAGCCGCCGAGCAGCTGCAGCACCGTGGCCTGCATGGCCGGGTCGGGCTCGCGGTCGAACTGCGCGAGCAGGTGGTCTTCGGCCGCGTCGCCGCGCTCGCCGAACTTGCGGCAGAGCCAGTCGTAGAGCTCGCTGTCCATGCCGGTGTCGTGCAGCAGCGCGTAGTGGAAGGCGAGCGCCTCGGCTGAATCCTGTTCCAGCAGATCGGCGCCGAAGTCGAACATGTCCGACACGTCGGTGTCGAGGCGGATTTCCAGGAAGCGTTGGCGCAGCGTGTCGAGCGGATTCATTCCGACGGGGCCTCCTCGAAGCGCACGGTGAAGAGCGCGCCCGGCGGGTGCTTGCCGGGGTGCGCGTCTTCGAGCTTGACCCGCGCGCGGTGCTGGTTGGCGATCTCGCGCACGATCGGCAGGCCCAGCCCGGAGCCGTCGGCCTCGTTGCCGAGCACGCGGTAGAAGGGCTCGAACACCAGCTCGCGGTCGGCCTCGGCGATGCCGGGGCCGTTGTCTTCCACCTGCACCAGCTGCACGTGGCCGAAGGGGTCGGCCAGCACGCGCGCCGTGACCACGCCGGGGCGCTCGGGCGTCGAGGGCGTGTAGTTGAGCGCGTTGTCGACCAGGTTGCGCACCAGCTCCTTGAGCAGCGTCGGGTTGCCGTCGACCATCACACCGGGCGCACCGGCCTGGACGCCGTCGTAGCCCAGGTCGATGCGCTTCTCGATGGCGCGTGGCACGGCCTCGCGCACCACCTCGATGGTCAGCCGCGCGAGGTCGCAGGGCTGGCAGTGCGTCATGGCGCTGGTGCCCTCGGCGCGCGCCAGCGACAGCAGCTGGTTCACGGTGTGGGTGGCGCGCACGCTGGCGCGCCCGATCTGCTTGAGCGACTGCTTGAGCTCGTCGGCGTTGGCGCCCTCGCGCTGCGCCAGGTCGGCCTGCATGCGCAGGCCCGCCAGCGGTGTCTTGAGCTGGTGGGCGGCGTCGGCCAGGAAGCGCTTCTGCGTGAAGATGGAGTCGTTGAGCTTGTCGAGCAGCTCGTTCACCGACGACACCAGCGGCACCACCTCGAGCGGCACCGAGGATTCGTCGAGCGGGCTCAGGTCGCCCGGGCGGCGCTCGCGGATGCGCGCCTCGACCACCGACAGCGGCTTGATGCCTCGCACCAGCGCCAGCCAGATCAGCAGCACCGCCAGCGGCAGGATCGCGAACTGCGGCAGCAGCACGCCCTTGATGATCTCGGTGGCGAGCACCGCCTGCTTCTCGCGCGTCTCGGCCAGCTGCAGCAGCGACGGCGGTACTTCTTCGCTGCCGCTGGGAATCCACAGCGAGGCCACGCGCACCGGCTGGCCGTGCACCGTGCTGTTGTGCAGCAGGACCACGTTGGTGCCGGGCGGGTCGTCCACGTTGGGCTGCGGCAGGTCGCGCTCGCCGTGCAGCAGCGTGCCGTGGCCGTCGAGCAGCTGGTAGTAGATGTGGCCGGCGTCGTCGGCACGCAGGATCTCGCGCGCCGATTGCGACAGCACGAAGTGCGTCTGCCCCTGCTTCACCGTGACCAGCTCGGCCAGCACCTTCACGTTGTGCTCCAGTGCGCGGTCGAAGGGCGCGTTGGCGATGCCCTGCGCCACCAGCCAGGTCACGCCGATGCTCACCGGCACGAGCAGCAGCAGCGGCGTGAGCATCCAGTCGAGGATCTCGCCGAACAGGGAGCGCTGGGCGCGCTGGAAGAGCTTCAAGGGAGTTCCTGGCAAGACGAAAGAACGCGGGCGAGCGTGAACTAGTACTGCGATTCGCAGGTGTGACGTTTCATTGACAAGGTGTGACTGGTTGTAGCCTTGACGTGCAGTTTCTGCAATTCAAAAACATCAGGGAGAAATCATGAAGCAAAAGACCGTGGGCGGCTGCCCCAAGCCGCTCTGGATGGCCGCGACCGTGTTGGCCGCCAGCGTGGGTGTCACTGCATGCGGCGGTGGAGGTGGCGGAGGCGGTGGGGGTGGCATGCCGATGCTGCCGATCGCACCGGTTCCGGCGCCCGCACCCGCGCCCTCCCCGGCCCCGGCGCCCGCGCCCGCACCGG
>NZ_BCUS01000109.1 GCF_001591345.1 Variovorax boronicumulans NBRC 103145 | reverse complement strand
CGATGGGATCGAGCAGTCGATTCCAGTAGGAAGCACTGTCATCGAGCTGCGAGCGGTGCTTCTGGGCAGGCTGCAGCAGGTCATGCCGCTCTGTCTTCTCCATCCAGAGCCGGACTGGCGTCTTGAAGGGATCACGACCGACGGCTGCAGCGGCGTCGAGGTGTCCGAGGCCGGCTTCGCGCATGTTCGGCCATCGCTCGGGCGTCGGCGTCTGCGGATGGGCGCGCTGAACCAGTTGCAATGCAGGGCCGCGCCGCCTGACGCGCGCTGCCAGAGTGCGTTGCGTGGTCCCGGTGTTTGGATTCTTCATGAGTTCTCTCCATGAAAGGGTTGGAATCGATCCCCATCCAGCAAAAAGCCCCACCCTCTCAATGGAGAGGCGGGGCTTTGGCAGAGGGACCGGATGTGGAAAGTTCGGATGCAGAAGTCTGGGAGGTCGCAGACCGGCGAAACCACATCAGTCCAGGTCCGGGTCCTCGGGGTCGTCGTAGTACGGGGCGCTCGTTGGGGACGGATCGGTCGGTCGGAACGACGACGACACAGGTGATGAATCCGGCGGCGACCACGGTTCATCGGACGCGCCCCGTCGACCACTGAATGTGTGACCGCAGGTGGCGCACCTGCAGTTGTTCAGGACCCGGTCATCGACGACGCGACCGAAGATGGCACCGACCTCGGTGCCCAGCGCGCCGCCACCCAGGCCTCCGAGAACGACACCGATGACGGTGCCGAGTGTTCCGCCGGCCGGGCCAGCCGCCATGCCGATTGCGAAGCCGGCGCGCGCGCCGCGAAGCGCACCGGCAACGCCGCCGGCAGCACCTGCCAGGCCACCGAGCGTGCCGCCGGTTCGCTGGGCGACGTCACGGGTTTCGATGCGGTCGGAGCCGCAGTTGGGACATTGAAGATAAGACAAGGTGAATGGGTCCTTTTGTTGAGGTTGCGGGGTTGGGATGGAAAGGACGCAAGGGCGAATCAAGGGAGCTGCGGCGATGCGGCGGCATAGAGCCCGACGCGGGCGGTGGCCGCGCCGGGCGCATCGGAAGACGGAAACAAAAAAGCCGCCCGAGGGCGGCTTGTGGTGAGCGGAGAGATAGCTCTCTTGGAGCGAGACAGCTCCTGTTGTGGCGTCAGGAGCGCTTACCTTCGCGGCACTCGCTCTCCCATTCGGAGAGCTGGTCGGCGGTGATCACCTCGTCGTTCCCGTGCTGAATCCGAAAGGCGACGATGCGGGCATCCACGCAGCCCTGGAGTTTGGCTGGCGTGAGCGCCATGCCTGACGAGGGTGCCGCGGCTGGTGTGCTCGAGGTGGCGGCTACCACCGCGTGGTAACACTCGGCGGAGAGTTGATCAATCGCTGTGTCATTGAGGAAGTCTCGCCCCTCCTGAGCCAGTTTGTCGCGGCGCTCCTTGACGCAAGCCCGGACCTTCTCCTGGCGCGCGTCTTCAGCGATCCTCTCCAGATCGGGGAGATACCCATCGCTGGGATCCGCCGCGTAGATCACCTTGCCGTTTGCGTAGCGCTGAGCGACGTACTGCTCGTTCACGGTCCGTTCGGTCTTGGGATCGCGCTTTGAACGCAACACATCGCCGTCCAACTGGCCCATCACCCAGTTTTGGCGATATTCGAGGACTCCGCTCTCATGGACATACTGCTCTTCGAGTCCGTGCTTCACCCCCATCTGCACATGCGATCGGTAGTACAGCTGGGAGCCATGCTTGACGTACTCGACGATCTCGCCCGTGATGGCCCCGTCTTCGACCGGGATGCGGCGCACGAGCTTGCCAGACTGGTCATCGAAGATTTCTTCGGTCTGGGCGAGCTTGCCCTGTTTGAAGGTCACATTGAGCACCTCCCGGCCGCTTTCGGGACCGTAGACGACAGAGCGACCATCAAGGACACCGTGATCGGTGCGGACCACTGCCTTGGGCTTGTTCGTCCCTGGGAAGTAGAACTTGAACTCGCCCGTGAGCACGCCTTGATCGAATGTCATTTCGTAGGCCTGGAATTTCCCTGCGCCCGTGGTGCAGGTCGTTGTGCCATCCAGGACACCTTTGTCGACTCTGACTTCGCAGACTTGGCCCATGACGTTGTGCTGAATGCCCGGAGCCGCCTTGTCCAGCACGTTTGTGGGAAGCGCGCTGACGACTTCGAACTCCTTGCGTATGAGGATCGTGTGACTTGGCACGTTGTCGATCTTGCCGCTGAAAGGCTTGTCGGCGCCTTGGCGGTAGAACTTGCCTTGGACGATCTCCGCGTTGCGGAACTCCATGGTCGTGGGACCGCAGGCGGCCAATAGGACTGCAGCGGCCACGGCCATGCTTGGCGCAAGAAGCGCCTTGAGTATTTGTTTCATGGGATGTGTAGAAAGGAAAGGATGGGGGGTGACGTGGCCCAGATCACTTCCTCAGTGACAGACCGATCGCTCCGCCGATGAGTACCAGCCCCGCGGAGCCCTGGAAGGCCTCCTCGTCGGATCCGAGCGCGACCAGAAGCAGCGTGGTCATGATCGTCAGGACTACCTTGACGCTCTTGGGGAAGGTTTTGACGGTGTTGCCGACGAGGTAGTAAATCTCGCCGGTCCAGGCGATGACCACGGCGGCCGGGGCGAAGACCAACAGCATGCAGACGAGCGCCCAGCGCTGGCGGAACCAAGGGATCGAGCCGTAGGGGCTCGGCGACCCAGCTAGCGGTACATAGGTGGTGGGCGCATGCGGTGCGACAGCTTGTGGAGCTCCGCACTTGGGGCAAGTCGGAGCGGTTTCGTGGATCTGGTGGCCGCAGCCGCGGCAGTGGACGAAGTTGGTCATTGGGTTCTCCTTAGTTGTTGACTGAACTGGAAGGTCAAGGAAGGGGCGAGTGAACGCCGGACGTGGAGCCTCACGTGCCTCTGCGGATCTCAAAGCGACAGCAAGCTACCAAGGCGCTTCGACGCTCCTTGAAACTCTTCTTCTAAAATGGTAACCATATCCCGCGCAATCTTATCCCGTGGAGCTTTATGCGGGAGAGCAAGACCATTGGCGGATGGTCAAAACTGGTTCATCGGACAAACAGAAAGCCTCGGGGTTAGTGGCTTTCGGAGAAGCCGTTCGCCGCCGTAGGAAAGACCTTGGCTACTCGCAAGAGGCGTTTGGGGATGCTTGCGGGATAGATCGCAGCTATATGGGCGGCATTGAACGTGGCGAGCACAATCTCGCGCTCATCAATATCCTCAAAATCATCGAAGGCCTCGGTGTCCAACCATCAGAGTTTTTCAAGGACATGGACAAACCCGTCGGCCACGCACGCAAGCCAACACGGAAGAGCTGAGTTCTCCTACGTGCTCACCTCAGTCATATAGGTCTGAAAATTTCTGGATTCCAGAAATTCGGCAAGATTTCCGGCATCAGGCCTCATCCAGCGCAGTATCAGCAGCTTCACCGCCCTGCTGATGACCGCACTAGCCTTCTTACCATTGGAAGGCGAAATCCTTGCCTGGCTCCAGATCCACGATGCGGTCAACGAGCCCTGGGTCGCGCTCGACGACGCCTATTGGAAGTTCGAACGTTGCAAGGACCATTTGGTGGTGTGCGGCTCGTTCACCGGCTTCGACGACAAGGCCAGTGCCGAGCTTCGCACGCACTTTGAAGAGTGCATCTCAATGAAAGTTTTGATCCTTTCCGACCTCCACCTGGAGTTCGCGCCATTCGAGCCAGTGGCTGATCTCGAGTTCGATGCTGTCATCCTCGCCGGCGACATTCATTCGCCGGCCAAGCGCGCCGTCCAATGGGCGGCGGATCGCTTTCGTGGCAAGCCGGTGATTTATCTGCTTGGAAATCACGAGTACTACGACGGTCGAACTGACACGACACTGGCCGAAGCGCGCCGTGAGGCCGAAGGAAGCAATGTCCATCTACTCGACGGTGACGAGCTGGTGGTCGACGGTGTGCGCTTTCTCGGTGCGACGCTGTGGACCGATTTCGCGCTCGCCATCGAGACCCCTGAAGGGCCGGTCAGCGATGTCGGGCGCGCCATGAAGATGGCGACCAATCTGCTGAACGACTACGCGCTGATCCGCACGTTCGACGAGGCGGCAGAACCCAATACATGGCGCGACAAGCAAGGAAGAAAGCTCCAGGCGGCGGACACGCTTCGGATTCATCAGGCGCAGCGCGCGTGGCTGCGAGACAGGCTTTCGGAACCGTTCGCCGGACCGACGGTGGTGGTGACGCACCATGCTCCTCATCGCGGCTCACTGGCGCAGCGCTACGCCGATGACTGGTCCTCAGGCGCCTTCGTCACCGAGCTTCCGGATACATTCTTTGAGGTGCCCGCGCTCTGGATTCACGGCCACACGCATCAGTCGTTCGACTATGGAGTCCGCTCTTGCCGAATCGTGTGCAATCCGCGCGGCTACGTGAACTGGAGTGGGAGGATCGAGAACAAGGCGTTCGATCCTGGGCTGGTCATCGATGCGAACGCTCTTGCCGGAGACAATGGTTCGTGAACTGATCAGCCCATCCGATCGCGCACGGAGCTCCGTCATCGCCGATGCTTGAATAGCCACACTCGTTCCGTTTGCGGACGGCCTCTGTTCCCCCAGGCGGGCTCGCGCGTGCGCAAAGAAGCAGCGGCTGCAAGAGCCCGCCGCTGCTTGCGGCTCGCCGGAAGATCAAGATCGTCGAGATCCCGGTCTCAAGTCCAATTGGCGGCCAGGACCGGGGCCAGACTGCTTTGGTAGCCGGCAGGCAAAGTCGTCTGCCCTGCCGCCGGCGGTGCGAACGCAGCCATCGCCTGCACAAGGTTCTGAACCTGGCTGTCCAACAAGGTCTTGCCTCCGGCCTTGAACTGCTCGACCTGATACTGGTCGCCCAGATACCAGTTGCTCACGGTAAATTTGTCGGCAGAGCCGATGATGCTGACCTCCAGGTTGTTGCCCACTTTCTGGAACCACAACTGGTCGATTGCGATGTCAGAGGCGAACTGAGCCACGTCGATGTTGCCGGCCGTCGCATCGTTCTCCGTGATGGTGTCGATGCCATACCCACGCCCTAGTACGTAGATGTCGTTACCGAGACCTCCGACCAGCGCATCAGCCCCTGCGCCGCCATCGAGCGTATCGTTGCCCGCACCACCTGTCAGTCCGTTGGCAGCCGCATTGCCCGTCAGAATGTCGTTGTAGCTGCTACCGATCAGACTCTCGATGTTGAGCAGCGTATCCGATCCAGAACCACCCGTGGCCTGTGCTGCAGTGGTGGCCAGGCTCACCGTCACTGCCGAAGCGGCATACCCGAATGACACGGTGTCTGTGCCATCAAGCCCGTCGATCACGTTGTTGCCAGCACCGGCATAGAGGACATTGGCCAGGGCATTACCCGTGCCGTTGACTGCGCCGATGGTGTTCAGGTAAAGATTCTCGAGGTTCGCACCCAGCGTATAGCTGATCGAACTGTAGACAGTGTCCGTGCCTTCATTGAGCAGTTCGGTGATTGCATCCCCTGCGTTGTCCACGTAGTAGCTGTCATTGCCGACACCGCCACGCATCACATCCGCGCCTGCGGCTCCGTTCAAGACATTGGCACCACCATCGCCCGTCAGGGTGTCGTTGAAATTGCTCCCCGTCAAAGACTCGATGCCGACCAGCGTGTCCGTTCCCGAGCCGCCCGTCGCTTGTGCCGCCGCGATGGCCAGGCTCACTGTTACCCCCGAGGTGGCATAGATGTAGGAGGCGGCGTCGACGCCATCGCCTCCCGTCAGAACGTTGTCGCCGTCCCCCGCATACAACGCATTGTTCAGCGCATTGCCTGTCGCATTGATTGTGCCTGTGGTGTGCAGCCGGAGGTTCTCCACATTCGCAGCCAGGGTGTGACTGACGTAGGCATAGACCGTATCGATCCCTTCGCCTGCCAGCTCCGTGACCACGTCGCCGGCGTTGTCGACGTAGTAGGTGTCATTGCCAATGCCGCCAACCAGGGTGTCAATGCCGGCACCACCGTTGAGCGTGTCGTTTCCAGCACCGCCGTTGAGCGTGTTGTTGGCGGCGTTGCCCGTGATGGCGTTGTCCTGGGTGTTACCCGTGCCGTCGATGGCCGAAGTACCAGTCAGCGTCAGGTTCTCGACGTTCGCGCCCAAGGTATAGGTCACGGTACTCTGTACGAGGTCCGTTCCCTCATTGGTCAGCTCGGTGATAACGTCGCCCGCAGCGTCGACGACGTAAGTGTCATTGCCTGCACCTCCGATCAGCGTGTCTGCGCCAGCACCACCACTGAGCACATTGGCCCCAGCGTTGCCGGTCAGCTTGTCGTTGTAGGCGCTCCCCGTCAGGTTCTCGATGTTGAGCAGCGTATCGCTGCCGGAACCACCGGTGACCTGAGCGGTTGCGACCGCAAGGCTGACCGTCACGGCCGAAGTGGCATAGCCATAGGAGACGGTGTCAATGCCACCAAGGCCATCGATCACGTTGTTGCCGATGCCGCCGACACTCACCACGTTGTCCAGTGCGTTGCCCGTCGCGTTGATTGAAGCCTGCGTGTCGATGATCAGGTTCTCGACATTGGCGCCCAGCGTGTGGGTGACCGTTGCCCTCACGGTATCAGTGCCTTCGCCGGTCAGTTCCGCTACCACATCCGACGCATTGTCGACGTAGTAGGTGTCATTGCCGATTCCGCCGACCATTGTGTCCGCTCCGGTCGCGCCGTTGAGAGTGTCATTGCCGGCGCCACCATTCAAGATATTGTTGGCAGCATTGCCCGTCAGAACGTTGTCGAGCGCATTGCCCGCGCCGTTGATGGTCTCAGCTCCAGTGAGCGTGAGGTTCTCAATATTGGCGCCAAGTGCGTAGCTGACGCTGCTTTGAACGATGTCGGTCCCCTCATTGACAAGTTCGGTCACCAGATCGGCAACGTGATCAACAAGGTAGATGTCGTTCCCCGCACCACCAGCGAGCATGTCGATGCCGGCGCCGCCGTTGAGCGTGTCGTTACCTGCGCCACCGAGCAGAGTGTTGTTTGCAGCATTCCCCGTGAGCAAGTTGTCCAGGGCGTTTCCTGTTCCGTCGATTGCTTCTGCGCCGGTCAGGGTCAGATTCTCGAGGTTCATACCGAGCGTGTAGGTGATGGTGCTTTGCACCAGATCTGTCCCCTCGTTTGCGAGTTCGGTGACCACATCGCCTGTGTGGTCGACAACATAGGTATCGTTGCCTGCACCTCCGATCAACGTGTCCGCCCCGCTTGCACCATCGAGCACGTTATCCATCGCATTGCCCGTGAGCTTGTCGTCGTAAGCGCCGCCAGTGAGGTTCTCGATCTCCACCAGCGTGTCGCTACCGGAGCCGCCCGTAGCTTGCGTCGTCGTCATCGAAAGGTTTGCGGTGACGCCGGAAAGCGCGTACTGATAGGAGACCGTGTCGACTCCGCCCAGGCCATTGAGCACGTTGTTGCCGGCACCCGAGAAAAGGACATTGTTTGCCGCATTGCCGGTGCCGTTGATGGCTGCGCCACCAGTGAGGAACAGGTTCTCGAGGTTCGCGCCCAATGTGTAGCTGATGGCGCTCTGCACGAGGTCCGTGCCTTCGTTGGCTAGTTCGGTGATCACGTCGCCTGCGACATCGACCACGTAGGTATCGTTGCCTGTACCGCCAATCAATGTGTCGGTACCCGCACCTCCAATGAGGGTGTCATTTCCAGCTGCACCGGTCAGGGTGTTATTGGCGGCGTTACCCGTGAGCACATTGTCCAGGGCGTTGCCCGTGCCGTTGATGACCACCGTTCCCGTCAGGGTCAGGTTTTCTACGTTCGCGCCCAATGTGTAGGTGATGGCGCTCTGGACAAGGTCCGTTCCCTCGTTGACCAACTCGGTAACGACATCGCCGGCTTCGCCCACAACAAAAGTGTCATCGCCCGTGCCGCCGATCAACGTGTCATCGTCCGCACCGCCGTCCAGAAAATCATTGCCTTTACCGCCATTGAACACGTTGCGACCAATGCCATAGGTAGTAAAGACATCGTTGAAATCACTACCGATGAAATTCAGGATGTTCCAGGTTCTGTTGCTAAAGTTGTCTTCCCCGAGTATTTCGCTGTATGGTTGGTCATCGTAGTATCTTGTGCGTTCCTCTAACCGAAGGCGAATTCCCGTTGTCATCTGCGCGTAGGACACGGTGTCATGGCCGGCCCCGTAGATTCCCTCGTCGATGTAGCCTCCGCTTGAGATCCCATAATCTCGCCCGGTTACGATAAAAGTGTCATTGCCCAGTCCGCCCTCCAGGCTGCCTCCCTGTTCGCCGCCGATCAGGGTGTCTCCGGCATCCGTCGCGCTGATTCGAGTGATGTGCATTTGGCCATCCGATACAGGAACGCCTTTGAGGCTGTGCACTCCACTCGCAAACTCTCCATACCAAGCGCTGGCCGCGCCGCTCAGGTTGGAGAACAAATCCAGTGTTACTGGATTCACGCCCATCAAAGTGACTCTTTTTCCGTTCTTTTCCAGAACGGTGTTTCCATTCCCGTCGCCCTTGATGGTCACGCCGCCCCAGTTGTCCTGCATGAATTGAATCCGGTCGCCGCCGGCGCCAACCTGAAAACCATGGACCGTGATGTCTCCAGTCACGCTGGTGACCGCAACGTTATCTACTCCCGCGCCCAACACAAAGGTCTGCGTGCCTCGATTACCCAGTAGCAGGTTGTAGCCGCTGCCCACGGTGATCGTTTGGCCGCTTTGCCCCACGTACGCTTGGGTATACCCATTGGATTGAGCGATTGCGCTCAGCATCTGGTCACCGGTGACCTTCAGTGCAGCAAGGGGCTGCAAGATCGCCGAATAGGCACGGAAGGCCTCTGCCGCCATCGAGGCATCGGCACGCGTAAGGAACGTCGCGCCATTGGACAAGTGGTTGCCGAGGTTGAGGTTCTGCGGAACGACGTCGTTCAACTTGGCCTGGATGGCGGGCAAGCGAGCTGCCATGGCGTTCAGCTGATCCTTGATATCAAGGTATCCGACGATGGCGGTGTTCCAGGCCGCCGTCGCACTTTCCGCTGCGGCCGATGCGCTCGTACGTGCGCCCACGCTTTGTGCGGCATTGGCCACCTGTGCCTTGGTCTGCGCATCACTTTGGCTGTTGGCCGCCGCTGCAATGGCGTTGGCGGTCGCCACCTGCCCCGATCTCAGTGCACCGATGCCGCTCAGGACATCGATGATGTCCGTGGGCGCAGTATTGATGATGCGCCAAGGGGCGGGAATGGTGGTCCGGTCGCCGCCGGCGGGGCCGAGGTAGTAGGCGATCTTGTCGTTGAGGCCTGCCTGAGGCAGACCTGCCTGGACAGCCCAGGTCATCTTTCCCCGAATCTCCAAGGCGGCCTGACTGAAGGGCCCTTCACTTGTGGGCAGCACGAATTTCGATCGCAACGAGTCGATCGCAGCCTGCTCTGGCGCGGGGAGCCCTTGTATCGATGCCGCGATGGCCCTGGCTTGACCGGCTGCCATTGCGGCATAGCCCTTGCCGGCATATTCGGCAAAGGCCAAGGCCGCAGCGGATATCGGCCGAACGCCGTCCTTGAACACCGGCAAATCGGTAGCTAAACCGACGTCGCTGATGGTGTGGAGTTTGCCGTCGGCAGTGGAATAGCTGGCCTTGGTGAGGATCGTGTTGCCGTTGACAGTGCTGTTGACGGCCTGCGGGTTCAGATTGATGGATGTCACGCCCAGGCTGACAAGCGAGCGCAGTTCGCCAACATCTGTTTCGCCATCCTGATCCGCATCGACCCAGACTTGCAATTCGTCGAAGTAGCGCTTTCCTGTAACGGCATTGACGCGAGACGTTGCGGCAGAAAGAGCCGTTGCGCCCGCGTTGGCCAAGGTCGCCAATGCCTTGAATCCGTCCTGATTCGCTGGAGGGGCGCCTGAGACTGTGAACTTCTGGCCGAACCACTCGGCAGCACTGTCCACAACGCCGTTGCTGTTCTTATCGAGCACAAGAATCCCGTCCCTTGGCCCCACCCAGCCGACCGTTTGCACTATGCCGGTCGCATTCGCATCGAACGATGCGTTGCTGCGGTCTATCGACACGAGGTCCAGTCCGTCGTCATTCAGGTCGAGCACCAGAGGTAGGGAAAAGCCTGAACCGATTCCGATTGGTGTGACGGTGAAAACTGATGGCTGGCTTTGAAGCGAGTTGATGCGGCTCTGTGCGATTTGCGCCAGTCCTTGATTGGTCAAGGCTCCTGCAGTATTCAGAAGAAGCAACTGAGGAGAGACCTGCCCACTCAGGAATGCGGGTGCCCACCGGTCGGAAACGTAGGGCATGCCCATCCGGTTTGCCAGCGTGTCGAGCGATGCACCGCTGTCCCTGGCCGAGGTCACGCCAGCGACGTTGTCCCCGCTGGCGCTTGCTAGCGCCTGATTCAGCCGTCCCGTCGTGGCGTTCTGATTGGCTGCGGCATCGTTGGCATTGGAGGCGTTTTCGAGATTCGTGATGAAGGTAGCAAGGTCATTGCCCGTGTAGGTTTGACCATCCTGCGTCCAGGACACCGACTTCCAGTTGCCTTCGGCGTCTTGTGCATAAGTGCTCGAGACTTGACCGCTCGCACTATTTTGCTGAACTTCGAATTGCTCAGGCTGAGCAGAGCCTGGCAGGTAGGTACCAGTGACCGTAGTTCGTCCGCCCTCTGGAAGACCAGGAATGATTTCGGTTCGCTTGAGCAAATTCATCTCTGCGTCAAACAATTGAACGACTTCTCTTCCAGAGTTGTAATTGACACTATTTACGAGTGTCGCACCGCCTTCGAGGACGGTCGTAGTGATAAGCGAATTTTGACGCGGCCCGACGCCGACTTCCGCATTGGCAGGGCGAGGGTCAAAGCCCTTCGTCACAGAGCCAGAGGCGGTATTGACCGTGACGCTCCAATGGCCGTCATTTTCTTGATTTACGCGAGTGATTTCCTTAAATTCGAAACCCGACCATCTGGCTGCATACTCTCTGAGATTCAATTCAAAATATGAAATTTCGACTGCCGTCGAGGGAGGGCGTCCAAGATAAAAATCTTTTGCAATTAATGCTGATTGATTAAATTTTTCCAGCGTACTCAAGGCTGAGTTGGCTTGAATGGAAGCCAAAATCGTGTCCAAGCCTTTCGGGGAGTTGTCTCCGCCCACATAGTAATAGTCTTTACCAACCGTCAGCGTCTGTCCATTGACGACAAAGCTCCTCCCCTGCAACTGAGAATCTGCAATTGCTTCGACTGCTACTGCGCGAGCTTCTGTAATTCCACGCGCAATGCTGTATTCGCCTGGGGTTGAGTATTTGTTTATGTCAGGCAATCCCACCAAAGGGTCGCGCCAATCGGCTTCATGCTTTCCTTCGTGCGCTCCAATAATTGCAATGCGCAGCGCGCTATAGAGGGTTTCAAAGGGGGTGCCAATCTTAAAATCATCTTGCGAAAAATGCTGGCCAACGGGAAGACCTGGAATTGCCCCAGGATTAAAAAATACGCCCGTCCTCGTTCCAATGAAAAATGGATGGTTGTTTGCCGCCGCAGCCTCATAGGTCGCAATCAACTCCGGAGAGGAGTTGATGATGTCTATGTGAAGTTGGGTCCACTTTGCTGATGTCGATGTTACGTCACTATTTACTTGAAAGAGGGCTTGTCCATTTGCCATCTTTGTATTCAGGGATAGCGTCATATTTATCACCTTATTGGTAAATTTCCGAAGCAATAACTGACTGCAGGCAGCCATCCTTTTCGCCTACAAAAAAGGAAACGACTTGCTCTCTGGAATCATATTTCCGGGAAACCCTGTATATTGAAGGCCAATTGTCTGGCCTGACTCCAAAAACAACTCTGGTTGGAACAACCTCAAATACTTCCATAAATATTCTTTCGGCCTGCCATTTTTTCACGCAGCCAGGAATTGGAAATGAAACATCCAATATTCTCTTGTTGTTATCCATGGTCCATTTCTTCAGCCCGACCACCCTCCCGGAGAACAACCCCTCGTCCATCTTCACCGCCTCGTCATTTCCATACGTGAACTCTTTCGGGTTTTTGGTGTTTTCAGGGAATTTTGCAAATTCGTAGCCAATTCTATTTTTATAGAATTCAGCACTCCCTAGTTGGCCTGCATCCAGCCCTTCCTTTAACGCATGAAGCAGCTCTTCTGGAGTCCTCACTTTTTTTACAGGCAGCCTTGAATTCATCGAAGAAAGCGTACTTACTGTGCAGCCAGGGAGAGGTATCAAAAAAAATCCGACAACAAGAAGGCAGCTCAGTAGCTGGGCGCCAATTTTTGATGAGAAGCCTGTTGGCCTTGGTTCGTTGATTTTTTTGCGCATTTGATTTGATCTTGGAAATTGGAGATCTTCTGCTCTACAAATCGGCCCATCGATAATTTCTCGCCGCTCGCGAGAAATTTACTCATCTTTCTCTAAGGCCCTCCGACGTCGCGCGCTGAACAGGGCTCAAAAGAAATTCAATAACTCTTCGCTTGCCCGTCTTGATCTCCGCCGTGAGATTCATCCCCGGACTGAGCTTGATCGGCCTGCCATCCACATCGATGGTCGTGGCGCCCAGGCTCAGCGTCACCGGGAAGATTGCCCCACGCTTCTCGTCATTCACCGCGTCCGCAGTCACTGTCTTCACGGTCGCATTCACCGTGCCGTAGCGCGTGTACGAAAAGGTCTCCAGCTTGATCGTGGCTTCCTGTGCCGGACTCACGAAGCCGATGTCCTTGTTCTCCAGCGTCACCTCGGCCGTGACCTGCGCGCCGTCGGGCACGATCACCATGAGCGGTTGCGCTTCCGTGACCACGCCGCCTTCCGTGTGCGTTGCCAACTGCTGCACCGTGCCCGCCACTGGTGCCTTGAGCGTCGTGAGCCGCTCGCGCTGCCCGGCCTTGGCCAGGTCCTGCGTGCCCTGCTGTCGCTTGAGTTCGGCCGCGGCTTCCCGCGTTCTCAGGCTGTGCTTGGTCTCCGCGATGTAGGCCGCCCGTGTGTTCTCGCTCTCACGCAGCGTCGCATTGGCCTCCGCCAGCCTCGCGCGCTGCGTTGCCAGGTCACGCTCCAACTCGATACGTTCCCGACTCCGGTCCTGGTTCGCATGGCTGGACATAAAGCCCTGCTTGGCCAGTTGCTGGAAGTCGGCCTCTCTCTGCTTGGCAATCGGCACTGTGGTCTCCAGCTTGGCAACCATCTCGCGCACCGTGGCAATCTCGGCTTGCCGACGAGCGATCTCAGCGGTTGCCTTGGCCAGCTTGGCGATGATGTCGCTCCACTCGTCGCTCAGTTGCGCCTTCGCGGCATCTGCATCGACAGCCGTCCATCCGGAGGGGATGTCCTTGCTCAGTTCGGGTGAACGTACGGTTGTCGGCACATTGAGCGCCAGCAAGAGTGCCCTTGTGCGCAGCACTTCGGACTGCATCGACTTCAACTGCTCGTCGATGCTGGTCTTGTCGGCATTGGCTGTGGTGGGATCGAGCTCGACCAGTGCCTGTCCTGCCTCGACATGGTCCCCGTCCCGCACCAACACCCGCTTGACCACGCTCACCTCCAGCGGCTGGATGATCTTGGTGCGCTCGCTCACGATGATCTTGCCGGGTGCCACTGCCACGATGTCGACCTGCCCGAAGATGGACCAGGTCAAGGCGATAAGGAACAGCGCTATCAGTGCGTAGGCCAGCCGCCTGGGTGCAGGGTGAACCGGCGTGTCCTGCAGGCTCAGGGCTGCCGGCAAGAAGGCGGCTTCATCGGTCAGGCGCTTCGGCCCAGCCAGTTCGTGGCGATGCTTCCAAGCGGCCTTGAAGATGGCGCTGTAGCGCCCCAGCAATTCGAAGACCGGATGACGCATGTCCCGCGAGGCTCGTACATGGGGCGCATTGGCCGCAGGAGCGGTGGTGGAAACTTCCGGCGTCATACGGTTGCCCCCGATCCAGCACCTTCGGTCGGATGCCCACCGCCCTGCATGTTCCACAGGTGGGCATAGATGCCCTTGGGCCGGCTCAGCAGGCTCTCGTGCGTGCCGCCTTCGACGATCTTCCCCTTGTCCATCACGATGATGCGATTGGCATGCCGCACGGCACTCAAGCGGTGGGCAATGATGAAGACGGTGCGCCCTTTGCAGATGTGTGCCATGTTGCGTTGCACGATGGCCTCGCTCTCATAGTCCAGCGCGCTGGTGGCTTCGTCGAAGATCAGGATGCGCGGGTGCGTAAACAGGGCTCGGGCAATAGCGACGCGCTGGCGCTGCCCGCCTGACAGGCTTGCCCCTTGCTCACCGACCATGGTGTCGTAGCCTTCGGGCAGTTCGCTGATGAACTCGTGGGCACCTGCCAACTGGGCCGCATGAATCACGGCGTCGAGTGGCGCGGCGGGATCGACGATTGCGATGTTCTCGCGCACGCTGCGATTGAAGAGTGTGTTCTCCTGCAGCACCACACCAACTTGCCTTCTGAGTTGCGCCGCATCGATCAGGCTGATGTCGATGCCATCGACCAGCAAGCGCCCTTGCTCGGGGGTGTAGAGACGCTGGATCAGTTTGGTCAGCGTGCTCTTGCCAGAGCCCGAACGCCCCACGATACCGATGACTTCGCCGGGGCGCACGTCCAGGCTGACGCCGTTGAGCACGGGCGCTGCTTCGGGCCGATAGCGGAAGGTCAGGCCATCCAACGTCACGCGGCCCTTGAGGGTTGGGAGTTGTGCTGCCGTGCTCGGAGGTACTTCGGTGCGGGTGTTGAGGATGTCGCCCAGCCGGGCCATGGAGATGCCGGTCTGCTGGAAGTCGGTCCACAGCTGCGCCATGCGCATGATGGGTTGAGACACCCGCTGGGCGAACATGTTGAAGGCGACGAACTGCCCGACCGTGAGGTCGTTGTTCATCACGAGGTGTGCGCCGTACCAGAGGGTGGCGGCGTTGACGAGCTTGCCGATGAGGTTGACACCTTCGTGCGCCCAGCTCGCGAGGTTCTGGGTTCTAAAGCTGGCCGAGATGTAGGCGGCGAGCTGGTTGTCCCAGCGGCGCCCGAAGGCGGGCTCAAGCGCGGTGGCTTTCACGGTCTGGATGGCGCTGACGGCCTCCACCAGCATGGCCTGGTTCTCGGCGCCGCGCGCGAACTTCTCGTCCAGGCGCCGGCGCAGGATGGGCACGACCGCCAGGCTCAGGCCGAAGTACAGCGGCAGGCTCACGAGCACGATCAGCGTCAGGGGCACGCTGTAGAACAGCATGATGGCCACAAAGACGATGGAGAAAACGACGTCCAGAAGCACCGTCAGCGCGTTGCCGGTCAGGAAGCTGCGGATGTTCTCGAGCTCGCGCACGCGGGCAACGGAATCGCCGACGCGCCTGGCCTGGAAGTAGGCCAGCGGCAGTTGCACGAGGTGGCGGAACAGCCGCGCGCCGAGCTCCACGTCGATGCGGTTCGTGGTGTGGCTGAAGACGTAGCTGCGCAGGCCGTTCAGGAGGGACTCGAAGACAACGACCACCAATAGGCCGATAACGAGCACATCCAATGTCGTCATGCCGCGATGCACCAGCACCTTGTCCATCACGACCTGGAAGAACAGTGGGCTGACCAGCGCGAAGAGCTGAAGGATGAAGGAGATGAAGAGCACTTCGCCCAACAGCTTGCGGTGCTTGACGAGGCTGGGGATAAACCAGGAGAAGTCGAACTTGGCGAGTTCACCTGCAAGACTGGCACGACTGGTGAAGAGGATGAGTTCGCCGGTCCAGTGCGCGGCGAAGACGTCCATCGGTTCGATGATGGGACGTGCCGCTTCTGCCGAAGTGGCAGAGGGGTCCTGTAGCAGCACGCGCTGAGCGTCGCACTGGGCGAGGATGACGAAGCGCTGGGCGCCATCCTCACCGCGAAGCACAGCAAGAGCGGGCAGCGGTGTCAGGGACAGGCGATCAGGCGTGGTGCGAGAGAACTTGGCCTTGAGGCCGAGGTGCTTGGCTGCGCGCAGCAACGTGGCGGTATCGATCGGCTCGGAGGGTGTCAGACCCAGTTGATGCGAAAGCAGTGGTGCATCGGCTGCGATCTGGTGGAAGCGTGCGATGGTGCACAGGGCGATGAGAGACGGGTTCGCAACGGCCCCTGTCTCAGGGACCTCTTGCGGCGACGCGCCAACCTCCCCGTGCTGCTGTACGACCATCCCCCCGACGCCCATTTGAAATCCCTCGAATGTTCTTCTGAAACATCAAGATACTTCGGGGAAATGGACGAACCATGACAGCTTTGCGACGGAAATACGGCGACTCAATGGCAAATTGGTGACGGTTACAAAATCGATGAGAACGACCGCTTTGTTCACGAATGCCCCATGCCTCATATTTCCGGAGCTATTCGACTCGGTTGTTCTCGTCTATGCAGATCCGCAGGGGACTCTACTGCCGCGAGACGCCTAGAGCTCGCCCGAGGTCATAGGTGTCGAGCGCTGGTGTTCCGACCACCCCACATAGGGCGGCGACATCACTGCCTTAGCCTCGACATTGCACCGGGAACGTCTGCGCACCATTCACGAGAAGCCGGATAGTGCGCGTGATGCCGTCGCCAAAGGCAACACATGGGGAGCTGTTCGGAGGCTCAAGTCCCGAGGAGCGGCGCAGGATCCACCACGGCTACTTTCGCGATTGCGAAGAGGTCGCACGGCAAACCTAGGCGCCATCTTGGCCAAGACGGATCACATACCGTTCGGGTTCCCCCCTTCAGGGGCAGTTACGTCGTCAAGGACGGTCGACGTTTTGATGCCCTTGACATCAACGCCCTCCTAATCATCCGTCCGGCGCTTCTGTCCATGAACCTGCGTCCCGTCGACTTCAAGGCCAAACCGGTGCAGTGGGAGGTTGCCGCCGCTCGGGTCATTGTTCCTGGATCAATGAAACTGTCCATCGCGACCATCTCTCAGGACGCCGACGACTGGATAGAGTCAGCGTGCTAGCCCCCCCCGACGACGAGGGCATCGAACTTGATGCATTCCCACGTGCGCTGTGGCCTAGCAATCGCGAGCTTGGCATGCCTTAGGTCAAACCACACGCAATGCCCGCTCGCCATACGTCATGGAAACGCGTTACCTTGCGATGATCTAGTTTGCCTACATGGTGCCTACACGGCACCAGAAAGCAAAAAGCCCAACCTGGAAAGGTTGGGCTATCTACTTGATCCTAAAAGGAAAATTTGGTGGCCTGGGGCGGAATCGAACCACCGACACGCGGATTTTCAATCCGCTGCTCTACCAACTGAGCTACCGGGCCATTGTGTGCAGCCTTAAATTATACAGCGCTTCTGCGGCCTCGGGAAAGATCCACACCCAATTGTTTGAGTTTTCTGTACAGGTGGGTGCGCTCGAGGCCGGTTTTCTCGGCCACGCGGGTCATCGAACCGTTCTCCATCGCGAGATGGAACTCGAAGTAGGCCTTCTCGAAACCGTCGCGCGCGTCGCGCAGCGGGCGGTCCAAGTCGAAGCTCTGGGTCGACTGCGGACCCGCGTCGGCCACCGGCACGGCCGCGAGCGACGCCATCAGCAGGCTGTCGCCCGTGGTCGTGATGGCGGCGGCCTGGTGGGCGCCCGTGGGCGGCGGCACCACGCCGGCGGCGGTGCGGCGGGCGCTCTCGCGCGCCAGCCCCTGCTCCACCGCCTTGAGCAGCTTCTGCAGCGTGATGGGTTTTTCGAGGAACGCGAAGGCGCCGATGCGCGTGGCATCGACGGCGGTGTCGATGGTGGCGTGCCCGCTCATCATGATGACCGGCATGCTCAGCAGGCCCGCGGTGGACCACTCCTTGAGCAAGGTGACGCCGTCGGTGTCCGGCATCCAGATGTCGAGCAGCACGAGATCGGGCCGGGCGCGTTGTCGGGCCGCGCGGGCTTCGGCGGCGTTTTCCGCGAGCTCCACGTTGTGGCCTTCGTCATTGAGAATTTCGAAGAGCAGGTCCCTGATGCCCAGCTCGTCATCGACCACGAGAATGTTTGCCATGAGTGCTGCTTGTTGTATGCGCTGGTGTGTATTGATCCGCTCCCGATCCAGCCCCTATGCGCTGGATTCGCCGGTACTCAGGCGGACGAAGATTTCGAATCTTCGGTGTGAGCGACCGCTGCCCGCGGTTCGCCTGCCAGCGCGAATGATAGCGAGACTTGCGCCCCCGCCACAGCCCCGTCGACGACACGGTTGGAAAGCTCGATGCGCGCGCCGTGTTCGTCGGCGATCTTCTTGACGACGGCCAGGCCCAAACCGGTACCTTTTGTTTTCGTGGTGACGTAAGGCTCGAAGGCGCGCTTGAGGATGTTTTCGGCAAAGCCGGGCCCGCTGTCCTGCACGGTGAGGCGCACGCGCTGGCCCGAATCGCCCAGCCGGGTGCGGATGACGACCTCGCCCACCCGGCCCGTGCCACTGGCGGCGGCCTCGGCGGCGTCCTGGGCGTTCTGCAACAGGTTGTGCACGACCTGGCGGATCTGCTGTTCGTCGCCGCGCACGGGCGGGCAGCGCTCGTCGAGCTCCGAGCGCAGCGTGATCGGCAGGTTCTCGGCGTGATACAGCTGCAGCACGTCGGCCAGCAGCGCGTTGAGGTCGACCGGCTTGAGGTCGGCCGCGGGCAGTCGCGCGTAGTCGCGGAATTCGTTCACCAGCCGCTTCATCGCATCGACCTGGTCGACGATGGTCTTGACCGACTTCACCAGGATGGCCTGCTCGGGCGGCTCCACCTTGCCCGAGAGCTTCATCTCGAGCCGCTCGGCCGACAGCTGGATCGGCGTGAGCGGGTTCTTGATCTCGTGCGCCAGGCGCCGCGCCACCTCGCCCCAGGCCTGTGCGCGCTGGGCCGAGACGATTTCGGAGATGTCGTCGAACACGAGCAGCCGCGCATCGCCCGGCAGCTCGGCGCCGCGCGCGACGATGTTGATGGCGTCGTCCTGCTGCGGCAGGTCGTTGCCGGTGGCGTGCAGCTCGAAGGCGTGCTGCCAGTGATCGAGGCCGTGCTGCATGCGCTCGACCAGGAACTCGTCGAACTGCTGCTGCACCTTGGCGCCGAAATCGGCCAACCCCGGCACATCGACCAGCGCCTTGCCTTCATAGGCGGCGAGCGGCGCGCGCAGCACCCGGGTGGCGCCCGGATTGGTGGACAGCACGGTGCCCTTGGCGTCGAGCACGATCACGCCCGAGGTCAGGTTGTCCAGGATGGTCTGCAGGTTGCCGCGGGCGGCGTCGAGCTGGTCCATGGTCTTCTCGACCGCACCGCGCGCGTCAGCCAGCTGCTGGGTCATGACGGCGAACGAGCGCGTGAGGCCGCCCAGCTCGTCCTTGCCCTGCAGCACGGCGGTGGGCCGCAGGTCGCCGGCGGCCACCTGGCGCACGCCGTCGGCCAGCACGAGCAGCGGCCGTGCGAGCTGGTTGCCGAAGAGCACGGCCAGCAGCACCGCGCCGAACACGGCGAGGAACAGGCTCAGCGTGAGCGTGCCGATGTACATGCGCCGCAGGCCCTCGCGCGCGAGGGCCCGCTCCTGGTACTCGCGGTTGGCTTCCTGCACGGCCAGCGCGTTGGCGACCACGGCCGGCGGCAGCGGCCGCGTGACCTGCAGGTAGCGCGGCGCGGTGTCGAAGTCGAAGCCCGGGCGCTGCACCATGGCCAGCGCGCGCACGCTGGCGCTCGACGGCGTGGCGCTGGGCAAGGCGGTTTCTTCCAGGCCCTCGACATGCGCGACGGCGCGGTCGGGTCGCACCTGGCGGAACTGCTGCGCCGTCGGCCGCTCAGGGTTGAGCTGGAAGCGCGACGCGCCCGCGCTGGCCACCAGCTGGCCCGAACCGGTCCAGAGGATCACGTCGCTGGCTTCGAGCTGGTCGCGGATGCGCTCCAGCAGCAGGCCCGCGCTCGCGTCGGGCACCTGCGACAGCTGGGCGCTGGCGGTGCGGGTCTTGGCGGCGAGGTCGTCGGACAGTGAATCGAGCGTGGCCCGGCCCAGGTTCAGGCCGGCATCGAGCGCGCCCTCGACCTTGACGTCGAACCAGCTCTCGATCGAGCGCGCGACGAACTGGTAGGACACCACGTAGACCAGCGCCCCCGGCACCACCCCCACGAGCGCGAAGATGGCCGCGAGCTTGATCAGCAGCCGGCTGCCGAACTTGCCCTGGCGCAGCCGCCGCAGCAGCCGGAACGCGACCCAGCCGATCACCAGCACCAGCAGCACGGCCACCACCACGTTGATGCCGAACAGGCGCACGTAGTAGCGCTCGTACAGCGCGCGGTTGTTGGTAGCCTGCGCGAGCAGGAACATCAGCACCAGGCCGATGGCGGTGACCATCGCGGCGCCGACGCCCACCGCCCAGCGCAGCGCGCGCGAGCGGCGGGCGGCAGGCGTGGCCGCGGCGCCGCTGCGCGGCTTGCTGCTCACCGCTGCTTCTCCAACGGCAGCCGGGCGGTGCGCTCGGCGGCGATGTTCCATTCGGCCTGCCCGACCATGCCGATCTGGAAAGGACGCGGCAGCTGCGAGGTGTCGAGCCGGAAACGGAAGGTGACCTGGTGCAGCGGCTCGTCGCCGATCTCGGCGGCGTCGCCCAGCCGCAGCCGGCCGATGCGCTTGATGGCCTCGAGCGCGTCGCCGAGGCTGTCGAAGTTCTGGTTCAGCGAGATGCCGAAGCCGGCGGCGCCGGTGATCGGCACCGGCGACACGTTCAGCCGCCAGCGGCGCGTGAGGGGCTGGTAGGCCAGCCGCATGTGGCGCGCCACCTGGGCGACCTTGCGGTCGGTCCAGTACCAGCGCTCCTGGAAAACCTCGGCCTCGGCCACGAAATAGATGGCGATGCCCTTGTCGAGCACGTCTTCCACCAGCGTGGGCAGTTCGAACTGCACGGCCGCGCTCAGGTAGACGCCATCGTCGGCCTGCTCCAGGCGCATCTGGCTGATGGTGGCGCCGCCGGCACGGGCCTGGGCGGTGGCGGCGGCCGGGAACAGGGCCATCCACAGGGCCCAGGCCAGCCACAGGCCGGCCAGCAGGATCGACCGGCGGCCGTCAGTGCGGCGCGGGTTTTTCAAGCAGGGCGTAGAAGAAGCCGTCGTGGTCACCAGAGGGATTGTCCGGGACGCCACGGGCATTCGCCCCACTTTGAGGCAGCAAGTGTCCCGGGGACGGCAGCAAACGGGCGTCGGTGTTGCGTACAAGAAACGCATCAATTTGTTGCGAGCCCTCTTCGCGGAACACGGAACAGGTGCAATAAAGCAGCCGGCCGCCGGGCCGCACGAGCGGCCACAGCGCGGCCAGCAGCATCGCCTGCTGGGTCGCCAGCTGGGCGGTGTCGCTCTCGCGGCGCAGCCAGCGCACGTCGGGATGGCGCCGCACGATGCCCGAGGCGGTGCACGGCGCGTCCAGCAGGATGGCGTCGAACAGGGCGCCGTCCCACCAGTCGGCGGGACGGCCGGCATCGGCCACCACCACCTTGGCCTTCAGGCCGAGGCGCGCCAGCGTCTCGTCGATGCGGCGGCTGCGCACGGCGTCGACCTCCAGCGCGGTCACCTCGACGGCGCCGGGGCCGGCGCGTTCGATCAGGTGCGCG
>NZ_BCUS01000108.1 GCF_001591345.1 Variovorax boronicumulans NBRC 103145 | reverse complement strand
CCTGCTGCAGCGCGTGATCGCCAACCCCGCGCCCGAGGCGCAGCCGCTGCATCCGCTCGCGCGGGCGCTGGCGGCGCGCTATGTCGAGCAGCGCCGCGTCGAGGACGACCGCGACAAGCAGGTGCAGCAGCTGCGCGACAGCCAGCGCCGCATCGACCAGCTCAACGAGCGCATCGAGGCGCTGCGCGCCATCGAGCGCAGCTTCGCCCGGCCGAACACGCCGGCCCCCACGCCCTCCAACGGAAGCCGAACGAATCCATGAGTACCACTGGTGCCCGCCTCCTCGTGGTCGATGACGACCCGGACATGCTGCGGCTGCTCTCGATGCGGCTGGTGTCGGCGGGCTACCAGGTCACGGCCGTCACCTCGGCCGAGACCGCGCTCACGCAGCTCGAGATCGAGCACCCGCAACTGGTGCTCAGCGACGTGCGCCTGCCCGGGCGCGACGGCCTGCAACTGTTCGACGAGATCCGCAAGCGCCACCCGACGCTGCCGGTGATCCTGCTGACTGCGCACGGCACCATTCCCGACGCGGTCGAGGCCACGGCGCGGGGCGTGTTCACCTACCTCACCAAGCCCTACGACGCGCGCGAGCTGCTCGAGAAGATCGCGCAGGCATTGGCGCTCGGCGCGCCGGCGGCCACGCCGAGCAAGACCGGCGACGACAGCTGGCGTTCGGAAATCGTGAGCCGCAGCAACCGCATGGCCGAGTTGCTGGCCGAGGCGCGCATGGTGGCCAAGTCGGACGCCTCCGTGCTGCTGCGCGGCGACTCCGGCGCCGGCAAGGAGCTGCTGGCGCGCGCCATCCACAAGGCCAGCGCGCGCGCCGACAAGCCCTTCGTGGCGGTCAATTGCGGCGCCATTCCCGAGGCGCTGCTCGAGTCCGAGCTGTTCGGCCACATGAAGGGCGCCTTCACCGACGCCCACGCGAACCACAAGGGCCTGTTCCAGCAGGCCGACGGCGGCACGCTGCTGCTCGACGAAATCGGGGACATGCCGCCCGCGCTGCAGGTCAAGCTGCTGCGCGTGCTGCAGGAGCGCGCGGTGCGCCCGCTGGGCGCGAGCCAGTCGATCGAGGTCGACGTGCGCATCGTCTCGGCCACCCACCGCGACCTGGACGCCGCGATGGAAGCCGGCCAGTTCCGCGAAGACCTCTATTACCGCCTGAACGTGGTGACGCTCACGCTGCCGCCGCTGTCGGCGCGGCGCGAGGACATTCCGCTGCTGGCCAACCACTTCCTGCAGAAGCTGTCGACCAAGTACGGCAAGCGGCTGTCGGGCTTCGCGCCCGAGGCGCTGAAGGCGCTCACCACCGCCGCGTGGCCGGGCAACGTGCGCCAGCTCTACAACGTGGTGGAGCAGGTCTGCGCGCTGTCGGGCTCGCCGCTGATCCCGCTGGCGCTGGTGCAGCGCGCGCTGCGCGTGCCGAGCGTGGAGGTGCTCACCTACGCCGAGGCCAAGCAGCGTTTCGAGCGCGACTACCTCGTCGGCCTGCTCAAGCTGACCGATGGCAACGTGGCCGACGCCGCCCGCCTGGCCGACCGCAACCGCACCGAGTTCTACCGCCTGCTGCAGAAGCACGAGCTCACGCCGGGCAACTTCAAGGCCGACGTTGTCGCTCCCGGTGGCGACCCTGTCGCCGAGTAGCGACAGGCCTAAGTCGTTGATTTGAAAGGCTGTTTCCCGAGGGCCTCCCCGGCTTGTCGGGATTCGGCGACAAAAACGGGGGTTTCGGGGGCCCGACAGGCCCCTCCCCCACGGAAAACGGTTCCGAGTCACGCCAAGTCGTTGATTTGAAAGCGTTTTTCCAGGCTGGCACAGGGTTTGCCCCTGTACTGGCATGACAGCACTTACCAGCCCATCTTTCGCACTGCGTCCGCAGCGCGACGGCCTGCGTCAAAAGCAGTTTTCCTCCTCGCGGCCCCGTGCCGCGGGCCATTCGCTGACCGCGCTCTCCGGCGTCGGCGGCGCCGCCACGGACTGCGTCTTCAAGCGCCTTCCGGCCATTGGCGACACCCCCCTCGACAAGCAACGTTGGTGAATGAACCGATGAAGCCGAACGACTTCTCCCACCTCAACGTCCTCGCCGAATCCGATTTCGCACGCCGCAGCGCGCTGCGCGAGGAACGCCACCCCAACGCCGTGACTGCACCGCCGGTCAACCGCGGTTCCATGGCCCCGCGCCCCTGGCGTGGTTTCTGGAACAGCATCGGCACCGCGCTGCTCGTGCGCCTGGGCGCCGGCCGCAATGCCGACAGCGCCCCCGCCGCCAAGCAGGCCACCCCGGCCCCGCAGGCCTGGGAACGCGCCGCCGGCCAGCGCCGCCTCGCCTTCATGCTGCTCACGCTGCTGAGCACCGTGATCGCGTCGTCGCTGTTCGCCAGCGTGCAACCCGACTACGACAACGTCTGGCTCGAATACGGCCAGATCGGCCTGTACGGCCTGCTCTCGGGCTGGGTCGTGACCGGCTTCGTGACTGCGCTCATGGGCTTCTACGTCTCGGTGCGCGGTGACAAGCACGCCCTCTCGGCGAAACAGGTGGCCCACCACCCGATGAACCCCGAGGCACGCACCGCGATCATCATGCCGATCTGCAACGAGGACGTGGCCACCGTGTTCGCCGGCCTGCGCGCCACCTGCGAATCGGTTGCCTCCACGGGCCACGCCAAGCAGTTCGACGTGTTCGTGCTGTCCGACAGCTACAACCCCGAGACCGCCGCCGCCGAGCGCGCTGCTTGGGAAGACCTGCGCGCCGCGCTGGCCGAAAGCCCCAACCAGCCGCAGGTCGAGGTGTACTACCGCCTGCGCACCCGCCGCACGCACCGCAAGGCCGGCAACGTGGCCGACTTCTGCCGCCGCTGGGGCAAGGACTACCGCTACATGGTCGTGCTCGACGCCGACTCCGTGATGAGCGGCGACTGCCTGGCCTCGATGGTCAAGCTGATGGAAGCCAACCCCACCGCCGGCATCATCCAGACCGCGACGCAGGCCATCGGCCACGTCACGCTGCACGCCCGCGCCCAGCAGTTCGCTTCGCGCGTGACGGGTCGCCTGTTCACGCTGGGCATGCAGTTCTGGCAGCTCGGCGAGTCGCACTACTGGGGCCACAACGCGATCATCCGCGTCGAAGCCTTCATGAAGCACTGCGCGCTGGCCCCCATCAAGGGCACCGGCGGCATGTCGGGCGGCATCATGTCGCACGACTTCGTCGAAGCCGCGCTGATGCGCCGCGCCGGCTACCACGTGTGGCTGGTGTCCGACCTGGTCGGCAGCTACGAACAGCAACCGCCGGACCTGCTGGCCGAGCTGCAACGTGACCGCCGCTGGTGCCAGGGCAACCTGCAGAACGCCCGCCTGATGGCCGAGCCCGGCATCCACCCGGTGCACCGCGCGATGTTCGTGACCGGCACCATGGCCTATGTCTCGGCCCCGCTGTGGCTCGCCTTCCTGACGCTGGGCACCGCCCTGTGGCTGAGCGGCTCGAGCCTCGTGTCGAGCTGGAACGTGCTGCCCGCCGAACTGGCCGGCCTGTGGGTCTGGACCCTGTGCCTGCTGTTCCTGCCGCGCGTGCTGGGCATCGCCGCCGTGCTGATGCGCGGCGAGCAACGCCAGTACGGCGGTGTGTGGGGCCTGGTGAAGAGCTCGGTGCTCGAAGCCGGCCTGGCCATCGTGCAGGCCCCGGTGCGCATGCTGGCCCACTCGCTGTTCGTGCTGGTCGCCCTCACCGGCATCAAGCTCGACTGGAAGTCGCCCCCGCGTGAAGCCAACGCCGTGCCGTGGAAGGTCGCTGCCTCGCAGCTGGCCCCCATGACGCTGGTGATCGCCATGCTCGCCGTCGGCGTCGCGATGATCGACCCGAGCGCGCTGATCTGGCTCATGCCCGTCGGCCTGCCGCTGCTGCTGGCCATTCCGCTGACCGTGCTGACCAGCCAGATCGCGCTGGGCACCACGCTGCGCGACCGCGGCTTCCTGCTGATTCCCGAGGAATCGCGTTCGCCCGCCGTGCTGCGCCGCGCCTGGATGCATGCGCTGCGCCTGGCGCGCCCGGCGGCACTGGCCACGGCCTGATGCGATCGCCGCCCTGCGGCTGATCGCGCCAAAGAAAAAGCCCGCTTCGGCGGGCTTTTTGCTGGGCGGTGCGCGATGCGCATCGATATGTCAGAAGGGCAGCCAGCGGCGCCAGAACGGCGGACGGGGTGCGCGGGCGCGGGCGCCGCGCGCCACCAGCGCCGCGACGAGCGCCTCGCGGCCGTGCTTGCGGGCGGCCTGCAGCGGCGTGAGCCCGTCGAATTCAGACAGCAGGTTCGGATCGGCACCGTGGTCCAGCAGGTAGCTGGCGATCTCGCCGTGCCCCTGGACCAGGCTGGCCACCAGCGGCGTGCAGAGGATCTCGGGGTGCTGGTAGTTCGGATTCACGCCCGCACCGATGTGATAGCGCACCAGCTCGAGGTCGCCGGTCAGCGCGCCCTGGTAGAGCTCTTTCCAGTCGCCTGCGGACATGGCGGGGCTGCGCGCCTCTCTATATATGCATGCGTCGAGCGGCCGGGCTCAGAACGGCAGCTTGCCGCCGCCTCCGCCCATGCCGGGCATCCCGCCCATGCCCTTCATGCCGCCCATCTTCTTCATCATCTTCATCAGGCCGCCGCCCTTCATCTTCTTCATCATGCCCTGCATCTGCTCGAACTCGTTGAGCAGGCGGTTCACTTCCTGAACCTGCACGCCGGCGCCGGCCGCGATGCGGCGCTTGCGCGTGGCCTTGAGCAGCTCGGGCTTGCGGCGCTCCAGCGGCGTCATGCTCTGGATGATCCCTTCCTTGCGGCGGATGTCGCGCTCGGCGCGGGTCATGTCGGCCTCGCTGGCCTTGGCGGCCATCTGCTGGGGCAGCTTGTCCATCAGGCTGGAGAGGCCGCCCATCTGCTTCATCTGCTGCAGCTGGCCGAGGAAGTCGTTCAGGTCGAAGCCCGCGCCGCTCTTGACCTTGGCGGCCAGCTTCTGCGCCGCCGCCACGTCGACGCCGGCCGTGACCTGCTCGACCAGCGCGACGATGTCGCCCATGCCCAGGATGCGGCCCGCATGGCGCTCGGCGTCGAACACCTCGAGGCCGTCGATCTTCTCGCTCACGCCGGCGAACTTGATCGGCACGCCCGTCACCTGGCGCACCGACAGCGCCGCACCGCCGCGCGAATCGCCGTCGGTCTTGGTCAGGATGATGCCGGTGAGGGGCAGCGCTTCCTTGAAGGCCTTGGCGGTGTTGATCGCGTCCTGGCCCTGCATGGCGTCGACCACGAACAGGGTTTCGACCGGATCGAGCTCGGCGTGCAGCTGCTTGATCTCGGTCATCAGCACTTCGTCGATCGCCAGGCGGCCGGCCGTGTCGACCAGCAGCACGTCGAAGTAGTGGCGCTTGGCGTGGTCGAGCGCGGCGCGCGCGATGTCCAGCGGCTTCTGATCGGGCGTGCTCGGGAACCACTCGGCACCGGCCTGCTTGGTGACGGTCTTGAGCTGCTCGATGGCGGCCGGGCGGTACACGTCGCCCGACACGGTGAGCACCTTCTTCTTGCGCTTCTCGATCAGGTGCTTGGCCAGCTTGGCGGTGGTGGTGGTCTTGCCGGCGCCTTGCAGGCCGGCCATGAGGATCACCGCCGGCGGCTGGGCCGCGAGGTTGATGTCCGACACGCCCTCGCCCATGGTGGCGGCGAGTTCGCGGTTGACGATGCCCACCAGCGCCTGGCCCGGCTTGAGCGAGCCCAGCACTTCCTGACCGAGCGCCTTCTCCTTCACGCGGGCGACGAAGTCGCGCACCACCGGCAGCGCCACGTCGGCCTCCAGCAGCGCCATGCGCACCTCGCGCAGCATGTCCTGCACGTTGCTTTCGGTGATGCGCGCCTGGCCGCTCATCGTCTTGACGAGGCGGGAGAACTTTTCGGTGAGGGCGGTGGCCATGAAGGAAATACCTTGTTGTCCGCGGCAGCGGACCGATGGAAAGTCGTGAAAACCTGGAAGCGGTATGTGGGCCCGCTCTCTCGCGGGGGGTGCCCCCGGCGGGGGTGGGCGAAGCGACGCGACGTGCGCGAAGCCGGGGGGCGAGCCTATACACTCCACCGATGATTTTAGCGATCCCCTCCCCACTCGGCGTGGCACTGGGCATCGCCACCGCGGCAGCCTACGGTTTTGCCGCTGCCGCCGGTGCGCGGCTCAGCCGCCAGACCACCCAATGGGCGCTCGGCATCGCATGGCTGCTGCACGCTGCGGTGCTCGGCCACGGGCTGATCGGCGGCGACCCTCGCTTCGGTTTTGCGCCGGCGCTGTCGGTCACGGCGTGGCTGGTGCTCACGGTCTACGCGGTCGAAAGCCGCCTGTACCCGCAACTGAAGGCACGCCGTGCGCTGGCCTGGCTGGGCGCGGCGGCGGTGCTGCTGGCGCTGCTGTTCCCGGGCACGCCGCTGCATGTCAGCGCCTCGCCCTGGCTGCCGCTGCACCTGGCGCTGGGCATCGCCTCGTACGGCCTGTTCGGCGCCGCCGTGGTGCACGCCTGGCTGATCACGCGGGCCGAAAAGCAGATCCGCCTCGCCAGCGCCGATGCACAGGCCGGCGTGCCGCTGCTCACGCTGGAACGGCTCACCTTCCGCTTCGTCACGGCGGGCTTCGTGCTGCTGTCGGCCACGCTGCTGGCCGGCCTGCTGTTCAGCGAACAGCTCTACGGCGCCGCCGGCCGCGCCTGGAAGTGGGACCACAAGACCATCTTCTCGGTGCTCGCCTGGCTCAGCTTCGCGGTCCTGCTGACCGGCCGTGCACGCTTCGGCTGGCGCGGGCGCACCGCGCGGCGCGTGCTGTATGCGGGCGCGGCGCTGCTGCTGCTGGCCTACGTGGGCTCGCGCTTCGTGCTCGAAGTCGTGCTGACGCGCCTGCCCGCATGAAGTACCTGCTCGTCCTCGCGGTGGTGTGGGTCGCGATCTGGCTCTGGCGCAAGAACCGGCGCGAAGAGATGCGCGACGCGCAGCAGGAACGCGCCAAAAAAGCGCAACAGCGCACGCCGGCCGTCGGCCCGCCGCAGGCCATGGTGCGCTGCGCCCATTGCGGGCTGCACCTGCCCGCGGCCGACGCACTCCCCGGGCCGGACGGCGCGGTGTTCTGCAGCGCCGCCCACCGCCAGGCCGGCACCTCCGCATGAGTTCATTGCGCCGGTCGCGCGGCGAGCCGGCCACCGACTGGGACGTGCTCGACCTGGGCGCCGGCGACAGCACGGCTCTGCTGCGGCTGTGGCGCGGCTTCATGGCGGCGCGCTGTTTCGTGGCACTGGTGCTGGTGCTGCTGCAGGGCGTGGCCTTCGCCATCGGGCAGGCCGTGCAGCCGCTGCCGATCGTGCTGTCGGGCGGCTACCTCGTGCTGGCCTGGCTGGAGATGCGCTACGCGCACTTCGAACCACCGATCCGCGGCTTCTCGACGCTCTGGCTGCTGACCATCGGGGTCGACCTGGGCATCTTCAGCGCCTTGCAGGTGCTGCAGGGCGGCAGCGTCAACTACACGCCGTTGTTCGCGCTGCCCGTCTTGATGAGCGCGGTGCTCGGCACGCTGCTCGTGGGCCTGGGCACCACGGCCACCGTGACGCTGCTGCTGCTGGCCGACGCCGGCTGGCACTGGCTGCAGCAACCCGGCGATCCTTCGGCGCGCTTCGTGCAGGCCGCCCTCACCGGCACCGGCCTGTTCGTGGTGGCGCTGCTCGCACACGAGCTGGCGCGCCGGCTGGCGCGCGAAGAAGCGGTGGCGCAGCGCAGCCGCAGCCACGCGCAGATGCAGGCGCAGGTCAACGACCTGGTGATCGAAACCCTCAGCGAAGGCGTGCTGGTGATCGATGCCGAGGGCCTGGTGCACGCGGCCAACCCGGCGGCCGACGCGATCCTCGGCCAGGGCCTGGCGCAGCTGCCGCTGCCGTTCCCGCTGCACACCCAGCCGGCCTGGCACGCGCTGGCCGCGTTGGCGCGCCAGACCTTCGCGCGGCGCGCCCCGCAGACGGAAGAGATCCCAGTGGCGCAGGCCCGCGGCGCGGCGCGCGAGGTGCGCGTGCGCACCCGGCTCACGCCCACCGACGACCGCCGCGCCGACAGCCTGTGCGTGATGTTCCTGCAGGACCTGCGCGAACTCGAAGCCCGCATCCGCACCGAAAAGCTCGCCGCGATGGGCCGCATGTCGGCCGCGGTGGCGCATGAAATCCGCAACCCGCTGGCCGCCATCGCGCAGGCCAGCGCACTGCTCAGCGAAGACCTGACCGACCCGGCGCACCGCAAGCTGACCGACATGGTGCAGCACAACGCGCAGCGCCTGGCGCGCATCGTGGACGACGTGCTCGACGTCTCGCGCGCGCGCCAGCAGCGCGTGCTCTCGCTGGGCGAACAGCTGGTGCTCGACCCGGCGGCGCAGATCCTGGCCGAGGAATGGATACGCCAGACCCAGCGCAAGGGCGTGCGCGTGGCGCTCGAGGCGCCGGGCAGCGAGGTGCGCTTCGAAGCCGAGCACCTGCGCCGCCTGCTGGTGAACCTGCTGGACAACGCGGCGCGCTACGCGAGCCAGCGCGAGGGCGCGATCCAGGTCATCACCACGGTGCAGCGGGCCGGCGTGCAGCGCGCCGCGTTGCTGGTGTGGAGCGACGGTGCGCCGCTGGAACCGGCGGTGCAGCGCCACCTGTTCGAACCCTTCTTCTCGTCCGAGAGCCGCTCCAGCGGCCTGGGCCTGTTCCTGTGCCGCGAGCTGTGCCGGCGCCACGGCGCCACCATCGGCTACGAACGGCGCGCGCTGGTGCCGGGCGGCCCCGAGGGCAACGAATTCTTCGTCAGCTTCGCACCGAGCGAAAACCGGCTGACACAATAGCGGCCGTGAGCTCCCTCCCGCCTTCCGCCGCCGCCCCGCGCCCCGCGCAGATCCTCGTCATCGACGACGAACCCGACCTGCGCACGCTCTACGAACTCACGCTGCTGCGTGAGGGCTACCGGGTGGAAGCCGCGGGCAGCGTGTCCGAAGCCTGGCAGCACCTGGAAGCCGGCCGCTTCGACGCCGTGATCACCGACATGCGGCTGCCCGACGGCGAAGGCATGGAGATCATCCACCGCATCCAGAAAGACCAGCGCAGCGAGCGCTGCGTGGTCATGACCGCCTACGGCTCGGCCGAGAACGCGGTCGAGGCCCTGAAGGCCGGCGCCTTCGACTACCTCACGAAGCCGGTCGACCTGAAGCAGTTCCGCGCCGTGGTGGCGTCGGCCGTGCAGGCCAACCGCGCGGCGGTGGTCGTGCCGCAGAAGCCGGCGCCGCAGGCCGCCGGCCACGGCGGCGAGCGCCCCGATGTGCTGGCCGTGACGCGCAGCGGCGCCACCGCGCTCGACCGGCTGGTCGGCGACTCCGACCCGATGCGCCTCGTGAAGTCGCGCATCGCCAAGGTGGCGCGCGGCATGGCGCCGGTGCTGGTGCGCGGCGAATCGGGCACCGGCAAGGAACTCGTCGCGCGCGCCGTGCACGGCTGCAGCCAGCGCAGCGAAGGCCCCTTCGTCGCGGTGAACTGCGGCGCGATCCCCGAGAACCTGCTCGAGGCCGAGTTCTTCGGCGCCAAGAAAGGCTCGTACACCGGCTCGTCGCAAGACCGCGATGGCTACTTCCAGGCGGCGCGCGACGGCACGCTGTTCCTCGACGAAATCGGCGACCTGCCGCTGGCCATGCAGTCGAAGCTGCTGCGCGCCATCCAGGAACGCAGCGTGCGCGCCATCGGCTCGACGCAGGAAGACGCGGTCGACGTGCGCATCGTGAGCGCCACCCATAAAGACCTGCACGCCGAGGTGCTGGCCGGCCGCTTCCGGCAGGACCTGTTCTACCGCCTCAACGTGATCGAGATCGCCGTGCCCGCGTTGCGCGAGCGCCGCGAAGACCTGCCTGCGCTGTGCACCGCGCTGCTCGCGCGCATCGCGCAGGACGGCGGCCTGCCCGTGCCGCGCCTGTCCGACGCGCTGCTGCAGCGCCTGGCCCAGCACCCGCTCGACGGCAACGTGCGCGAGCTCGAGAACCTGCTGCACCGCGCGGTGGCGCTGAACGACGGCGACGAGCTGCACATCGACCTGATGGGCGCGATGACGCCAATGCCGGCCGCGCAGCGCAACGAATCCGCCGAAGCGCCAGCCGCCGTTGCGGTGGCTACGGCCCCCGCGCCCGCCGTCGAGCCCAAGCCCGCGCCGCCGCCGCTGCCCTCCGACCTGCAAGCCTGGCTCGACCAGCAGGAGCGTGAGATTCTCGTGCGCGCGCTGCACGAGAGCGGCTTCAACCGCACGGCCGCCGCCGCGCGGCTGGGCATGAGCCTGCGCCAGATCCGCTACCGCATCGCGCGCCTGGGCATCTCCACGCCCAACGGCGACGACGGTGCCACCGCGCATGCCGACGACTGACGACCTCGCCACGACACCGGCCGGCGACGACGGACTCTGGCGCGCCGGCTGGTACCGCTTCGCCAAGGCCCTGCCCTCGCCCAACTTCGGCCCGCGCCCCGTCGGCGCGCAGACCGACCTGATCGTGCTGCACTCCATCAGCCTGCCACCGGGCGAATACGGCAGCGACGCGGTGCAGCAGCTCTTCACCAACCGGCTCGACTGGGACGCGCACCCGTACTTCCAGTCGATCCGCGGGCTCGAGGTGTCCTCGCATTTCTATGTGCGGCGCAACGGCGAGCTCTGGCAGTTCGTGAGCTGCGAGGACCGCGCCTGGCATGCCGGCGTGTCGTCGTGGCGCGGGCGCACCAACTGCAACGACGACTCCGTCGGCATCGAGCTCGAAGGCCTCGAGGGCGAACGCTTCGAGGAGGCGCAGTACGAGACGCTGGCCAGCCTCTGCGCCGCGCTCGCGCAGCACTACGCCATCGCCCACATCGCCGGCCACGAGCACATCGCGCCCGGTCGCAAGCAGGACCCCGGCGCCGGTTTCGACTGGCGCCTGCTGCGCGAACAGCTCGGCTGGAATCCACAGATGTTTCCCGAGCAGGTGGTGGCGCGCTAATTTTTTCAATCGCTCCGTGGCCCGCGATGCGCCGCTCTCGCAGCGCAGCAATCTCGCAAGCGCAGGCACGCGACGTAGCAACCATGCGGGCTGCAGGCCCAAATCGCCTTGCAAGCCGCGCCCCATGCGGGTTGCGCCACCATGGGCCAGTATTCACGCGGCATCGCTGGCGATGCGCTGAGTGCGGCGCAATTCCTGTCAGGGTTGCGTCCATAGGAAAACACTACCTGTAGTGGCTTGTAGGGCACAGACACCCTAGATATAGTGTCTTCCCGTTCGGCAACAACGCCGACGCAAGGCCCGCGAGGCCTTGCCAACCAACAAGAATTGCACAACCGAGAGGAAGCGAATGCAAACTGCACTGAACACCCCGTCGACCCCCCGCGCCGTCCCCGCGACGCCGCAGCAGCAACAAGACACTGCGGGCTCGCCCACCGGTCAGAACCTCGCGCACTACCAGATCATCCGCCGCAACGGCGCCGTCGTTCCCTTCGAGCCGAACAAGATCGCCATCGCCATGATGAAGGCCTTCCTGGCGGTGCACGGCACCCAGGGCGCGGCTTCCGCCAGCGTGCGCGAGACCGTCGACACGCTGACGCAAGGCGTGATCCGCGCCATGGTGCGCTCGCGTCCGGGCGGCGGCACCTTCCACATCGAAGACGTGCAGGACCAGGTCGAGCTCGGCCTGATGCGCGGCGGCCACCATGAAATCGCGCGCGCCTACGTGCTGTACCGCGAACGCCGCACCCAGGAACGTTCGAAGCAAGGCGAGCAGGACGTGCCCGCCGCACCGGCGCTGCACGTGCTCGACAACGGCGAGCGCGTGGCGCTGGACCTGAACGAGCTCAAGGGCCTGATCGAATCGGCCTGCCAGGGCCTGGGCGACAGCATCACCGCCGCCCCCATCGTCGCGGAGACGATGCGCAACCTGTACGACGGCGTGCCGCTGGACGAGGTCTACAAGGCCTCCATCCTCGCTGCCCGCACGCTGATCGAGAAGGACCCCGACTACACCTTCGCCACCGCGCGCCTGCTGCTGCACACGATCTTCAAGGAGATCATCGGCCGCGAAGTGATGCCGGTCGAGCGCGCCACCGCCTACGCCGACTACTTCCCGCAGTTCATCAAGAAGGGCGTCGAGAACGAGCTGCTCGACGAGAAGCTGCTGCAGTACGACCTGCCCCGCCTGGGCGCCGCCCTGAAGGCCGAGCGCGACAACCAGTTCGACTACCTGGGCCTGCAGACCCTGTACGACCGCTACTTCCTGCACGTGCGCAAGACCCGCATCGAGCTGCCGCAGGCGTTCTTCATGCGCGTGGCCATGGGCCTGTCGCTGAACGAAATCGACCGCGAAGCCCGCGCCATCGAGTTCTACGAAGTGCTGTCGTCGTTCGACTTCATGTCGAGCACGCCCACCCTGTTCAACGCCGGCACGCTGCGCTCGCAGCTGTCCAGCTGCTACCTGACCACCGTGCCCGACGACCTGGACGGCATCTACGAGTCGATCAAGGAAAACGCGCTGCTGTCGAAGTTCGCCGGCGGCCTGGGCAACGACTGGACCCGCGTGCGCGCACTGGGCAGCCACATCAAGGGCACCAACGGCGAATCGCAAGGCGTGGTGCCGTTCCTGAAGGTGGTGAACGACACGGCCGTGGCCGTGAACCAGGGCGGCAAGCGCAAGGGCGCCGTCTGCACGTACCTGGAAACCTGGCACCTCGACATCGAGGAGTTCCTGGAGCTGCGCAAGAACACCGGCGACGACCGCCGCCGCACGCACGACATGAACACCGCCAACTGGATCCCCGACCTGTTCATGCGCCGCGTGATGGAAAAGGGCACCTGGACGCTGTTCTCGCCCTCCAACGTGCCTGACCTGCACGACCTGTTCGGCGCCGACTTCGAGAAGGCCTACGTCGCCTACGAAGAGAAGGCCGCCCGCGGCGAGATCAAGCCCGCGCGCACCCTCCAGGCCTCGGACCTGTGGCGCAAGATGCTCACGATGCTGTTCGAGACCGGCCACCCCTGGATCACGTTCAAGGACGCCTGCAACGTGCGCTCGCCGCAGCAGCACGCCGGCGTGGTGCACTCGTCGAACCTGTGCACCGAGATCACGCTGAACACCAGCGACACCGAAACCGCCGTGTGCAACCTGGGTTCCGTGAACCTGCTGCAGCACCTGAAGGACGGCAAGGTCGACCAGGAAAAGCTCAAGCGCACCATCTCGACCGCGATGCGCATGCTCGACAACGTGATCGACATCAACTACTACGCCGTGAAGAAGGCGCGCGATTCGAACCTGCGCCACCGCCCGGTCGGCCTGGGCCTGATGGGCTTCCAGGACGCGCTGTACGAACTGCGCATTCCCTACGCCTCGCAAGAAGCCGTGCAGTTCGCCGACGAGTCGATGGAAGCCATCTGCTACCACGCCTACTGGGCCTCGACCGAGCTGGCCAAGGAACGCGGCAAGTACTCGAGCTACAAGGGCTCGCTGTGGGACAAGGGCATCCTGCCGATCGACTCGCTCGACCTGCTCGAGAAGGCCCGCGGTGGCTACGTCGAAGTGGACCGCTCGGCCACCCTCGACTGGGATTCGCTGCGCGCCAAGATCAAGGCCGACGGCATGCGCAATTCGAACTGCGTGGCCATCGCCCCCACGGCGACCATCTCGAACATCATCGGCGTGGACGCCTCGATCGAACCCTGCTTCGGCAACCTGTCGGTCAAGTCGAACCTGTCGGGCGAGTTCACCGTGATCAACCACTACCTGGTGCGCGACCTGAAGCGCCTGGGCCTGTGGGACGACGTGATGGTCATGGACCTGAAGCACTTCGACGGTTCGCTGCGTCCCATCGACCGCGTGCCGCAGGACGTGAAGGCGCTGTACGCCACCGCGTTCGAAGTCGAGACGACGTGGCTGGTGGAAGCCGCCGCGCGTCGCCAGAAGTGGATCGACCAGGCGCAGTCGCTGAACATCTACATGGCCGGCGCCTCGGGCAAGAAGCTCGACGACACCTACAAGCTCGCCTGGCTGCGCGGCCTGAAGACCACCTACTACCTGCGCACGCAGAGCGCGACGCACGCTGAAAAGTCGACGGTGCAATCGGGCCGTCTCAACGCGGTGTCGTCGGGCAACGACGCACCCTCGGGCATGAGCGCACTCGAAGCCGCCGCTGCTGCAGCGAAGGCACAGATGAGCGCGATGCCCGCCACCGACATCGCGTTCTGCGGTGTCGACGATCCGACCTGCGAAGCCTGCCAGTGATGTGCAAGTGAAGCGTCAACACACAAGACGCTTCGATCGATCAGCGAGGTGCTCGCACAAGTGAAAAGCGCGCGACGTTCAATCAATCAAGGCATTGACTGACGTCGCGCGATGCATGCGAGCAACATAACAACCCCATAAATGGCGCACGATGTGAACGAGCACTTTGCAACTCACATCGTTGCTCCGATAATTGCGCATTGGATTTTTCTATGTTGACCTGGGACGAAGAAGTCAAGCCCTCCTTACCAAAGGATATGCAACAAGGATTGCAGCAGCACCACGCATCGACCGGCGGTCTTTCCGCTGGCCGCGCGGTCGCCGCTCCGACTTCGTCGCTTGCACAACCCGCCACTGCCACCGCACCGGTGGCCGCCGCTGCAGGCCAGCGCGTCAAGGCTTCCGACAAGCGGATCATCAACGGCCAGACCGACGTCAACCAGCTGGTGCCGTTCAAGTACAAGTGGGCCTGGGAAAAGTACCTCGCCACCTGCGCCAACCACTGGATGCCGCAAGAGGTGAACATGACGCGCGACATCGCGTTGTGGAAGGACCCGAACGGCCTGACCGAAGACGAGCGCCGCATCGTCAAGCGCAACCTCGGCTTCTTCGTGACCGCCGATTCGCTGGCCGCCAACAACATCGTGCTGGGCACCTACCGCCACATCACGGCTCCCGAGTGCCGCCAGTTCCTGCTGCGCCAGGCCTTCGAGGAAGCGATCCACACGCACGCGTACCAGTACATCGTCGAGTCGCTCGGCCTGGACGAGAGCGAGATCTTCAACGCCTACAACGAAGTGCCGTCGATCCGCGAGAAGGATCAGTTCCTGATCCCGTTCATCGACGCCATCAGCGACCCGAACTTCAAGACCGGCACGCACGAGACCGACCAGACGCTGCTCAAGTCGCTCATCGTGTTCGCCTGCCTGATGGAAGGCCTCTTCTTCTACGTCGGCTTCACGCAGATCCTTGCGCTGGGCCGCCAGAACAAGATGACCGGCGCTGCCGAGCAGTACCAGTACATCCTGCGCGACGAGTCGATGCACTGCAATTTCGGCATCGACCTGATCAACCAGCTCAAGCTCGAGAATCCCGGCCTGTGGACCGCAGAGTTCAAGGCCGAGATCAAGGACCTCTTCATGAAGGCCGTCGAGCTCGAATACAAATACGCCGAAGACACCATGCCGCGTGGCGTGCTCGGCATGAACGCCTCCATGTTCAAAGGCTACCTGCGCTACATCGCCAACCGGCGCGCGCAGCAGATCGGCCTCGAAACGCTCTTCCCGAACGAGGAAAACCCGTTCCCCTGGATGAGCGAAATGATTGACCTGAAGAAAGAGCGCAACTTTTTCGAAACCCGCGTGATCGAGTACCAGTCGGGTGGTGCGCTCTCCTGGGATTGAATTTTTCGATACACAACAATTCATGAATTCAAGAATTGCCCTTGCCACCGACTGCGCCAAAGAGCGCGGCATGGACGAGGGCTCAGGTGTTCATGGTGCTGGGGCTCAGATTCCAACGCCATGAATCGCTTCACGCTCCCAACGCGCGTGGAGTGCTTCAATAGGTTGATTTTTTCAACTTGATCAAGGAGAAATAGAAATGGCAACTGCAAAGAAAGCGCCGGCCAAGAAGGCCGCTGCAAAGAAGGCTCCGGCTAAGAAGGCTGTCGCCGCGAAGAAGGCTCCGGCAAAGAAGGTCGCTGCCAAGAAGGCTCCGGCCAAGAAGGCTGTCGCCAAGAAGGTCGTAGCGAAGAAGGCTCCGGCAAAGAAGGTCGCGGCCAAGAAGGTTGCAGCCAAGAAGGTCGTAGCGAAGAAGGCTGCACCGGCGAAGAAGGCCGCTGCCAAGAAGGCTCCGGCAAAGAAGGCCGCCGCCAAGAAGGCGCCTGCCAAGAAGGCCGTAGCGAAGAAGGCGCCTGCCAAGAAGGCTGCTGCCAAGAAGGCCCCTGCGAAGAAGGCTGCCGCCAAGAAGGCCCCTGCCAAGAAGGCCGCGGCCAAGAAAGCCGCGAAAAAGCCCGCTGCCAAGCCTGCCGCTGCTGCCAAGAAGCCTGCTGCCAAGAAGGCCGCCGCGCCTGCGAAGGCTGCCGTAGCGCCTGCCCCTGCGGCGCAAACGACGCTGAATCCCCAGGCAGCCTGGCCGTTTCCGACGGCCAGCAAGCCCTGAGTGAATTCTCAGCGGCCTTGAAAGGCACGAAGCCCGGCACCGCAAGGTGCCGGGCTTTTTTCATGGGCGCCCGCTGTCGCCGAATCGCCGAAGCGATGCGGGCGGGTCGTCAGCAAATCACAGGTCGAGCGTCGCGCGATCGATCTGGTAGTTCTGCGGTCCGCGCTGGGCGATCTTGAGCGCGCCGATGCGGTTGCCGAGGGCTGCGCAGCGGGCCAGCGGCCATTCCTTTTCCAGGCCGTACAGCAGGCCACCGCGCCATGCATCGCCGCAACCCGTGGGCTCAATCACCGCCGTGGGCGTCACACCGGGCACGTGCTCGCGCTCGCCGCCGGTCCACACCTCGCAACCCTCAGCAGCCAGCGTGACCACGAGGCCGCGCACGCGTTGCGAGATCTCGGCCAGGCTCCAGCCCGTGCGCTGCGACAGCAGCTTGCCTTCGTAGTCGTTGACCACGACCCAGCTCGCGAGCTCGATGAAGTGGCGCAGCGCGTCGCCGTCGAACATCGGCAGGCCCTGGCCCGGATCGAACACGAAGGGAATGCCGCCGGCGGCGAACTGCTCGGCGTGCTGCAGCATCGCCTCGCGGCCGTCGGGCGCGATGATGCCGAGCTTGATGTCCTCGCGCGCCACCACCTTCGTGATGTGCGCCTGCTGCATCGCGCCGGGATGGAACGCCGTGATCTGGTTGTTGTCCGTGTCGTTCATGATCATCGCCTGCGCGGTGAAGGTGTCGTCGAGCTGACGCACGAACTCCGTGCTGATGCCCAGCGTGCGCATGCGTTCGGCGTAGTCGGCGCCGTCACTGCCCAGCGTGGCCATCGGCAGCGCCGTGCCGCCCAGGGCGTTGAGGCTGTAGGCGATGTTGCCGGCGCAGCCTCCGAAGTCACGGCGCAGGCCCGGCACCAGGAACGACACATTCAGGATGTGCAGCTGGTCCGGCAGGATCTGGTCGGCGAACCGGCCTTCGAAAGTCATGATGGTGTCGAACGCGAGGGAACCGCAAATCACTGCTGCCATGGGTGGACCGTAGGTTGGATGAGAAAGGGAACGAGCGGCGCGCGTGTCGGCGCTCCGCTCAGGGATAGAAAGCTTCGACGCGGTAGCCCGCGATCGGTGGCAGTGTCGCCGCCTCGCTGGCCGACAGAGTCAGCGGCAGCGAGGCCGCGCGGTCGGCACGCGCCGCCAGCACGCCCGGCGCGCCGTAGTCGGTGGGCGTCAGCACGCGCCGCACGACGGCTTGTTCCTGCGTGTCGAGCAGCGACAGTTCGATGGCCGGCATGGCGAGCGGCACGGTCGCCGCATTGCGCAAGGTGAAGCTCAGCCGGTAGTCGTTGCCGCCGCTCTTCTCGCGCGCGAAGGCCGCGCCTTCGATCACGATGTCGCCGATCTGGCGCAGCGCCGCGAGCTCGCAGCCGGTGTACTGGCACAGCGCCGACAGGGCGGGCCGCAGGTTCGGCTGGCGCGCCACGATGCCGTCGCGCTCATGGCGAACGATCTGCACGATGAGGGCCAACGCCGCGAGCACAGCCAGCAGCACGAGCAGACGACGCACGCCCTTGCGTTGCCAGAAGCCGGCGGCCTTTTCGGCCGGCTCGTCTTCTTCGGCGAAGGGATGGTCTTCAGGCGCCTCAAAGGTCGCCGAGAGCGAGAAGTCCGGCTCGCCTTCGGCACGGACGCCGGGGCCCGGCAGCGGCGCGGCGGCCTCTTCGTGTTGCGCGTCGCGGGCCTTGGCGTTCGCGATCTTGGCCGACTTGGCGCGCGCACGGCGCAGCGCCTTCTGGATCAGGAGCTGGTCGTGGTCTTTCTCTTCCTGCTCGCGCTCCGCGGCCGCGCCGTCGTCGTTCTCACCGGTCGCTGCAACCAGCCCGCGCAGCGCTGAGCTGCGCGGCAAGTCGGGCAAGGGCGGCGCAGGCGGCGGCGATGCGGGAGGCGGTGCGCCGAGGTTCAGGTCGATGTTCGGAAACGGCGGCAGCGAACTCGCGGGCGGACGCCATGCGGGTTCGGTGGCATCGAGGTCGGACCAGGGCTCGTCCGCGGCGAGGCCGTGCGCAGGCAGCGTCAGCTCGAAAGGCAGCGGGGACGCAGCCGGCGCGACGTTGGTGGCGGCGGTCGACAGCCCGGCTTCGTCTTGCGGGGCAGGCGGTGGCGCCTGCGGCTCGGACTCGTCGTCGAGAAAGTCGGCCTCCTCGACCGCCGGCCGTGCGGCCGCCAGGTCGATGCGCGCGTCCTCGAAAGACGCCACCAGTGCGGCCATCGACGACATCGGCGAAGGTGACGGCGTGGGCGCGGGTGCCGGCGCGGCAGGCGCGGACACCGCACCATCGGGCGCCTCCTGCAGGTCGAGCGTGGCATCGAACACATGGCTGCAGCGGCCGCAGCGCACCCAGCCGTCCGAGATGCGAAGCTGGTCGCGCACCACCTTGAAGGTGGTGGTGCAAGCGGGGCAACGCGTGACGAGGCTCATGACCGGGCGATTGTAGGGTTGGGCCCTCGCCGTGCAGGCAGGTGCCCGGGGCGCCCGCGGTGCGAGCGCCCGGCCGCGCGCTTCAGCAGCGCGCGGTCATGAGGATCCAGCCGTCCTCGGTGTCGCTGACTTCGAGCGCGGCGTACGGCGCATAGGCCGCCTTGAGCTCATCGGCCTGGCGCTCGAGGATGCCGGCCAGCACCAGCGAACCGCCGGCGGCCACGTGGCTGCGCAGCAGCGGCGCCAACACCTTGAGCGGCGTCGCGAGGATGTTGGCGAGCACCGTCTGGTACTCGCCCTTCGCCGCTTCGGGCAGGCCTGCGTTCAGCTGCACGCCGTTGGCCTCGGCGTTGAGCCGGGTCGAGGAGACCGCGGCTTCGTCGATGTCGACGGCGTCGATGTTGCGCGCGCCGAACTTGGCCGCGCCGATGGCCAGGATGCCGGAGCCGCAGCCGTAGTCGAGCACGCGCTGGTCGGCAAAGGCGCCCTCGCCTTGCGTCGCAATCCAGCGCAGGCACATGCGCGTGGTCGGGTGCGTGCCCGTGCCGAAGGCCAGGCCCGGATCGAGCCGGATCACCTGCTTGGCCTGCGCGGGCGGCTCGTGCCAGGTGGGCACGATCCAGAATTCGGGCGTGATCTCGACCGGCGCGAACTGCGATTGCGTGAGCCGCACCCAGTCCTGGTCAGGCACCGGCGCCACGCCGAGCACCGCGCAGCCTTCGAAGAAGTCCTGCAGTGCGAGCACCGAGGCCGCCTCGTGGGCGGCCGCTTCGTCGGGGAACAGCGCGATCACGCGCGAACGCTGCCAGCCCTCCTTGGGCGGCGGCATGCCGGGCTCGCCGAACAGGGCCTGCTCGGCATCGGTCTGCGCATCGGCATCTTCGACCGACACGCTCAGCGCATCGAGTGCGTCGAGCGCATCGCCGAGCATTTCGACCCGGTCTTCCGGCGCCATCAGGCGGAGTTCAAACATACAGGGCGTTGCGCGTGGACTCAGCGCTTGTGCGCCGCGAGCCACTCTTCCAGGTAGTGGATGTTGGTGCCGCCGCTCATGAACTTGGCGTCGACCATCAGCTCGCGGTGCAGCGGCATGTTGGTCTGGATGCCTTCGATCACCGTCTCGTTCAGGGCCGTGCGCATGCGCGCCATGGCCTGTTCGCGGGTGTCGCCGTACACGATGATCTTGCCGATCATCGAGTCGTAGTTCGGGGGCACGAAGTAGTTGGTGTACACGTGCGAGTCGACGCGCACGCCCGGGCCGCCCGGCGGGTGCCACATGGTGATGCGGCCCGGCGACGGCGTGAACTTCCACGGGTCTTCGGCGTTGATGCGCACCTCGATGGCGTGGCCGCGCATCTCGATCTGGCGCTGCGTGAACGGCAGCTTCTCGCCGGCGGCGACCATGATCTGCGTCTTCACGATGTCGATGCCGGTGGTGAACTCCGTGACCGGATGCTCCACCTGCACGCGCGTGTTCATCTCGATGAAGTAGAACTCGCCGTTCTCGTACAGGAACTCGAAGGTGCCGGCGCCGCGGTAGCCGATCTTCTTGCAGGCGGTGGCGCAGCGCTCGCCGATCTTCTCGATCAGCTTGCGCGGAATGCCGGGGGCCGGCGATTCCTCGATCACCTTCTGGTGGCGGCGCTGCATGGAGCAGTCGCGCTCGCCCAGGTAGACCGCGTTCTTGTGCTTGTCCGCGAGGATCTGGATTTCGATGTGGCGCGGGTTCTGGAGAAACTTCTCCATGTACACGGCCGGATTGTTGAAGGCCGCGGCGGCTTCCGCCTTGGTCATCTGGATCGCGTTGACCAGCGCCGCCTCGGTGTGCACCACGCGCATGCCGCGGCCACCGCCGCCGCCTGCCGCCTTGATGATGACCGGGTAGCCGATCGCGCGGGCGATGCGCTTGTTGGTGGCGGCGTCGTCCGAGAGCTCGCCTTCCGAGCCGGGCACGCAGGGCACGCCAGCCTTGATCATGGCCTGCTTGGCCGAGACCTTGTCACCCATCGTGCGGATGTTGTCGGGCGTCGGGCCGATGAACTGGAAGCCGCTTTGCTCCACGCGTTCGGCGAAATTGGCGTTCTCGCTCAGGAAACCGTAGCCGGGGTGGATGGCTTCGGCGTCGGTCACCTCGGCGGCCGAGATGATGGCCGGCATGTTGAGGTAGCTCAGGCCCGAAGGCGCCGGGCCGATGCACACGGCTTCCTGCGCCAGCTTGACGTACTTGGCTTCGCGATCGGCTTCGGAATAGACCATCACGGCCTTGATGCCCATTTCGCTGCAGGCACGCTGGATCCGAAGGGCGATCTCCCCCCGGTTTGCAACCAGAATCTTCTTGAACATGCTTACTCGATGATGAACAGCGGCTGGCCGTATTCGACCGCCTGGCCGTTTTCGCCGAGGATCTGCGTGACCGTGCCGGCCTTGTCGGCCTCGATTTCGTTGAGGATCTTCATCGCCTCGATGATGCAGAGCGTGTCGCCCTCGTTCACCTTGCTGCCGACTTCGACGAAAGCCGCGGCGCCCGGGCTGGACGAACGGTAGAAGGTACCGACCATCGGTGACTTCACGGCATGGCCGCTCGGTGCGGCTTCGACGGCGGGGGCCGCGGCGGCCGGGGCGGCAGCACCGGCCACGGC
>NZ_BCUS01000107.1 GCF_001591345.1 Variovorax boronicumulans NBRC 103145 | reverse complement strand
GGCCCCGGCACCCACCCCCGCGCCCGGCGCCGGGCTGCGCCCGACCACCACGCTGGGCGGCACCGAAGGGGAAGGGCGCAAGTGATCGAAACCGCAGGAACCCAGGCCGCCGACGGCATTCCGGGCAGCCGCCTCGTGGCGCGCGGCCTCAAGAAGAGCTACGGCAGCCGCACGGTCGTGAAAGACGTCTCGCTCGATGTGCAAAAGGGCGAGGTCGTCGGACTGCTCGGCCCCAACGGCGCGGGCAAGACCACCTCGTTCTACATGATCGTCGGGCTGGTGCGCGCCGACGCCGGCGAGATCACCATCGACGGCGAGCCCATCGCCCACATGCCCATTCACCGCCGCGCGCGCATGGGCCTGAGCTACCTGCCGCAGGAAGCCTCGATCTTCCGCAAGCTCACGGTCGAGGAAAACGTGCGTGCCGTGCTCGAGCTGCAGCGCGAGCCCGACGCCAACGGCCGCATGATGCCGCTGACCAAGCAGCACACCGAAGAGCGCCTGGCCGACCTGCTGGCCGACCTGCGCGTGGACCACCTGCGCGATTCGCCCGCGCTCGCGCTGTCGGGCGGCGAGCGTCGCCGCGTTGAAATTGCACGCGCGCTGGCCACCCAGCCGCGCTTCATCCTGCTGGACGAGCCCTTCGCCGGCATCGACCCGATCGCGGTGATCGAGATCCAGCGGATCATCAGCTTCCTGAAAGAGCGCGGCATCGGCGTGCTCATCACCGACCACAACGTGCGTGAGACGCTGGGCATCTGCGATCACGCGTTCATCATCAGCGACGGGCACGTGCTGGCACAAGGCACACCCTCGGAGATCGTCGACAACGCCGAGGTACGCAGGGTGTACCTGGGCGAGCACTTCCGCATGTAAGGGAGGGTCGGGTCTCCATGAAGCAAGGGCTGTCCCTTCGCGTCTCGCAGCATCTGGCGCTGACGCCACAGCTGCAGCAGTCCATTCGCCTGCTCCAACTCTCCACGCTCGAACTGAGCCAGGAAGTGGAGCAGATGCTGGACGAGAACCCGTTCCTCGAACGCACCGCGGAAGAAGCGGCGCGCGAGGAATTCGGGCTGGACACGGCCGATGCGCCGGTGCCGCGCGACGACGCGGGCGAGGGCGAGGCCGAGTTCACGCCGTCCGCCGCCAGCACTTCCTCCACGTCCAGCGACACCAGCACCTCGACCCCCGACACCGACGGCCCCGCCGCCGAGATCGCCGAGCGCGAGCCCGACTGGGAAGGCGACGGCACCGTCGACATGGCGCCCGACGACAGCGAGTGGGGCAGCGATGCGCCCGCGCGCCAGAACAACCTGGGCGACGACGAGCGTGCCGACGCCACCGAACTCGCGCGCAGCCAGGAGTCGCTGCAGTCCTTCCTGCACCGCCAGGCGCTGAGCCTGCGGCTCAATGAAAACGACTGCGCCGCGCTGCGCTTCCTGATCGAGTCGCTCAACGACGACGGCTACCTCGAAGACTCGCTGCCCGCGCTGGCTTCGGGCCTGGCGGGCGACGACAACGACCAGTTCGACGACCTCGTGCACCACTTCCAGGTGGCGCTGGGCCTGCTGCAGAGCCTGGAGCCGGTGGGCGTCGGCGCGCGCGACCTCGGCGAATGCCTGAGCATCCAGCTGAAGGCGCTCGCCAGCGAAGACGAGACCGAGGCCGAAGCGCTCGTGCGCAAGACCGCCATCGCGATCTGCAAGCAGCCGATGGAGCTGCTCGCGCGGCGCGACTTCAAGCGCCTGGCCACGCTCACGCGCACCAACGAAGACCTGGTGCGCTCGGCGCTGCAGGTCATTGCGCGGCTCGAACCCAAGCCGGGGCGCCGCTTTGTCGACGTCGAGCGCAACATCGTCATCCCCGACGTGATCGTCACCAAGACCGGGCGCGGCACCAACGTGAAGTTCCGCGTCATGCTCAACCCCGAGGTCATGCCGCGCCTGCGCGTGCACGACATCTACGCCGGCGCGCTCAAGTCGCACAAGGGCGAGGGCAGCCAGGCGCTGTCGCAGCGGCTGCAGGAGGCGCGCTGGTTCATCAAGAACATCCAGCAGCGCTTCGACACCATCCTGCGCGTGAGCAACGCCATCGTCGAGCGCCAGAAGAGCTACTTCGTGCACGGCGAGCTGGCCATGCGCCCGCTGGTGCTGCGCGAGATCGCCGACGAGCTGGGCCTGCACGAGTCGACCATCTCGCGCGTGACCACCGCCAAGTACATGGCCACGCCCTTCGGCACGGTCGAGCTGAAGTACTTCTTCGGTTCGGCGCTGGGCACCGAGACCGGCGGCAACGCGTCGAGCACCGCGGTGCGCGCGCTGATCAAGCAGTTCGTGAGTTCCGAGAGCATCAAGAAGCCGCTGTCCGACAGCCAGATTTCCGAGATGCTGAAAGAGCAGGGCATCGAGTGCGCGCGCCGCACCGTCGCCAAGTACCGCGAAGCGCTGCGCATCGCGCCCGCCAATCTGCGCAAGGCCCTGTAGAAGACCGACGATGACGAGCCGCCTGCTGTCGCGCTGTGGGCACTGGGTGGTCGTCATCGCGGCGGCGCTGCTGTTTGCCGGCTGTGCCACGCTGCCCGACGAGGCACCGCGCCCGCCCACCAAGGCCATCGCCGTCTCGGCCGACACCGCGCTCGGCAAGATCGCGCTGGCCTCGCAGCCCGACCCCGACCTCAGCGGCTTTCGCCTGATGCCCGGCGGCGACTTCGCCTTCGACACGCGGCTGCAGCTGGCGCGCCGCGCGCAGCGCACGCTCGACGTGCAGTACTACCAGATCGAGAACGACGAGACCGGCCGCTACCTGCTGCGCACCCTGCGCGATGCGGCCCAGCGCGGCGTGCGCGTGCGCCTGTTGATGGACGACCTCTACACGTCCGGCGAAGACGAGTTGCTGCTCGGCCTGGCCGCCACGCCGAACGTGGAGCTGCGCCTGTTCAATCCGTTCCCGGCCGGGCGCGGCAGCCTGCTCAAGCGCTTCACCGCCTCGCTCTTCGACTTCAGCCGCGTCAACCGCCGCATGCACAACAAGCTCTTCATCGCCGACGGTGCGATGGCGGTGGCGGGCGGGCGCAACATCGGCAACCAGTACTTCCGCCGCACCACCGGCCCGAACTTCATCGACCTCGACACCTTCGTGACGGGCGCGCTGATCCCGCGCCTGGGCGTGCTGTTCGACCAGTACTGGAACAGTCCGCACGTGCGCCCGATCGGCGCGGTCGTGCACACCGACCTGCCGCGCGAAGAACTGCAGCGCCGCTTCGACGCCGCCACCGGCCCCGACACCACGCCGCCGCCGCCCAAACCTGCGCCCAACGACCTGCTCGGCTACAGCCCGGTGGCCGACGACCTCGACGCCGGCAAGCTCGGCCTGATCTGGACCACCGCCGAGGCGTATGCCGATTCGCCCGACCGCGTGATCGGCAAGACCGCGTCGTACGGCGGCGTGCCGCTGCTCGACGTCGATAGCGTGCGCTACAACGTGGTCGAGCAGATGCGCCGCGCACGCAGCGAGGTGACGCTGGTCTCGCCCTACCTGATCCCGGGCGCGTCGGGGCTGGAGGTGATGCGCGAGATCCGCGGGCGCAACGTGAAGATCAGCGTGGTCACCAACTCGCTCGCCGCCACCGACGAGCCGCTGGTGCACACCGCCTACCGCCGCTACCGCGCCGACATGCTGGCGCTGGGCGCCGAGCTGCACGAGCTGAGTTCCGCGCGCACGCGGCGCAGCGTGCGGCTGGGTTTGTTCGGCACGTCGGTGGGCCGGCTGCATGCCAAGTCGGCGGTGATCGACCAGCGCATCCTGTTCGTCGGCTCGATGAATTTCGATCCGCGCTCCGAGGTCCACAACACCGAGATCGGCCTGTTCATCCGCAGCCCCGAGATGGCGCAGCAGACCCTGAAGCTGCTCGATGTGCTCAAGCAGCAGGGCGCCTACCGGCTGCGCTTTGCCGAAGGCGCCGATGCGGGCGCAGTCGGCTCGCGGCGCATCGAATGGGTCAGCGAGGAAGGCGGCAAGACCACCGTGCTGCACGAAGAACCCGACTCGGGCTTCTGGGACCGCACCATGCTCGAGCTGCTGGCGCCGCTCACGCCCGAGAGCTTGCTGTAGCGCAGCGGTGCTTCGCGAAAGGCTTTGCAAGCATGGCGCTGCCGCAGATGGTCGCTGGCGGCGAGCCTCAACGCGGGAGCGGTGGCTTTTCGGGAGTCGCGCAGGTCATTTGAGACTTCGGGACACGAAATCTCGTCTCGACCGTATCGAACCAGGCCATGTAAGAGCGCACGGAGTGTTCGTCGATCTCAAGAATCTCATCGCAGAATGAAAAGCCGGGCCCAATGATCGGGTTGCTGCTCGCAGTGATCACGGCGCAGATGCGATTGCCCTGAATCTTGTAGCGCATTGCCGCGGTGTAGGGCTCCTTGCTTTCAGGAAAAGCCCCACAAAAGGAGCTTGTGCCGTCGACGTATTCGTCATACCCATGGCACGTTTTTCCACCGTCATCGGAGTTGCACCACACGCCCTGCAGGGCCCTGTTCAGATCTTCGTCCTGTAGCGTCGCGGAAGAGGACTGTGTTGCAACAACCGTGAGAGCGGCGGCGATCAGGAGTTGGTGGACGAATGGCATGCGATTGGCTTGATGACGAAGCTGGACCTGGAAGCGGGACCATAGCCGTTGCCGATTGAAAACAACCCGGCTGCCGCGCACATCCCCTCAAGAAATCCAGACCGCGTGAAGAAAGACGCGGCTTCCCCCGGGCGCATTGCCCGGAGCCGGCATCGCCGGTCGAACCTGATCGATCAGGTGCCGCGCACGGCCGACCACACCAGCCGCAGGCCCAGCAGGCCCATCACGCCGCCGGCCGCACGGTCGATCCAGGTCTTGTAGCGCAGGTAGGCGGCGCGCGGCGCGGCCGAGGACAGCGCCAGCGCGACGATCGCGTACCAGCCCGTCTCGATGCAGAAGATCACGGCCGGCACCGCGAGCGCCAGCACCAGCGGCACCTCGCGCGGCAGGAAGGCCGCGAAGATGCTGGCGTACACCACCGCCGTCTTCGGGTTGCTGACCTGCGTGGCCAGGCCGAGCAGGAAGGTGCGTCCGCTGCGGCCTTGCTGGCGCGGCGAGGCGTCCGTGTCGGGCGTGATCGCGAGTGGCTGCCGCGCGCCGCGCCAGATGCGAAAGCCCAGGTAGATCAGGTAGGCGCCGCCGAAGGCCTTGATCGCGAGGTACAGCGCCGGCACCGCGAGGAACGCTGCCTGCAGCCCGGCCAGCGCTGCGATGGAGAACGCCAGCCCGCCAGCGCCCATGCCCAGGGCCGCCGCGAGCCCGTCGCTGCGCGAGGCCACGGCCGTGCGCGCCACCATGACGAAGCTCGGGCCGGGGCTCATCGCGCCCACGGCCATGGCGCCGGCGATGCCGAGCAGGGAAAGGGTGGTGTCCATCATCGCGTGGCTCCTGGTGTCGTCGTCATTACTGCACGTTCACGGCTTCGACCTGCACCAGCAGCTTTACCTTGTTCTCGAAGCCGAAGTTCAGGCCCCAGGTGATGCCCCAGTCGCTGCGCTGCACGGTGGCCTCGAAGTCGCCGCCGCAGACCTGGCGGTTGATCAGCGGATTCAGGTAGCAGTTGAAGCGCACGGCCTTCAGCGTCACCGGCTTGGTCTGGCCCATGAGCGTGAGCGTGCCGGGCACGTCGGTCACCTTGTCGCCGCTGAAGTCGATGCGCTCGGCCACGAAGCGGCCGGTGGGGAATTCGGCCACGTTGAAGAAGTCCTTGCTCTGCACGTGGCGGTTGAGCAGGTCGACGCCGGTGTTGATGGAGCTGATGTCCATCGTGATGTCGACCTTGCCGCTGGCGCCGGTGCCGTCGATCTGCACCGAACCGTCCTTGGTGCTGAAGCGGCCGCGGTTGGTGGTGGTGCCGTAGTGGCCCATCTCGTACATGACGAAGGTGTGGGTCGGGTCGATCACGTAGCTGGCGTTCTTGACCGGCCCGCCCGCGGGCTTGGCGGCCAGCGGCGGCGCGGTGTATTCCTGGGCCGTTGCGGCCAGCGGCAGGGCCGCGCCCGCACACAGGACCGCGGCGAAGAAGAGCTTGTTCATGGCAAGGGAAGAAGGATGCATGGGAAATGAAATCGTCGTCACAGCGGCCCGAGGCCCGCGAGCGTCAGCTTGAAGCGCACCTGCACCTCGTTGCCGACCACCGAGGTGTCGGTCCATTCGCCGTCGCCCACCTTGTAGTCGAGCCGCTGGATCGTGAGGGTGCCCGTGGCGACCGAATACGCGCCGCCCGACGACACGATGCTCACGGGCACCGTCACGTACTTGCTGACGCCCTTGATGGTGAGCTTGCCGGCCATCTCGAAGCGGCCCTCGCCCAGCGCCTTGATGGCGCTCGAGCGGAAGCTGGCCTGCGGGAAATGCGCGGTGTCGAACCAGGTCGGCTTGGGCAGCTCGGCATCGCTCATGGGCACGCCGAAGCCGGCGCTGGCGGTGTCGATCTGCAGCACGACCGAGCCGCCCTCGGGCTTCTTGGGGTCGAAGGCGACCTGCGCGTCGAAGCGCTTGAAGCTGCCTTCCACCGGCACGCCCATCTGCTTGCTGACGAAGGCGATCTGGCTCTTCTCTGGAACCAGTTTGGCAGTGGTGGCCGGCATGGGCTCGGCCGCGGCGTGCAGCGCGAGGCCGAGGAGGGCGGCGGTGCCCCACAAAAGACGGGTCGTCATCCGGCGGATTCCTTGCGTGGCGCGGGCCACATGCGTTGCAACAGACCGTCGTGGTCGATCCAGTGGTGCTTGAGCGCCGCCGCCACGTGCAGCAGCGTGACGCCGGCCAGCAGGAAGGCGCTGCGCTGGTGCAGCGGCTTGAGCACGGCCTCGGCGAAGTCCTTGTCGACCGCCACCAGGTCGGGCAGCGGCAGCAGGCCGAACCACACGACCGGCACGCCCATGCCCGAGCTGTAGGCCCAGCCGAACAGCGGGACCGCGAAGAACAGCAGGTACATCAGCGCATGGCTGATGCGGTGGGCGGCCCGCTGCCAGGTCGGCATGGCCGCCAGCACCCGCGCCGACAGCGGCGGCGGGCGGTGCGTGAGGCGCCACAGCAGCCGCAGCGCCGACAGCAGGAGGATGGTGATGCCGGCCCACTTGTGCCAGCTGTAGAGCTTCAGGCGCTGCGGCGAGAAGGGCAGGCCCGTCATGTAGAGCCCGACGCCGAGCGAGCCGACGATCATCGCCGCGAGCAGCCAGTGCAGGGCCATCGCGACCCGCCCGTAGCGGGGCTCGCGCAGGGCGGCGGCGCCAACGGCAGGGGCGGAAAGTGGTTCGACGGGCATCGGGGCAGGGGCGGCGGCGGCCTGTGCGCGGAGCATAGCTCGGAAGCGATGACACCGCAGCGGGGCCGGCCCTCGCCGAGCGCTACGTCGACGACGGCGGTTGTTGCTGCTGCTGGGCTCGCAGCAGCACGCGCCGCAGCGCGTCCGGCTGCACCGGCTTGCGCAGCGCGTGCCAGCCGCGCGTGGCGGCCAGCTGCTGCGTGGCTTCGGTGATGTCGGCCGAGATCAGCGCGATCGTCAGCGCGGGCTTGCGCTGCGCCAGCCGCTCGGCCAGCGCGATGCCGTTGAACGCACCGGGCAGGCGGATGTCGCACAGCGCCACGTCGAGCGCGTCCAGGTCGGCCAGCGCGAGCGCCTCGGCGGCGCTGGCGTAGATGCGCGGCGCCACGTGCCAGTGCCGCAGCAGCGCCGAGAGGCTGTCGGCCACCACGATGTTGTCTTCGACCACCAGCACGGCGAGGCCGGGGCGCAGCACGGCGTCGGCGTCGGGCTCGTCCAGCGCCACGGAGGGCGCGGGCGCCGGCACGGCCGCGGCACCGGGGCGGGCCGCCGGCAGCTCGAAGCTGAAGACCGAGCCCTTGCCCGGCGCCGAGCGCAGCGCGACCTCGATGCTCAGCTGCCCCGCCAGCCGCCGCACGATCGCCAGCCCCAGGCCGTGGCCGTGCTGCAGGTTGCGCTCCACGTTGCCGACCTGCTCGAAGTCGTCGAACACGCGCGTCTGCGATTCGGCCGCGATGCCGATGCCGCTGTCGCGCACCTCGACGCGCCACGCGCGCCCGGTGTCGGTGCCGGGCCGGCGGCGCGCCCGCACGGCCAGCAGCACGCGCCCGCGCGGCGTGAACTTGAGGGCGTTGTCCAGCAGGTTGGAGAGCACGCGGCGCAGCGCCACCGCGTCGGTCCAGGCCACCGCCTCGGCCGGGCAGCGCACCGCGACGCGGCCTTCGCCGGCCTGGCGCGCCAGCTCGTTCAGCAGCGGCGCCAGCGCCACCGCCGCCGGGCGCAGCGGATCGACCGCGGCTTCGATGCGGCCGATCTCGAGCAGCTGGTTGGTCAGGCCCTCGAGCGCCTGCTGCGCGCGCGAGAGCGAGGCCACCGTGTGCTGCACCGCCGCGCTGTCGGTGCCGTGCTGCAGCTGCTGGCGCAGCACCTCGGCCTGCAGCCCGATGGCCATCACCGGCTGGCGCAGGTCGTGGTTGGCCGCCGAGAAGAAACGCAGCCGCTCGGCCTGGGCCTGCTCGGAGGCGCGCAGGCCGGCCAGCGCCTGTTCGCGCAGCGTGCGCTCGTTCAGGCGCAGGCCGATGTTCTCCTCGAGCTGGCGCGAATGGTCGGCCACCAGCTTCCACATCATCGCGGTCAGGCCGATGCCGATCACCGCGACCGCCATCATCACCGGCGCCCCGAGCCACAGGCCCGTGACGATCACCGGCGCCAGCAGCAGCGTGATGGCCAGCTGCGTGGCCGGCGTGTAGAACGACACCGAGAACGCCGACGACAGCGTCATGCCCATGAGGATGAGGCCCAGCAGCAGTTGCAGGTCGGGCCGCTCGGGGTTGAACAGCAGCACGCCGGCCAGGCCGTGCGCCAGCTCCCAGATGGCCGTGCGCAGCGTGTGCTGGCGCTGCGCGGTGCGCAGGGTGGCGGGCGTGAAGGGCTCGGGCAGGCGCTGGGGAAAGAAGCCGCGCATCACCGTGACGCCGGTGACCAGCGCCAGCCACACCAGCGCGCGCACCGGCGAGAACTGCCAGGCGAACAGCGCCGCCACGCCGCAGTTGAGCAGGTACTGCACCAGCAGCACCGGCCCGAGCGGGCGGATCGACAAGCGCAGCACTTCGCACTGGATCGCGAAGCGGTGGTCGCCGTCGCGGGCGTCTGCCGGGGGGGCCGCGGAGGCGGGGGTGGGCGTCATGGGCAAATCGACTATATAGAGAAGGCCCCAGCCCCGGCGACAATGGGGGCCCTTAGCGGGCTTCCCGATGGCCGACTTTCCGTGAACGATCTCTCATTTTTCCTGCCTTGCGCCGCCGGCGTCGAGGAATTCCTTGCCCAGGAGGTGCATGCCCTGACCGGCCGTGCCGGGCAGGACCTGCTCACCCTGCGCGGCGGCGTGCGCGTGCGCGCCGACTGGCGCGACGGCCTCAAGCTCAACCTGCACAGCCGGCTCGCGCAGCGCGTGCTGGTCGAACTGGCCCATGGGCCGTACCGCAACGAGAACGACCTGTACGCCATCGCCAACGGCGTGGCCTGGGAGATCTGGTTCACGCCCAAGCAGACCTTCAAGATCGAGACCACGGCCCAGCACAGCCCGCTGCAGAGCCTGAACTTCGCCACCCTGCGCATCAAGGACGCCGTGGCCGACCGCTTCCGCGCCAAGGCCAACGGCGTGCGCCCGAGCATCGAGACCCAGTGGCCCGACTGCCGCATCTTTGCGCACCTGACCACCGACAGCTGCACGCTGTACATCGACACCTCGGGCGAGCCGCTGTTCAAGCGCGGCTGGCGCCAGGACAAGGGCGATGCCCCGCTGAAGGAAACCCTGGCCGCCGCCATGCTGGCCGCCAGCGGCTGGTGGAACCCCGAGACCGGCGAGGTCGCGAAGGCCCCGCTGTACGACCCCTGCTGCGGCAGCGGCACCATCGCCATCGAAGCCGCGCAGATCGCCAGCGGCATCGCGGCGGGCTCGCTGCGGCGCTTCGGCTTCGAGAAGCTGCTGCCGTTCCAGGCGCATGTCTGGGCGGCCATCAAGAATGAAGCCGCCAACGCGCAGCATGCGAGCGCCATCGCCGTCTTCGGCTCCGACGTCTCGCACCGCATGGTCGACTTTGCCGAGCGCAACGCCGAACGCGCGGGCGTGGCCGGCGCCATCGAGTTCCGCGGCGGCGACGCCCTGCAGCGCATGCCGCCGGCCGAGGGCGGCGTGATCATGCTCAACCCGCCGTACGGCGAGCGCATCGAGGTCGGCGGCGTGGCGCGCTTCGGCGCCCGCGAAGCCGCCCAGACCCCGGGCGATGGTGAAGGCGGCGACGGCGGCGATTTCTTTCCGCAGCTCGCCACCCACTGGAAGAAGAACTACGCGGGCTGGACCGCCTGGGTGCTCACGCCCGACCTGAAGCTGCCCAAGCAGATGCGCCTGAAGGAGTCGCGCCGCGTGCCGATGTGGAACGGCCCCATCGAATGCCGGCTGTTCCGTTTCGACATGGTGCGGGGCTCGAACCGGGCCGCGCCGCAAGACGCGCCCACCTGAACTAGCTCTGCAGCTTCAGGCCCGCAATGCCCAGGAAGATCAGCGCGATGCACACCAGCCGCAGCGGCGCCGCGCTCTCCTGGAAAAAGAAGATGCCGATCAGCGTGACGCCGATGGCGCCGATGCCGGTCCAGATCGCGTAGGCCGTCCCGACCGGCAGCGTCTTCATCGCGGCGGTGAGCAGCACGATGCTCGCCAGCGCGGCGCCCAGGCCCAGCGCGCCGGCGCCGGGGCGCTCCCAGCCCGCCGCGGCCTTCAGCGCGAGGGCCATCACGATCTCCACCAGTCCGGCGGCAAGCAGAAGAAACCAGGCCATGGCGTTCGCTCCTTTCACAGCAGCTTGATGATGGCCACGCCGAGCAGCAGCACGGCCACGCCCGCCATGCGCAGCCCCGACACCGGGCGCTGCGGCAGCCGGAACCAGCCGTAGCGGTCGACGAACACCGACGCCACCTGCTGCCCCGCCACCGTCAGCCCGACCGCGGCCGCGGCGCCGATGGCCGGGATCGCCGTGAACACCGTCGTCACATAGGCCGCGCCCGCAAAACCGCCGAGCCAGCCCCACCACGGCATGCCGCGCAGCGCCGAGCCTTGCGGTGCGGCCGCCGCAGGGGCAGGCGCCCGCCGGAACAGCGTCACGAGCAGCAGCGCCAGGGCCATCGCCAGCGTCGCCACGAAGAAGCTCACCGCGCCCACCGCGAAGGGTGCGCCCAGGTCCTGCCGCAGCAGCCCGTTGACCACGCCCTGCACCGGCAGCACCGCGCCGGCCAGCAGCGCCAGCACGATCCAGCCCGCCTTGCCTGCCAGCGCCTGGCGCAGGCTGCCGGCCTGCCCGGCGACGATGGCCCCGGCCCCGAGCAGCACCGCCAGCGTGCCGCCGGTCATGGCCGGTGTCAGCGCCTTCGGGGCCACGCCGAGCAGGCCGAAGGTGTCGAGCGCGAACGAGGCCAGCATCTGCCCCGCGATGAACAGGCCGACCGCCACCACCGCGCCCAGGCGCGGAAACAGCAGGATGGTCGAGACCACGTAGAAGGCGCTGGCCGTGCCGCCGATCACGTGCCACCACGGCACGCCCGGCAGGCCGGCCAGCGCCGTCAGCGTGCCCGTGGCGAGCGCCACCGCCAGCAGGGCCAGCGTGCCGACCGACAGCTGCAAGGTCGTGGCGGTGAACGGGCTGCCCGTGGCCTTGGAGAGCTGGGCGTTGGCGCCGGCCTGCACCGCGAGCAGGCCCCCGGCGACGAGCGAGGCGGGAATGAAAAACGCGTCCATGGTGGTTCGACCTCCGTGTGGTGTGGATGCGGGGCAGGCGAATCGCGGCCCCTTGCGGACGACTGTAGGATCGGCACGTTTGCAAAGCCATTCGAAAAAATCGCATCCGGGATATGCATAAATGCAGGACGCAGACTGGGACGACTTTCGCGTGTTCCTGGCCGTCGGCCAGGCCGGCTCGCTCTCCGGCGCCGCGCGCCAGCTGGGCGTGAACCACTCCACCGTGCTGCGGCGCCTGGGCGCGCTCGAGGCACGCATGGCGGTGCGCCTGTTCGACCGCCTGCCCGCCGGCTACGCGATGACGCTGGCCGGCGAGGCGCTGCGCGAGCGCCTGCAGGGCGTGGGCGAGCAGATCGACGCCGCGCAGCGCCACCTCATGGGGCTCGACCTGCGGCTGACCGGCGTCATCCGCATCACCAGCACCGACACCTTCATGGCCGGGCTGCTCGGGCCGATCCTGGCGGACTTCCGGGCGCTGCACCCGGGCATCGAGCTGCAGGTGGTGATGAACAACCTGTTCCTGAGCCTGACCAAGCGCGAGGCCGACGTGGCGATCCGCCCGACCAACGCCCCGCCGGACCACCTGGTCGGGCGCCGGGCGGGGCGCCTGCAGACGGCGGTGTATGCGTCGAAGGCCTACCTCGCGAAGCACCCGACGGCGACACCGCTGGCTGCGCACGACTGGGTTGCGCCCGACGAGGGCCTGTCGCACCTCCTGCAGGCCAAGTGGCTGCGCGAACAGGTGCCGCCAGCGCGGATTGCGGCGCGCGTCGACAGCCTCGTGGGCATGACGCAGCTCGTGAAGCGCGGCCTGGGCCTGGGCATGCTCCTGTGCATGCTGGCCGACGCGGAAGACGAGCTGGTGCAGGTCGAGCCGCCGCGGGAGGCGCTCGACACGCAGGTCTGGGTGCTGACGCATCCCGACCTGAAGGAGGTGGCGCGGATCAAGGCCTTCACCGACTTTGCCTACGCGCGGCTCGTCGCCGACGCGAAGGTGCTGGCGATGCCTTCAGGGCGGCCGGCGGCGCGCTAGAAGCCCGGGCGCCGCATGGTGCAACATCGGCGATAGACAGATTTCACGCGACCCATGACCTTGCCAGCCCCCGACCTCGTCGTCATCGACACCAACATCGCGCTCGACCTGCTGGTCTTCGAAGACCCGGCCTGGGCGCCGCTGGTCGACGACCTCGCACGCGGCGCGCTGCGCTGGCTGGCCACGCCCGCGATGCGCAGCGAACTGGAACGCGTGCTGGGCTACCCGCTGATCGCCCGGCGCATGGCGCAGCGGGAGCTGACGATTCCGGTGGTGCTCGCGGATTTCGATGCGCGCGTGCAGCTGGTGACCGAGGTGCCGGCGCGCGCGCCCTGCGTGTGCAGCGACCCGGACGACCAGGTGTTCATCGACCTGTCCGTGGCGCACGGGGCGCAGCTGTTCAGCAAGGACAAGGCGGTGCTGTCGATGAAGAAGCGGCTGGCGCTGCGCGGGGTGGCGGTGCGCTCGGCGCTGGCCTAGGCCACGCCGATCTGACTCAGGCCTTGTTCAGCTCGTACCACTGCCCTAGCAAGCGCGCGACGGCCCGCACGCGCTGCGTGTCCCGTCCCCAGCGCCGGCTGGCCGGCAGCTTCTGCGCCCACTTCATGCGCCGCGCCGCGTTCGCGATGCGCTCGCGCACTTCTTCGTTCACGCTGCTCAGTGCCGCGTGCCAGTGCTGGCCCGCGGCCTGCGGCGCGGCGGCCTCGAGCATCATGGCCGTGGAGTGCAGGTAGCTCAGCCAGTCGCGGGCCTGGCATTCGGCCAGGGTCATGACCTCGGAGGGGTCGTCCTCGAAATCGATGTAGCCGATCACGCCGTCAGGGCACTGCACGAGGTTGCGGTCGAAGGCCTGGCTCAGGTGCTGGCCGCACAGGTGCACGGCGGCGATGGCGGCCAGGCCCTCGCGCCACACGGCGAGCAGGGCAGCGGGGCCGGCGGCGGCGGCCTGGTCGATGCGCTCCTGCAGCACCACGGTGGCACGGCCGCTTTCGCCGAGGTCGGAAATCAGCAGCCCGTCGGCCTGCTGCGCCAGCACGATCGGCACGCGCAGGCCTGCGGCGGCCAGTTGCTTCAGGCGCCGTGCCTCGGTGGCGATGGCGGCCTCGCCGCCCGGATTGGGCACGGGCTTGATCACGTCGAGGCCGGCCAGCCGCGCGGCCAGTGCCATCACGCGGTAGCCCCATTTGCCATGGCGTGGGCCGGCCTTCTTGAGCCAGACGCGCTCGCTGCCGAAGCGGTGGCTGGCCACGTTCTTGGCCTGCCTGGGCAGGGTGACGCGCAGGAACTCGGCGTAGTCGCCGGGCGCCGAACCCGGGGCGTCGTCGAGCGGCGCGGGCGCCGACGCGGCGCCCCGTTGGCTGTACAGGCGCGTCGCGGCGCCTCCTCGTCTCAGTGGATTCATGCGGCCATGGCGAAGCCCGGCGCCAGCAGCCCGTGCGGGCCCTGCGTCACGGGCTGGAAACTCTGTGCACTGGCCAGCGGCCAGTAGGTGCGGAAAACGGTGTGCTGGTGGTCCAGCGGCCCGAGCAGCGCGCCGGGCTGCACCTGCATCACCAGGTTGCTCAACAGGCGCACCTCGGTGTCGGAGATGCGGCGCACGATGTGGTGCGCGGTGATCTGCTGCGGATGATCGAGGCCCGCGGCCTGCACCAGCTCCTGCAGCGCATGCAGCGTGCTGCGGTGGAAGTTGCGCACCCGGTCGGCCTTGGTCGGCACCACCAGCGCCTGCTGGCGCACCGGGTCCTGCGTGGTCACGCCGGTGGGGCAGTGGCCGGTGTGGCAGCTCTGGGCCTGGATGCAGCCCAGCGCCATCATGAAGCCGCGCGCCGCGTTGCACCAGTCGGCGCCCAGCGCCATCATGCGCGCAACGTCGAAGGCGGTAATCACCTTGGCGGCGCAGCCGATCTTGATGCGGTGGCGCAGGTTCACGCCGATCAGCGTGTTGTGCACCAGCAGCAGGCCCTCCTGCAGCGGCGCGCCCACGTGGTCGCTGAACTCGACCGGCGCCGCGCCGGTGCCGCCTTCGGCGCCGTCGACCACGATGAAGTCGGGCGTGATGCCGGTGGCCTGCATCGCCTTGACGATGCCGAACCATTCCCACGGGTGGCCCAGGCAGAACTTGAAGCCGGTCGGCTTGCCGCCCGACAGCTCGCGCAGCTTCGCCACGAAATGCATCATCTCGGTCGGCGTGGAGAACGCGCTGTGCGACGAGGGCGAGACGCAGTCCACGCCCACCGGCACGCCGCGCGCCGCCGCGATCTCGGGCGTGACCTTGGCCGCCGGCAGCACGCCGCCGTGGCCGGGCTTGGCGCCCTGGCTGAGCTTGATCTCGATCATCTTCACCTGCGGGTCGCGCGCGTTGGCGGTGAAGCGCTCGGCGTTGAAGGTGCCGTCGTCGTTGCGGCAGCCGAAGTAGCCCGAGCCGATTTCCCAGATCAGGTCGCCGCCGTGCACGCGGTGGTGCTGCGAGATCGAGCCTTCGCCGGTGTCGTGCGCAAAGCCGCCCATCTGCGCGCCCTGGTTGAGCGCGAGGATGGCGTTGGCCGACAGCGCGCCGAAGCTCATCGCCGAGATGTTGAACACGCTCGCGCTGTAAGGCTGCGTGCAGACCTGCGCCAGGTTCGCATCGGCCGGCTGCGGCGTGCCGCCGATCACGATGCGGAAATCGTGCCCGTCCAGCTTCGTGGGCTGCATCGAGTGGTTGATCCACTCGTAGCCCGCGGCCGACACGTTCAGCTGCGTGCCGAAGGGCCGGTTGTCGGGCTCGCCCTTGGCGCGCTGGTACACCAGCGAGCGCTGGGCGCGCGAGAAGGGCGCGGCCTCGGCGTCGCTCTCGATGAAGTACTGGCGGATCTCGGGGCGGATGAATTCGAGCAGAAAGCGCAGGTGCCCGATGACCGGGTAGTTGCGCAGGATGGCGTGGCGCGCCTGGCGCAGGTCGTGCACGCCGGTGCCGGTGAGCACCGCGAAAGCGGCCACGCCGATCCACGCGAGCCACAGGTGCGGCGAGGCCAGAACCAGCGCCAGGCAGGCGACCAGACCCAGCACACACAGGACGAACGCGCTGTAGCGTGCGGGAAACGGAATAATCGTGGGCATAGTCATCAGATGTCGGCTGGAGCCTGCTGCATCATAGAGGGCTGCCCCCAACCTGCCATGACTGCTGCCATGACGACCACACCCGACACCCCCGATACCCCTGACACCGCCCTGGCCGCCTCCTCGCAAGCCCTGGGCCCCGACGATTTCGACGCCCTCGACAGCGCGCTCGACGCCATGCGCGAGCACGACGAGGAAATTCCCCAGTGGGAGTTCTGCGAAGGCTTCATGGCCGCGCTGATCTGCACGCGCCGCCCCATCGACCCCACCGAATACTGGCCCGTGCTGCTGGGCGACCACTTCGTGCCGGCCCAGCACATGGAGTTCGTCTGGAACTGGAAGCGCCGCTGGCGCGAGATCGAGGAAGGCCTGGACGCGCCCGTCGAATCGCTCGAGGACGAGCGCAGCTGGCAGCCCGAAGTGCTCGACACCCGAGGCGCCATCGCCTCGCTGCCCGAGGAAGAACGTGCCGAGATGGCCGCCGAAGAGATCCCTTCGTTCGCCCAGGTCTGGGCGCTGGGCTTCATGTACGCGGTCGAGAACTGGCCCGAAGACTGGGCCGCGCCGCGCGACAAGGAAGCCGCGCAGATGCTCGACGACGCGCTCGACAACATCGTCGCGCTGACCGAGGACGACACCGCCAAGCCCACGCTGTCGATGTACGATGAGAACGGCCCGCCCAGCGTGAGCCAGCAGCGCCTGGACGACTTCGGCGCCGCGATCTGGGCGGTGTACGACCTGCGCCAGCTCTGGAAGAGCCTGGGCCCGAAGGTCGAGACGATCCGGAAGGAAGCCACGCCCGGGCGCAACGATCCGTGCCCGTGCGGCAGCGGCAAGAAGTACAAGAAGTGCCACGGTGAGTGACTGGGTTTCTTCCCAGCTCTCGCATGGAGCGCGGTGTTCAGGGCGCGCTCCCGCCGACGGGGTACCTTGCTCCGCGAATGTCCTCCGCCCTTCGGGCTCCCCCTTGATTTCGCTGCGCAAGGCACCCCATCGGCGTGAGCGTTGGGCAGCGCGGCCGTTGATCGGCGAGCACGCCACCGCCACTTCCCGTGCGCAGGACACTGGGTGCTTCCCGCAGCGAAATCAAGGAGGAGGGGCGAAGCCCCGGGGGACATTCGCGGAGGGAAGTACCCGGTGGCCTGTGCACGCGCCCTGAACAGCAGCCCCAAGAACACGAACACCTCATGAGCCCTGCAGCACAGCCCCTGACACCCCGAGCCGCCTGGGTCATGGTCCTCGCCCTCTGCGCAGGGGTTGCGCTCAGCCAGGCCTTCCGCACCGTCGGCGCCATCATGGCAAGCCCGCTGCAGTCGGACTTCCACCTTTCGGCTCAAGCCCTCGGGATCTTCTCGGGGGCTTTTCACTTTGCGTTCGGCGCGATGCAGCTCTTCATGGGCATCGGCATCGACCTGCACGGCGTGCGCCGCACCGTGCTCGTGGCCTTTCCCGTCGCGATCGCGGGTGCACTGCTGTCGGCCGTGTCGCCGAACTACCTCGTGCTGGTGGCCGGGCAGGCGCTGATCGGCGTCGGCTGCGCGCCGGCCTTCCTGGTGTGCACGGTGTTCATCGCGCGGCACTTTCCGGCGGCGCGTTTCGCCACCGTGTCGGGCCTGGTGCTGGCCATCGGCGGCCTGGGCATGCTGGCCACCGGCACGCCGCTCGCGTGGCTGGTGCAGGCCTACTCGTGGCGCGCGGGCTTCCTGGTGCTTGCACTGGCGTCTGCGCTGGCCTGGCTCGCGATCTGGCGCTGGGTGCACGAGCCCGCGTCGGCTGTGCCGCAGCAGAAAGAGTCGATTCCCGAAGCCGTGCGCCAGTTCGGCGCGCTGTTCGCGATGCCGCACACGCTGGGCATCATGGTGCTGGGTGCGGTGACGTACGCGGCCTTCATCTCGCTGCGCGGGCTGTGGCTGGGGCCGCTGATGATGGAGCGCCACGGCTACTCGCTGGTGCAAAGCGGCAACGTCGCGCTCGCGGTGTCGGTGATCGCGCTGTTCGGCTCGCCGCTGTTCGGCCGCTTCGACCGCGACGGCGCCGCGCGCCGCCGCTGGATCGTGGCCTGCGGCCTTTTCTACGCCGGCCTGTTCGCGCTCATCGCCGTGGTGCATTCCGCCTGGCTGGACATCGCGGGCATGGTGCTCATCGGCGTGCTCTCGGGCTTCATCGTCTGGCAGTACGCCGACGTGCGCGTGGCCTACCCGGCCGCGCTCACGGGCCGCGCGATGGCCGTCTTCACCATGGCGATGTTCCTGGGTGTCGCGTTCATGCAGTGGGGCACGGGCGTGGCGGCCTCGGTGGCCGCGGCGCACGGCGGCGATCCGCTGACCGCCGTGCTGGCGGTCATTGCCGCGCTGCTGGTGATCGGCATCGCCGCCTTCGCGTGGCTGCCCGCGCCGAAGGCGGCCTCCGTCAGATCTTGAAGGCGCGCTGGATGTCCGGGCGCACGAGGTCGGCGTACTCGCGGTGCTTGCGGATGTAGCCCGCGATGAACTGGCACACCGGAATCACATGCCGCCCGTTGGCGCGCGCCTCATCGAGCACGTGCCTCGCAATGCCCGAGCCCACGCCCTTGCCTTCATGTTCGGGCAGCACCTCGGTGTGCGTGAACAGGATCGCGTCGGTCAGCAGGTTGTACTCGGCATAGGCCGCGAGCTTGCCGTCGAGCGAGGCTTCGTAGCGGTGCTGCGCTTCGTTGTTCGTGAAGGTGAGGGCGGTCGAGGAAGAAGTGGTCATGAGGGTTGGCGTGCAAGAAAAGTGGCGAGGTTGGCGGCGGCGGTGGCGCGCACCTTGTTGCGCAGCATCGGCGTCCAGCCCAGCAGCAGGCCCGGCGTGCCCAGCGCCTGCCGCGACCAGGTCCAGAACGGGAAGCTGTCGCGGTGCGTGGCGATCAGGCCGTCGGGCGTGAAGGTGAAGCGCGCGTCGATGCTGTTGTCGACCAGGCGGCCGGTGGAGCTGAAGCGGTAGTGGGCGTCCCAGTGCGCGCTGCCCGTGCGGGCGTCGGCCTGCACGTCGCGCCAGCTCAGGCGCCACACGTCGGCGCCCTTGGCCTTGGTGGCTTCGCAGAGCATGCGCCACATGCCGCCGATCTCGCGCCGGCCGCGCAGCGAAAAGGCCTCGTCGTCGAACACCGCGTCGGGCGCGTAGCAGGCGGCCATGGTGCCGGCGTCGAGTTGCGAGAACGCGCTGTAGAAGCGCTCGATGGTCGGGGCGTGGGTGGCAGCGGTCATGGGGCCTCGGGATGGGTGGTCCCAGATCATCGCCGGGATGCGGCGCGCAAGGAAGCGCATGGGTGATTCCGGGTGTCCCGCATTAACATGCGCCCCGATGCCGGTCCTTGCAGGGCCGGTGCCCTGGCGGTGGCCGCAGAAAAACCAGAACCACAGCGCTGCGCCCGCCGCCACAACCCGAGGGGACGCATCCATGGCCGAGGTGATCAACGACTGGCAGTTCGTCGAGGCCGTCATGGCCGCCCGCACGCTCGAGGAGGTCGCGCAGGTCAACCGCCGCGCGATGCGGGCGATGGGCTTCAACCACGGCGCCTACGTGCTCAAGCGCCCGGTGCCCGCGCCCCGTGCCGACACCCCCGCGCAGGACGCGCTGGTGTTCTTCCACGACCTGCCCCCGGCGTGGGCCCGCACCCGCTACGAGTCGCTGCGCAGCAGCGCCGGCGAGCAGGCCGACGCCCGCGTGCAGCATGTGCGCGCCGGCATGCCGGCCACCGCATGGAGCTGGCTCGGGCAGGTGAGCCACACGCGTGCCGACATCGGGCAGCGTGCCCGCGGCCTGCTGCGCAGCGCCGGCGAGCACGGGCTGAAGGCGGGGCTGACCGTGCCGCTGTGGACGCCCGGCATCGACTGGGCCTTCATGACCCTGACCACCGACGCCACCGCCGACCTGCGCGAACTGCGTGCAACGTTGGCGCCGATGAACTACTTCGCCTCCTGCCTGCATTCGACCGTGCGCCGGCTGCAGGGCGACGCGAAGGTGCCGGTGCTGAGTGCGCGCCAGCGCGAGGTGCTGCACTGGGTGGCCGTGGGCAAGTCGACCTGGGAAATCTCCGAGATCCTGCACATCAGCGAACGCACCGTGTACTTCCACCTCGTGGGCGCCGCCCGCAAGCTCGACACGCAGGGCCGCACCGCCACCTGCGCGCGGGCCCTGGCGCTGGGCCTGCTCACGCCCTGAGCCGACCCACCCCTGTCGGAAACGACAGGGGGCCGCGTGGCGTCGCGCGGGGCGGTGCTGCAATCGGCCACGGGCAGGCCGTGTGTCACGCGCCCGATGCTTCAACCGATCGAGCCCATGAGAGAACGCAGAAATTTCGTGCGCCTGCTGGGCGGCGGCCTCGCGGTGGCGGCGGGCGCCACGGCCCTGGCCACCTGGTGGCTCCACGCCGACGTGCCGGCCGCCGCCTTCGAGATCTGGAACGGCCCGGGCGACGAGCCCGACGTGCGCAAGCGCGCCGTCGCCTATGCCGTCACCGCGCCCACGGCCTACAACGGCCAGCCGTGGCGGGTCGACCTGCGCGAGCCCGACGCCATCGTGCTGCACGCCGACCGCGCCCGCGTGCAGCCCGCCACCGACCCCTTCGGCCGCCAGCTCATGATCGGCCACGGTGCGTTCATCGAGCTGCTGGTGATGGCGCTGGCCCAGCAGGGCGTGCAGGCGCGCGTGCAGCTGTGGCCGCAGGGCGAGCTGGTGGGCGATGCGCCGCAGCAGTGGCCCGACCTGCCGGTGGCGCGCCTCACGCTGTCGCGCGGCGGCACGCCCGATCCGCTGTTCGCGCAGGTGCTGCGGCGGCGCACGCCCAAGCAGCGCTTCGACACCGGACGCGCGGTGTCGGCCGACATGCTGCAGGGACTCACCGCGGCCGTGGCCTCGGGGGCGGGCGGGGGCGTGCAATCGGCGGGCACGGTCGACATGGCCCGCGTGCTGCCGCTGCGCAAGCTGTGCGCGGCGGCGGCGCGCGTGGAGCTGGTCACGCCCCACACCGCGCGCGAGAACCTGCGCCTGCTGCGCATCGGGCCGCAGGAAATCCTGGCGCACCGCGACGGCTTCTCGCTCAACGATCCGGCGCTGCGCATGGCGGTCGCGCTGGGGCGCTTCGACCGCGAGGTGCCGGCCGCCGAAGACAGCCTGTCGTTCCGGCAGACGCTGCGGATGTTCGAGGACCAGGCCCACACGGCGATGGGCTTCGTCTGGATCAGCACCGGCGGCAACAGCCGCAGCGAGCAGATCGCCGCGGGCCGCGCCTACGTGCGTCAGCAGCTGCGCGCCACCGACCTGGGCCTGGGCATGCAGCCCATGAGCCAGCCGCTCGAGGAATTTCCGGAGATGGCGCCGCACCACGCGGCGGCGCACGACATGCTGATCGGCGCCGCGCCGTCGCGCCATGCGCGCAGCCCGACCGTGCAGATGATGTGCCGCCTGGGTTTTCCGACGGCGCCGGTGCCGCCCGCGCCGCGCCGGCCGGTCGGCGATTTCATGCAGGCCTGAACAGCCCGCGCGCGATCAGCGCGCCAGCAGCTGGACCAGCGTCTGCAGCGCGTAGTGCACCGTGGCCGCGCGCACCGTGGCGCGGTCGCCGTCGAAGCGCCGGCGCTCGGTGCGCACCTGCCCGTCGACCGAC
>NZ_BCUS01000106.1 GCF_001591345.1 Variovorax boronicumulans NBRC 103145 | reverse complement strand
GGCCACCGGCGATGCGGCGCTGGGCGCCGAGCTGAGCCTGCGCGGGCGCGACCTGACGCTGGACACCGCCGTGGCGCTGCCCAGCGGCAAGCTCACGCTGAGCGCCGAACGCGACCTCGTGCTGACCGACCGCGCGGTGCTCGACCTGTCGGGCCGCGAGGTGGTGTTCAACGACCTGAGCAGGTACAGCGCCGGCGGCGACGTGGTGCTCGAAAGCCTGCACGGCAACCTGCGGCAGGCGGCGGGTTCGGTGATCGACATCTCGGCGCAGAACAACCGCGCCGGCACGCTGAAGGCGATGGCGCTCGACGATGCGGCCGGCGCCGTCGATCTGCAGGGCCGCATCCTCGGCGCGAGCAGCGGCCACTACGACGCGGGCGGCACGCGGGTGCCGTTCGCGGCGGGCAGCGTGGACGTGCGCGCGCGGCAGCTCGGCGATGCCGAGTTCGCGGCGCTCAACCAGCGGCTGAACGACGGCGGCGTGTTCGGCGCGCGCAGCTTCCAGTTGCGCCAGGGCGACCTTGTCATCGGCGACGGTTTGAAGGCCGGCGAGGTGAACGTGTCGCTCGACAACGGCAGCCTCACCGTGAACGGCACCATCGACGCGAGCGGCGAGCGCGTGGGCCGCATCAGCCTGGCCGCGAAGCACAACCTCACGCTGGCCGGCAGCGCGGTGCTCGACGCGCACGGCCGCACGCTGCGCGTGGACAGCCACGGCCAGATCATCGATTCGCCGAACCGCGCGATGGTGGAGCTCACGTCGAACGACGGGCAGCTCACGCTGGCCTCGGGTTCCGGCATCGACCTGCGCCACGGCACCGACGCCCAGGTGGGCGGCGAACCGGGCCAGAACGACGGCAGGGCGCGCGGCACGCTGGAGCTCAACGCGGGCCGCACCGGCGAGACCGTCGGCGACATCCGCATCGACGCCAGCGGCAGCATCGCCATCGAGGGCGCGCGCTCCATCGCCGTGAACGGCATGTGGCGCTACGACGATGCTCGCTTCGGCACCGACGCCGCGGCCACCGGCCGGCCCTACCAGGTCATCGACCAAGCGTACCTCGACGCCAAGCACCTGCAGAGCACCGTCTTCATCGACAACGCGCTGGCCAACGGCGCGCTGATGAACGGCAAGCTCGCAGGCCTGAACAACGCGCGCTATGCCGATGCCTTCCACCTGCGCCCCGGCGTGCAGATCGTGAGCAAGACCTCCGGCGGCGACCTGGTGGTGCAGGGCGACATCGACCTGTCGGGCTACCGCTACGCCAGCGCCAATCCGCACACGCAAAAGACCGGCGTGTACGGCTCGGGCGAGGTGGGCGCGCTGGCCCTGCGCGCGGGCGGCAACCTCGACATCTTCGGCAGCATCAACGACGGCTTTGCGCCGCCGCCCGCCACGCCGGACGACGGCGGCTGGCTGCTGCTGCCGGGCGTCAACCTGCTGCGCGGCGACACCGTGCTGCCGCGCGGCGGCGTGGTGCTGGCCGACGGCACGACCTTCGAGGGGGGCGCCGGCACGCTCAACTACGACCTGCCGATCAAGTCGACGGCCTTCGGGGCCGGGCAGGTGATGCCGGTGGCCAGCGTGCTGGCCAAGGCGCTCGAACTGAAGGTGGGCACGGTGCTGAGCGCCGACGTGCACGACGCCTCGGGCACGCTGCTGTTCGCAGCGGGCAGCATCGTGGGCGGCGCCAACGTGACGCTGCCGGTGGGCACGCGCCTGGGGGCCGGCATGCGCCTGCCGTCGGCGGCCACGCTGTCGGGCGTGGTGTGGCCCAAGGGCGTGCCGCTGCCCGGCGACGGCAAGAAGTTCGTGCTCAACGGCGCCCTCACGCTGCCGCTGGGCGCGCTGCTCCCGGCCGCGACCAACATCAAGCTGCCCGCCGGCGTGACCTCGGTGAATCTGCGTCCGGACGGTGCCGGCAGGCTGTGGGCCGCGGCGGCGATGCTGCCTGAAGGTTCGCAGTCGTGGTCGGTGCGGCTGGCCGCGGGTGCAGACCTGAACGCGGCGGACAACCGCATCGTGCAGGTGCATCCGGCGGCGGGCCGGGGCAACCTGCGGCTGGCGGACAGCCACTACGGCATGTTCGGCAAGCTGAAGCCCGGCGGCGCGTTGTGGAGCGTGGAAGGGTCCATCAACTTCGTGGGCGACGAGAGCATGGCTGGCAAGCCCATCGATTTCGCGGACATCCAGTACCCGGAGCTTTGCGTGGACCTTCCCAGCTATTGCGTCATCACCGCCCCGGAGTACAGCTACCTGCCGGGCAGCACGCGCTTCAGCGTGGTGCGCACCGGCGCGGCCGATCTCGACCTGCTGGCCGCCGGCAACCTGCGCATGGATTCGCTGTTCGGCGTGTACACCGCCGGCGCCTCGTCGCAGGCCACGCGGGCCGGCGACCCCTACAACCTGCCGCGCGCGGTGGGCGCCAAGGGCACGGTGCTCAACGACGCGAGCGGTGGCTACGAGAAGTTCGTCGATGGCGGCACGCAGAACCTGGCACGCGCCTGGTACCCCGCCTCCGGCGGCAACCTGACGCTCCAGGCCGGCGGCGACCTGACCGGCGACATGACGCTGACCGCCGGCGGCAGCGGCTATGGGCGGCCGAATCCTGCCGACAAGGGCTTCAGCAGCGGCGCCATCGGCAACTGGCTGTGGCGCCAGGGCACGGGCGACAGCTTCGGCGGCGCGCAGGACCAGCCCACGGCGTGGTGGATCAACTTCGGCTCGTATGTCGGCACGACCGGGGCGGCCGACAAGTTGCTCGGCTTCACCGGCTTCGGCACGCTGGGCGGCGGCGACCTGCGCGTGGACGTGGGCGGCAACGCGGGCCTGCAGGGACGGCGCGGCGCCAAGACAGATTCGTCCACCGACAGCCGGCGCAGCCAGGGCCTGGTGCTGGCGGTGGGCGGCACCGGCCGTGTGCTGGCCGACGGCAGCCTGAGCCTGACGGGCGGTGGCGACGTGCTCGTGCGCGTGGGAGGCGCCTTCAATCCGCTCCACACGCCCTACGTCGAGGGTGCCGGTGGCGACTCCGACGCCGGGCTCAACGGGGCCATCGTCAACCTTCGGGGCGACGTGCAGCTGCAGGCCGGCACCCTCGGCAGCCTGCCCCGGGTCTATGGGCTCTCCGAGCGGGCGCAGTCGCCCCGCGAGACCCGCGCCTACGACCTCTACACGGCAACCCGCGGCATGGCGCAAGGCGGCATCGTGTTGGCCCCGGGCGATGCGAACTACACGCTCGCCACGCGTGGCGACCTGGTGGTCAAGGGGGTGATCGATCCGACGCGCGTCGACCTCCCCAATGCCACGCCGTTCAGCGCCAACGGCCTGGAAGGACGGGGCCAGAGCTGGTTCACCCTGTGGACACCGCACACGGCCATCCGCCTCTTCGGCGCAGGCGGCAACCTGGTGCCGGTGACGGGTGGCGCGGGCGTGCCCGTGACCGACTCGGCCTTCGTGTACCCCTCGATCCTGAGTGCGGTGGCCGCCAGCGGCAGCCTGTTCTATGGCGATGCGGCGACCTTCGACAACACCGGCACGGGCACGCCGCTGGTGCTGGCGCCCTCGGCCTACGGCACGCTGGAGTTCCTGGCCAGCGACTCGATCTATGCGGGAGGCAACACCGTGAGCCAGTCGGGCGCGGCGGCCTCTGCGCTGGCGACGCCGCGGCGTCCGGCGTTCCAGGGCACCGCCAGCGACGGCACGGTGCTAGGCAACCTGTCGGGTGGCAACAACCTGGCCGGCGGCGGCGTGCGTCCGCTGTTCGCCTTCGGCCCCAACACGGTGTCGGGTGAAGCGGTGGGCACGCAGCCGGCGCGCTTCTACGCCGTGCACGGCGACCTGGTCGGCGTGAGCAGCGGGCGCATCCTGCGCTTCGGGCCTGACGACGCGACGCGTGCCGGCCAGACCTGGTACGAGGGCGCGCAACCGGTGTGGATGCGGGCCGGGCGCGACATCGTCGCGAGCGGCACGCCCGTCGGCCAGGCCGAGGCTTCGAGCGGCGTGGCGCAGACCTACTTCGAGAGCAGCGGCAACCTGTTCGCGCACGCAAGGCCGGGCGACATCTCGGTGGTCTCGGCAGGCCGCGACATCCTGTTCAGCACCTTCAACGTGGCCGGCCCCGGCACGCTGGAGATCACGGCCGGGCGCGACATCCGCATGGAGAACAGGGCCTCGGTCAGCAGCCTCGGCGCTGTGGTGCCGGGCGACAGCCGGCCCGGTGCGGGCATCGCGATGTTGGCCGGCGTGGGCGCCCACGGGCCCGACTACGCGGGCTTCGCGCAGCGTTACCTCGACCCGGCCCACCTGATGCAGAGCGGCCAGCCGCTGGCCGACCAGGCCGGCAAGGTGGTGAAGAACTACAACCGCCAGCTCACGCTGGGCGACTGGCTGCGCGCCGAGCATGGCTACAGCGGCGACGACAACGGCGCGGCGGCCTGGATGGCGCAGCGGCAAGCCAGTCTCGACGCGGACACCGGCACGCCGCGCCGCGTGCTCGCCAACGACTACCGGCAGGCGAGCCAGCTGTACCTCGTGAACTGGCTCGAAGCCTCGCAGGGCTACGGCGGCACGGGCGGCGCACAGGAGGCGTTGGCCTTCTTCAATGCACTGCCGCCGGAACAGCAGCGCAGCTACCTGCGCGGCGTGTACTTCGCCGAGCTGAAGGAGGGCGGGCGCGAATACAACGACGAGGCCGGCGTGCGCTACGGCAGCTACCTGCGCGGGCGCAACGCCATCGCGTCGCTGTTCCCGGGCACCAGCTACAGGGGCGACATCACGATGTTCGGCGCGGCCGGCATCAACACGCTGTTCGGCGGCGACATCGCGCTGCTCACGCCGGGCGGACGCCAGGTGTTCGGCATCGAGGGCGCGGCGCCCCAGGCCGTGGGCACGCTGATTCCGGGCGTCATCACGCAGGGCGCGGGCGACATTTCTCTGTACGCGCTGGGCAGCATCCTGCTGGGCCAGAGCCGGATCATGACCACCTTCGGCGGCAGCGTGCTGGGCTGGTCGGCCGAAGGCGACATCAACGCGGGCCGGGGCTCGAAGACCACCGTGGTCTACACGCCGCCCAAGCGCGTGTACGACCGTTGGGGCAACGTGGTGCTGTCGTCGGACGTGCCGAGCACGGGCGCGGGCATTGCCACGCTGAACCCGATTCCGGAGGTGCCGGCCGGCGACATCGACCTGATCGCGCCGCTGGGCACCATCGACGCGGGTGAGGCGGGCATTCGCGTGTCGGGCAACGTGAACCTGGCGGCGCTGCAGATCGTGAATGCCGACAACATGGCGGTGCAGGGCAAGAGCACGGGGCTGCCGGTGGTGGCGTCGGTGAATGTCGGTGCACTGACCAATGCCAGCGCCGCGGCCTCGCAGGCCACGGCGGCGGCGCAGGACGTGATGCAGCGCGAACGCGCGGCGGCGCGCCAGAGCCTGCCGTCGGTGTTCTCGGTGCGCGTGCTGGGCTTCGGCAACGAGCCCGCGGCCGGCGCGCCCGAGGCCCCCGAGGTGCGGCGCAGGCCGGCGGAGCAGGCGAGCTACGACCCGTCGGGCTTCGTCCAGATGGTGGGGCACGGTGCGCTCACCGACGCGCAGCTGACGCGCCTGAACGAGCCCGAACGGCGCGGCCTGCCGCGCGGCCGCTAGGCGGCGACGCACCATGTCGCACGCCTGCCTGCTGCCCCGCGGCGATGCCGTGGGGACCGCCCCTGCGCCACCGGACGTCCAGCAACTGCTGGTGGCGCACTACGCGCAGTTGCACCGGCGGCTGTCGCTGCACCTGGGGTGTGCCGACGCCGCCACCGAAAGCCTGCACGATGCCTGGCTGCGTCTGGCCGAGGCCGCCTTCACGGATGCCTTGCACAACCCCGTGGCCTATATCTTCCGCGTGGCCTGCAATGCCGCCATGGACCGCCTGCGCGCCGAGCGTCCCTGGCAGTACACCGGCGAGGCGGACGACACGCTGGCCCAGGTGGCCGATCACGCACCGGGGCCCGAGCTGATCGCCGAGGCGCGCTCCGACCTGAAGGCGGTCGAACGCGCGATGCAGGGGCTGCCGCACCGCCATCAAGACATCTTCGTGGCCTTGCGCGTGCACGAGCTGACGCGGCACGAGGTGGCGGTGCGGCACGGGCTGTCGCTGCGGCGGGTGGATTCCACGCTGCGCCAGGCGCTGCAGCGCCTGCCGACCGGTCGTCGCTCGGACATGCATGCCTGAGCCGTTGCTTTCGTACTCAATGTTCTCAATTGAAAACTAAAGGCCTATGATGAATTCATCATGGACTTCACCCGACTCGACCTCCACGTGCCAGGTGGCTGGACGGGATGGTTCGAACTCACGCGCACCCCGAAGGGCACCTACGCCGGCATCGCGGCGTTGAGCCTGGACGGCATTCCGCGCTGCGCGCTGGTCATCACCCAGCAGCTGTCGTGGGACTCGGCCGTGGCGCGCGCGAACGTGCGCGCGGAGCACTTCGTGCGTCAGTGGTCGCCTGAACGCGGGCACTGACGAAGGCACCGGCTGCGCGCTCGCGCCGCCCATGGTAGAAACCGCCACCCGTGGGCGCGGTCGTGCACCGCGCCGCGCGGCAGCGGCGTTTTTTCACCTTCGCTCCGTGCCCTTGTCCTTCCCAAATCCTGTCGTTCATGCGCAACCTGTCCCCCCGGGCTGACGTGCCGCGCGCCCGGTGGTTCGCCTGGCTGCTGTGCAGCCTGGCGATGCTCGTGCTCGCCGGTTGCGCCGGCCTGCCGACCGAGGTGGTGCGCAAGCCCTCGACTGCCATCACCGACGGCGCCGACACCGCGCTGGGCCGGCTCGTGCAGGCCGCCGCGCCGCCGGGCGAGCCGCTCAGCGGCTTTCGCCTGCTGCCGATGCCGCAGTTCTCGCTGCACGCGCGCATCGAGCTGGCGCGCCGCGCGCAGCGCTCCATCGACGTGCAGTACTACCTCGTGCAGAACGACGAGACCGGCCGCTACCTGCTGCGCACACTGCGCGACGCGGCCGACCGCGGCGTGCGCGTGCGCCTCCTGGTGGACGACCTGTACACGGCGGGCGCCGATCCGCTGTTCACCAGTTTTGCGTCGCACCCGAACGTCGAGGTGCGCCTGTTCAACCCGTTTCCGGCCGGGCGCTCGCGCTTCGGCACGCGCTGGGCCTGGTCGATCCTGGACTTCGACCGCGTGCACCGGCGCATGCACAACAAGCTGTTCGTGGTCGACAACACGATGGCAGTCATGGGCGGGCGCAACATCGCCAACGAGTATTTCCTGCGCGACGGCGGCTCCAACTTCATCGACATCGACACGCTGGTGGCCGGCGCCGTGGTGCCCCGGCTGTCCTCGCTGTTCGACATGTACTGGAACAGCCTGTACGTCTACCCCATCGAGTCGCTGGTGCCGCGCGGCAACGAGTCGGCGCAGGCGCTGCGCGAGCGCTTCGACCGGCTCACCACGGGCCCCGAGACGCTGCACCCCGAAGAGCCCGAATCGACCGACCTGCTGGGCCACAACCCGCTGGCCAAGGACCTCAACGCCGGCAAGCTCGCGTTGAGCTGGGCCCGCGCCGAGGCGTACGCCGACGCGCCCGCCAAGGCGCTGGCGCCCACCGACGAAGGGCGCGGGCTGCCGGCCGACCAGGCCGCCGACAGCGTGCTCTACAACGTGCAGCGCTACCTGCGCGGCGCACAGCACGGGGTGCTGCTGACCACGCCGTACCTGATCCCAGGGCGCGGCGGCATGGAGACGATGCAGATCGTGCGCGGCAACGGCGTGGGCTACACCATCGTCACCAATTCGCTGGCGGCCACCGACGAGTCGCTGGTGCACATCGGCTACCGGCGCTATCGCGCGCAGATGCTGCGCCTGGGCGTGGAGTTGTACGAGCTGAGCCCCAAGCGCGTGGAGCAGACGAAGCGCTTCGGCATCTACGGCTCGGCCAGCGGGCGGCTGCACGGCAAGTCGGCGGTGATCGACGGGCAGGTGGTGTTCGTCGGCTCGATGAACTTCGATCCGCGCTCGGCGCTGCACAACACCGAGATTGGCCTCTTCATCTTCAGCCCGCAGATCGCTCAGCAGCTCACGAGTCTGATCGGTTTCATGCGGCTGGACGGCGCCTACCAGCTGCAGCTGGGGCCGCGCGGCGGCATCGAGTGGGTGAACCCGGCGTCGGGCGATGGGGCGGACACCATCCTGCACACCGAACCCGAGACCCATTTCTGGGCCCGCTGGCGGCTGGAGCTGCTGGCGCCCCTGGTGCCCGAAAGCCTGCTGTAACGGCTTTTACGTTTACTGCTGCAAACGGCCGTTGAGGTACGGTTCGGGATCGACGGCGGTGCCGTTCTTGCGGATCTCGAAATGCAGCTTCACGCGGTCGGATTCGCTGTTGCCCATTTCGGCGATCTTCTGGCCCTGGCGCACCACGGCGCCTTCCTTCACGAGGATGGTCTTCGCGTGGGCGTAGGCCGTGAGGAAGGTTTCGTTGTGTTTCACGATGACCATGTTGCCGTAGGAGCGCAGTTCGCCGCCCACGTACACCACGCGGCCGTCGGCCGAGGCCACGATGGGGTCGCCCAGGTTGCCCGCGATGTCCAGGCCCTTGTTGCGCACGCCGTCGAAGCGGCCCACGGTGGTGCCGGCGGCGGGGCGGATGAACAGCGCCTGGCGCGGCGGCGGCGGCGTGGCGCCTGGAACAGGCTGCTGCGGCGGCGTGGGGCCGGGCGTGGTGCAGGCGGCAATGCCCCCAGCCACGAGCAGCGTGGCGGCGGTTCGGAAAACAAAAGTCTGAAGGTGCATGACGCTGTTGGAACGGATTCGTTGCGGAGGGTTCCGTCAAAGGCCGACACGTCGGTGTCGGCCGCTCGGACGATGCTAGCAAACTCGCATCGCCGAGCCCTTCAGCAGCCCCTTCACTTGAGCGGAATCGGCGTGCCGCGATCGACCGGCACGGCCGTCACGCTGTTCTTGGGCGAGCCGTCGATCAGCAGGTCGGAGTAGGTCAGGTAGACCAGCGTGTTGCGCTTGGGATCGACCATGCGCACCACGCGCAGGCGCTTGAAGAGCACCGACAGGCGTTCGCTGTAGACCTCTTCGCGCTTGGGCAGCGGCTGCGTGATGCTCACCGGACCGACCTGGCGGCAGGCGATGGAGGCCTCGGCCTTGTCCTCGGCCACGCCGAAGGCGCCGGCGATGCCGCCGGTCCTGGCGCGCGAGACATAGCAGGTGACGCCGCTGACCTTCGGGTCGTCGTAGGCCTCGACCACGATCTTGTGGTCCGGGCCGATGAGCTTGAAGGCGGTGTCGACCTCGCCGACCGTGTCGGCCTTGGCCGCCGAAGCCGCGAGTGCGAAGCCGAGGCTGGCGCCACAGAGGAGGGTGGCGCGCAGGGTCTTGAGCATGGGGAAATTTTTCAAACGATGCTGAGTTCGTGGACGCGGTCGAAGCTGCCGCGCTTGCGGTCTTCGAAGTAATGTTCGAGCGCCTGGCGCACGGTGCGAAAGGCGATCTCGTCCCAGGGAATCTCGTCCTCGGTGAACAGGCGCGCCTCGATCGTCTCGTGGCCCGGGTCGAAGCGGTCGTCGAGCAGGCGGGCGCGGTAGAACATGTGGACTTGGCCCACGCGCACCACGCTGATCACGGCGAACAGGCCCTCGATCTCGAAGTTCGCGCCGGCCTCCTCGTCGGTCTCGCGGGCCGCGCCTTCGGCGGTGGTTTCCTCGAGCTCCATGAAGCCCGCGGGCAGCGTCCACTTGCCCCAGCGCGGCTCGATGTTGCGCTTGCACAGCAGCACCTTGTCGCCCAGCACGGGGATGGTGCCCACCACGTTCAGCGGGTTCTCGTAATGGATCGTGTGGCAGGCCGGGCACACCGCGCGCTGCTTGGTGTCGCCGTCGTCCGGCACGCGGTAGACCACCGCCGTGCCGCAGTTCTTGCAATGCTTGATGGGTACGCGAAGGAGCATGAAGCGGGACCGCGCGGGCGTCAGACGATCTTGACGGTCAGCGTGGGCAGGCCTGCGACCTGGCCCACCAGCGTGTCGCCGGCCACCACGGCCGCGACGCCCTCGGGCGTGCCCGTGAAGATCAGGTCGCCGGGCTGCAGCTCCCAGGCCGCCGACAGGTGCTCGATGGTCTCGGCCACGTTCCAGATCAGCTTGCTCACGGTGCTGCGCTGGCGGTCGGCGCCGTTCACCTGCAGCGAGATTTCGGCCTGCTCGGCGTTGCCGGCCTGCGCCACGGGCACGATCGGGCCGATGGGCGCGCTCTGCTCGAAGCTCTTGCCGATGTCCCAGGGGCGGCCCTGCTTCTTCATGTCGTTCTGCAGGTCGCGGCGCGTCATGTCCAGGCCCACGGCGTAGCCGTAGATGTGCTTGTGCGCGTCGGCCGCCTGGATGTTCTTGCCGCCGGTGCCGATGGCCACCACGAGTTCGATCTCGTGGTGCAGGTTCTTCGTGAGCGTGGGGTAGGCCATGGTGCCGGTCTGGCCCGCATCGACCGTCACCAGCGCATCGGCCGGCTTCATGAAGAAGAAGGGCGGTTCGCGGCCGGTGAAACCCATTTCCTTGGCGTGATCTTCGTAGTTGCGGCCCACGCAGTAGATGCGGTGCACCGGGAAGCGTGCGGGCTGACCGGCCACCGGCACCGAAACGGTGGCCGGCGGGGCGAAAACAAACTCGGAAGCCATGGGAAGGTGTCCTTTTTCAGCGAAGCGGGAGGGGAGACCGGCAGTGTGCCAGAGGCGGCACGGGCTTGCCGGCACGCCGGACTCGGGATTTTGCGGCGGCCCACAATAGGCGCTTCTGCGCGTTTCCCCGACCCCTTTCCCGACCTCTTTTCTCCCTCGCTCCACCATGCCCATCCGACTCGGCAAAGCCGGCAAGGCCACCGCCTTCAACGAACTCGGCCGCGAACGCGACGAGGCCGGCGACCAGGACGGCGCCCTGGCCGCCTATGCGCAGGCCAGCGCCATCCATCCGTACTGGTCGGCGCCCTGGTACAACGTCGGGCTCATCCACAAGTACCGCGGCGACTGGGCCGCATCGTTGCAGGCCAACGCCCGCGCCGTGCAGTGCGAGCCGGGCAACGAGGGCGCGCTGTGGAACCTGGGCATCGCGGCCACCGCGCTGGGCGACTGGCCCACGGCGCGGCGCGCGTGGCGCCAGTACGGCATCGGCATCCCGGACGGTGAAGGGCCGGTCGACTATTTCGTCGGCCTCACGCCCATCCGCGTGCACGGCGACGAGGCCAGCGAGGTGGTCTGGGCCGACCGCATCGACCCGGCGCGCGCCATCCTGCGAAACGTGCCCACGCCCGCCAGCGGCCACCGCTACGGCGACCTGGTGCTGCACGACGGCGCCGCCAACGGCTACCGCCGCCGCGGCGAGCGCGAGGTGCCGGTGTTCGACGCGCTCGCGCTGATCGCACCGTCGGACCACGCGACCTACGAAGTGTTCGTCGAAGAGGTGCAGGCCGAGGCGATCGATGCGCTGGTGCGCCGCTTCGAGGAAGCGGGCCTCAGCGCCGAGAACTGGACCAGCAGCATGCAGGTGCTGTGCAAGGCCTGCTCCGAGGGCCGGCCCGACGACCAGCACAACCACGCGCCCGGCGAACCACCCGCGGCCGAGGGGCCGTGGCACCTGGGCATCGCCGCACGCGAAGAAGCCGCGGCGCGCGGCCTGCTCGATGCGTGGCAGCAAGACAACCCCGAAGCCCGGCTGCGCGACTTTCGCTGCGCGCTCCCGGCCACACCACGCTCCTGAGAGGGCGCTATCCTCGAGAAATCATGAAGCTGCATAACTATTTCCGCTCCTCCGCCTCGTTCCGCGTGCGCATCGCCCTGAATCTCAAGGGCCTGGACTACGACTACGTGCCCGTGCACATCGCACGCGGCGAACACCGCACCGGCCCGTACTCGGCGATCTCGGCCGACATGCTCGTGCCGCTGCTCGAGGACGAGGGCGAGCGCTTCTCGCAGTCGATGGCCATCATCGAGTACCTGGACGAAACGCACCCTGAGCCGGCGCTGTTGCCCAGCGACCCGGTGGGCCGCGCCCATGTGCGCGCGCTGGCGCAGTCGATCGCCTGCGAGATCCACCCGCTGAACAACCTGCGCGTGCTCAAGTACCTCGTGAAGGAACTGAAGGTCGACGACGAAGCCAAGAACACCTGGTACCGCCACTGGGTGCGCGACGGCCTGCTGTCGTTCGAGCGCCAGCTCGCGCAGCACCCGGGCGGCACCTACTGCTGGGGCGACACGCCCACCATCGCCGACTGCTGCCTCGTGCCGCAGATCTTCAATGGCCGCCGCTTCGACTGCGACTTCAGCGGCCTGCCGCGCACCATGGCCGCCTTCGACGCCTGCATGAAGCTCGACGCCTTCCAGCGCGCGCAGCCCTCGCAGTCGCCCGACGCGGAACCCTGAGCCGGCACGTCGCGATGAATCCGCAATGGCTGGTGCCCGAGTGGCCCGCGCCGCCGAACGTGCGCGCGCTGTGCACCACGCGCGACGGCGGCGTGTCGACCGGGCGCTATGAGAGCCTGAACCTCGGCGACCACGTGGCCGACGACGCCGCGCACGTCGCCGAGAACCGCCGCCGGCTGCAACAGGCGATCGGCACGCGGCCGGTGTTCCTGCAGCAGGTGCATGGCACGGGGCTGGTGTCGCTCGACGATGCCGTGCCCGATGGCACCGTCGCCGATGCCTGCACGGCCACGACCACCGCACGCGCCTGCACGGTCATGGTGGCCGACTGCCTGCCCGTGCTCTTCACCGACGAACGCGGCCATCGCGTGGCCGCCGCGCATGCGGGCTGGCGCGGGCTCGCCGGTGGCGTGCTCGAGCAGACCGTGCGCGCCTTCGCGCAGGATGAAGGCGCGCCGCGCCTCATGGCCTGGCTCGGCCCGTGCATCGGCCCGAAGGCCTTCGAGGTGGGGGCGGAAGTCAAGGCCGCCTTCGAGGCGCAGTCGCCCGAGGCGGCGTCGTGCTTCACGCCCGCAGCAGGCGAAGGCAAGTGGCTGGCCGATTTGCCTGCGCTCGCGCGGCAGCGGCTGCGTGCGGTGGGTGTCGAGTCGCTTCACGGCAACGACAGCGGCGATGCGTGGTGCACGGTCGCGCAGCCGTCACGGTTCTTTTCGCACCGGCGCGACGGCGTCAGCGGGCGCTTCGCTGCGCTGGTCTGGAAGGTCTGAAGCCGCAGCCTCCGCGGCGGCGCGGCGCGCGGCCTCCTGCGCTTGCGCCTCGCGTTCCTTGATCGCCCGCCGGCGCGCCGGCGTGGCCATCAGGTAGATCACCAGCGCCACCGGCGCGAGGCCGTAAAGAAGAAATGTGAAGATGGCGCCCAGCACCGTGCCGGTGGTGTTGGTGGCCTCGGCCACCGCCATCATCACGGCCACATAGAGCCAGCCGATCACGATCAAATGGATGAACACAGGCGCAGACGTTTTGTTTCAAGGGATTAGTGAAAGCGCGGCGTTGTGAGTGCCTTGCGAATGCAGCATACTCAAAACACGCAAGCCATCCGTTCGTATCGACCCAGGCCACGGCCAGGAGACATGATGAAGCAACAAGACACGGGGGCCGATGCGTTCGCGCCCTTTCAAAAAGCCCTCACGCAGGGCTGGACCCAGGCCATGGAGGCTTTCCAGAAAGCTGCAGGTCCAGGAGGTTCCGCCGCTTTCGACGTCGGCGGCACGCCGCTATGGCAATTGCCACAAATGGCGCAATTCCCGGGCGCAGCCGCCATGCCCGAGCTGCCGAAGTTCTCCATCGATCCCGAGCAGCTGCAGTCCATCCAGCAGCAGTACCTGAGTGACGCCACCGACCTCTGGCGCCGCGGCTTCGGTGCCCGGCCCGAGGGCGACAAGCGCTTTGCCGCCGAGGCCTGGGGCAGCAACCCGCTGGCGGCCTTCTCGGCCGCGGTGTACCTGCTCAACGGCCGCACCATGATGCGCATGGCCGAGGCCATCGACGCCGACGACAAGACCAAGGCGCGCCTGCGCTTCGCGGTCGAGCAGTGGATGGCCGCGGCCTCGCCCAGCAACTCGCTCGCCTTCAATGCCGAGGCGCAGAAGAAAGCCATCGACACGCAGGGCGAGAGCATCGCCAAGGGCATCCAGAACCTGCTGCACGACATGAAGCAGGGCCACGTCAGCATGACCGACGAAAGCGCCTTCGAAGTGGGGCGCAACGTGGCCACCACCGAAGGCGCCGTGGTGTTCGAGAACGACTATTTCCAGCTGCTCGAATACAAGCCGCTCACCGCCAAGGTGTACGAGCGGCCGTTCCTGCTGGTGCCGCCGTGCATCAACAAGTTCTACATCCTCGACCTGCAGCCCGACAACTCGCTCATCCGCTATGCGAACGAGCAGGGCCACCGCGTGTTCGTGGTGAGCTGGCGCAACCCCGACGAGTCACTGGCCCAGGCCACCTGGGACGACTACATCGAGAACGCCGCCATCAAGGCGATTCACACGGTGCAGGAGATCAGCGGCAGCAAGCAGATCAACGCGCTGGGCTTCTGCGTGGGCGGCACCATCCTGAGCACCGCGCTGGCCGTGCTCGCGGCGCGCGGCGAGAAGCCGGCCGCCTCGGTCACGCTGCTGACCACCTTCCTCGATTTCAGCGACACCGGCATCCTCGACATCTTCGTGGACGAGCCCATGGTGGCGTACCGCGAGATGCAATTGGGCAAGGGCGGCCTGCTGCCCGGCGGCGACCTGGCCTCGACCTTCAGCTTCCTGCGCCCGAACGACCTGGTGTGGAACTACGTGGTCGGCAACTACCTCAAGGGCGAAACGCCGCCGGCCTTCGACCTGCTGTACTGGAACAGCGACGCGACCAACCTGCCGGGCCCGTTCTACGCCTGGTACCTGCGCAACACGTACCACGAGAACAAGCTGGCCAAGCCGAATGCGCTCACCGTCTGCGGCGAGAAGGTCGACCTGGGCAAGATCGATATCCCAGCCTACATCTACGGCTCGCGCGAAGACCACATCGTGCCCATCGGCGGCGCCTACACCTCCACGCAATTGCTCACGGGCAAGAAGCGCTTCGTGATGGGCGCTTCGGGCCACATCGCCGGCGTGATCAACCCGCCCGCCAAGAACAAGCGCAGCCACTGGCTGCGCGAGGACGGCAAGTTTCCCAAGACCCAGCCCGAATGGCTGGCCGGCGCGCAGGAGCGGCCGGGCAGCTGGTGGACCGACTGGGCACAATGGCTCAAGGGCCACGCGGGCAAGCAGATCCCCGCGCCCAAGGGCTACGGCAACGGCAAGGCCTACAAGGCCATCGAACCGGCGCCGGGACGCTACGTGAAGGCCAAGGCCTGAACGGGCGCCAGCTTCCGCAAGATCGCAACCGATTTCAAATCACCTCAACGGAGAGAACCTCATGGAAGACATCGTCATCGTTTCGGCTGCGCGTACGGCGGTCGGCAAATTCGGCGGCTCGCTCGCCGGCATTCCCGCCACCGAGCTGGGCGCCCTCGTGATCAAGGAAGTGATCGCGCGCGCCAACCTCACGGCCGACCAGGTGGGCGAGGCCATCATGGGCCAGGTGCTCGCGGCCGGTGCCGGCCAGAACCCCGCGCGCCAGGCCTGGCTCAAGGGCGGCGGCACCAAGGAAACGCCGGCGCTCACCATCAACGCCGTGTGCGGCTCGGGCCTGAAGGCCGTGATGCTGGCGGCGCAGGCCGTGGCCACGGGCGACAGCGAAATCGTGATCGCCGGCGGCCAGGAAAACATGAGCATGGCGCCGCACGTGCTGCCCAACTCGCGCAACGGCCAGCGCATGGGCGACTGGAAGCTGGTCGACACCATGATCGTCGACGGCCTGTGGGACGTGTACAACCAGTACCACATGGGCATCACGGCCGAGAACGTGGCCAAGAAGTACAACATCGACCGCGCCTCGCAGGACGAACTGGCCCTGGCCAGCCAGACCAAGGCCGCCGCCGCGCAGGACGCCGGCAAGTTCAAGGACGAGATCGTCGGCGTGAGCATTCCGCAGAAGAAGGGCGACCCCATCGTCTTCAACCAGGACGAGTTCATCAACCGCAAGACCAATGCCGAAGTGCTGGCCGGCCTGCGCCCCGCCTTCGACAAGGCCGGCGGCGTGACCGCGGGCAATGCCTCGGGCCTGAACGACGGCGCCGCTGCCGTGATGGTCATGACGGCCAAGAAGGCCGCCGCCCTGGGCCTGAAGCCGCTGGGCCGTATCGCCAGCTACGCCACCGCCGGCCTCGATCCGACCATCATGGGCATGGGCCCCGTGCCGGCGTCGCAGAAGGCGCTGCAGCGCGCCGGCTGGAAGGCCGCCGACCTCGACCTGCTCGAGATCAACGAAGCCTTCGCCGCACAGGCCTGCGCCGTGAACCGCGAAATGGGCTGGGACGTGAACAAGGTGAACGTGAACGGCGGCGCCATCGCCATCGGCCACCCCATCGGCGCGTCGGGCTGCCGCATCCTGGTGACGCTGCTGCACGAAATGCAGCGCCAGAACGCCAAGAAGGGCATCGCCTCGCTGTGCATCGGCGGCGGCATGGGCGTGGCGCTGACGATCGAGCGCTGAGCCTGATCACCGGGTGAACCGGTACGGGGAGGGGAGGCAGGGGCTCGCAAGGGCCGCTGCCTCCCCTCCCTTTTTTGTGCGCGCTGTAGCGGCGCTCGCCTGCGGCTTACTTCGATCGGTCCGAAGCCACGAGGTCCCAGGCCAGGCCCGCGAGCCAGCCGATGCCCACCAGCCACGCGCCGGCGTGCACCGTGTCGATGTCGGCCGGGGCCAGCCAATGAACCCCCAGGGCGATCAGCAGCCCGGCGATGGCACCGAGGCAGGACCAGGGGGAGCTGAGGGCTTCGAGCATGTCAGGGCGACTGTAGCGGCCCTCTTTCTCGCCTCGCATCGACCCGATTCGGTGTGCTGAGAACCTTTGGATTCATTTGGGCGACGGTCACCCGACGGGCTGACGCTCTTGTTCACCGCTCAAAAATTGAGCAAAGTGTGGAATCCTTTTGTAAAACAACAACTTGCATTCGTTTTACAAAGCTCCACCCCAGTTACCCCCAAAGTTGCCCACAGAAAGTGGGGATTGAAGCGGACTTCTTCACAACCGGCGGCAAGTCGTTGGTTTCAAAGGGCGGCCTAGCACAGGCAACCCCCTGTTTTTTCGCTTGACTTTCCTGTTTTAGAGCCATTTTTGGACCCATCGGTCGCCAGACTTGTGCACTGCAAAAATTTTAAGCAGAATAACTATTCCCTTTATAAAACAATGACTTGCAATCGCTTTACAACGCTGCTCCTGACTTACCCCCAAAGTTGTGCACAGAAAATGGGGAAGACATCGGGTTTCTCACAAGCCGCCTGCAAGTGCCTGTTTTTGGCCGGAAATCGGGCCGTCAGCCGGCTTCGGCCTGCGCCTCGGCGTAGTGCTTGCACAAGGTCTCGACCAACGCCTGGGCGTAGACGGGCAGGGCGGCGCGGTCGCGCACGAGCAGGTAGCGCTCGCGCACGCACCACGGGTCGCTGAGCTCGACCAGCGCGAGCCCCATGCTCTCCTGGTTGCGCCGCGCGGCCGACTCGGGCACCACGCCGATGCCCACGCCGCTGCCGATCATCCGGCACATGGCATCGAAGCTGCCGAGCTGGATGCGCAGCTTCTGGCGCTTGCCCAGGTGGTCGGTGATCTGCCCCAGGAAGGCCTGCAGCGTGCTGCCCTGTTGCATGCCGATGGCGTCTTCGTCGAGCGTCTCGGCGAACGAGATGCGGCGCCGCCGCGCAAAGCGGTGCTGGCGCGAGGTGACGAGCACCAGCCGGTCGGTGCTGAAGTGGATGGTGTCCAGGCCCAGCGTGTCCATCTGGCCCGCGACGATGCCAATGTCGGCGCGCCCGTCGCGCACGCCACGCGGGATCTGAGCATTCGGTTTTTCCTGAAGGTCGACGTTGATGCGCGGGTTGGCGGCCAGGAAGCCGGGCAGGATCTCGGGCAGGAAATCGGTCACCGCCGTGGTGTTGGCGAACACGCGCAGGTGGCCGCGCAGGCCGCCGCCGTACTCGAGCAGGTCGGCGCGCAGCTGGTCGGCCTGGTGCAGCACCAGCCGGGCATGGTGCAGGAAGGCTTCGCCCGGCGGCAGCAGGCGCACGCCGCGGGCCTCGCGCTGCAGCAGCTGCAGGCCGGCCTGGGTCTCGAGCGCCTTGATGCGCGCGCTGGCCGCGGCCAGCGACAGGTGCTGGCGCTCGGCCGCCCGCGTGAGGTTGCCGAGTTCGGCCGTGGCCACGAACAGGCGCAGGTCGGTGAGGTCGAAGAGCATGGGGCGATGGTAGTCAAGCCTTCGGAATTTCAGAAGCCTGGCTTCCGAAATCGCAGATTGCGCCGGCGGGGCGGGCAGAAGACCATGCGGCCATGGAGACACACGACACCACCCCCGCCTTGCGGCTTCGCGCCAAGGCGCTGATCGCCTTCGGCCTCGCCGCCACCGCCTTGCTGGCCGCCAACCCGGCCACCGCCCAGACCTACCCCTCGCGCCCCATCACGCTCGTCGTGCCCCAGGCCGCGGGCGGCACCAACGACATCGTCGGCCGCCTCGTCGGCCAGAAGCTCGGCGAGGTGCTGAACAACGCCAGCGTGGTGGTCGACAACCGCCCCGGCGCGGGCGGCAACATCGGCACGCAGCTGGTCGCCAAGGGCCCGAAGGACGGCTACACGCTGCTCATGACGATCAGCAGCAGCCAGGCCATCAACCCCGCGCTCTACAAGAACCCGGGCTTCGACCCCGAGAAAGACTTCAAGCCCGTCGGCCTGATCGGCGCCGTGCCCAACGTGCTGCTGGTGAACCCGTCGTTCCCCGCGAAGAACTTCGCCGAATTTTTGAAACTGGCGCGCGAGAAGGGCGCCAACTACCAGTACGCCTCGGCCGGCAACGGCACGCTCAACCACCTGCTGGGCGAAATGCTCAACAGCATGGGAGGCATCTCGCTGCAGCACGTGCCGTACAAGGGCGTGGCGCCTGCGATCAACGACGTGCTGGGCGGGCAGCTGCCGATCGTGTTCGCGAGCCTGCCTTCGGCGCTGGCGCACATCAAGGCCGGCAAGCTGCGCGCGCTGGCCGTGAGCGGCGAGAAGCGCTCGCCCGTGTTGCCCGACGTGCCCGCCATCGCCGAGCAGGTGCCGGGCTACAACGGCACGCTGTGGATCGGCCTGTTCGCCCCCGCGGGCGTGCCGGCCGACGTGCTCGCCACCCTGCAGGACGCGACGCGCAAGGCGCTCGCGGCCAAGGACCTGCGCGACAAGCTCGACCAGCAAGGCGTCGAGATCGCCGCGCCCACCACGCCCGAGCAGTTCTCGGCGCTGCTGCATGCCGACCTCGCCAAGTGGGCGCGCATCGTCAAGGCCTCGGGCGCCGCGGTCGACTGACCTCGCCACTCATCCTTCTTCCCGACACACACGACATGACTTCTCCCCTGATCGACGCCGAAGCCCTCGCGCGCCTGCAGGCCTGGCAGGGCCGCACCGAAACGCTGCGCGACGACCTCACGGCCGCGCCCGTGCGCGGCCTGTCCGCCACGCTCGACCGCGACGACCCGCTGCCCGAGGCGGGCACGCGCCTGCCTGCGCTGTGGCACTGGCTCTACTTCCTGCCGCACCACCGCCAGTCGGAGATCGGCGAAGACGGCCATGCGAAGCGCGGCGGCTTCCTGCCGCCCGTGCCGCTGCCGCGCCGCATGTGGGCCGGCGGCCGGTTGACGTGGGAACCGGGCAATCCGCTGCAGGTGGGCGATGCGGTCGAGCGCACGTCGACCATCGCCTCGGTCACGCACAAGGCTGGCCGCACGGGCGAGCTGGTGTTCGTGCTGATGCGCCATGAAGTGCGTAACGCGCGCGGGCTCGCGCTGACCGAAGAGCACGACATCGTCTACCGCGCCGCCGCCGCGCCCGGAGAGGCCGCACCATCGCCCACGCCCGCACCGAAGGACGCCACCTTCAGCCGCGACCTCGTGCCCGACGACGTGCTGCTGTTCCGCTACTCGGCGCTGACCTTCAACGGCCACCGCATCCACTACGACCGCCGCTACGTGACGCAGGTCGAGGGCTACCCGGGCCTCATCGTGCACGGGCCGCTGATCGCGACGCTGCTGGTCGACCTGCTGCGCCGCAACGCGCCGGCCGATGCGCAGCTCGCGCGCTTCGAGTTCCGCGCCGTGCGCCCCACCTTCGACATCGCGCCGTTCCGCGTGCACGGCAAGCCCGCCGAAGGCCGCACCGACGGCAAGACCTTCAGCCTGTGGGGCGAAGACGCCGACGGCTGGCTCACGATGCAGGCCACGGCCGTGCTCGCCTGACGCAAGGAAAGAAAGAAGAAGCCCATGACAAGACCCCTGGACGGCATCACCGTCATCTCGCTCGAGCACGCCATCGCGGCGCCGTTCTGCACCCGCCAGCTCGCCGACCTCGGCGCGCGCGTCATCAAGGTCGAGCGCCCCGGCGGCGGCGACTTTGCGCGCGCCTACGACGAGCGCGTGAACGGCGAGGCCTCGCACTTCGTGTGGGTCAACCGCTCGAAGGAAAGCCTCACGCTCGACCTGAAGCAACCCGCCGCGCTCGCCGTGCTGCAGGAACTGGTGGCCGGCGCCGACGTGCTGGTGCAGAACCTCGCCCCCGGCGCCGCCGCGCGCATGGGCCTGGGCGCCCAGGTGCTGCAGGAGAAGCACCCCGCGCTCATCGTCTGCGACATCTCGGGCTACGGCGAAGACGGCCCGTACCGCGACAAGAAGGCCTACGACCTGCTCATTCAGAGCGAGGCCGGTTTTCTTTCGGTGACGGGCACGCCCGACGACCCGTGCAAGTCGGGCAACTCCATCGCCGACATCGCGGCGGGCATGTACGCCTACACCGGCATCCTCGCGGCGCTGATGCAGCGCGGCAAGACGGGCAAGGGCTCGCACATCGACGTGTCGATGCTCGAATCGCTCGCCGAGTGGATGGGCTACCCGATGTACTACGCCTACGACGGCGCACCGCCGCCGCCGCGCAGCGCCGCCTCGCACGCCACCATCTATCCCTACGGCCCGTTCCCCGCCAGCGACGGCGGCACCGTGATGCTGGGCCTGCAGAACGAGCGCGAGTGGCGCGCCTTCTGCGACAAGGTGCTGCTGCGCCCCGAGCTCGCGAGCGACCCGCGCTTCGACAGCAACGCGCGGCGCAACGAACACCGCGAGGCGCTGCGCACGCTCATCGTCGACACCTTCGGCGCGCTCAGCGCGGCGCAGGTGCTCGAACGGCTCGACACGGCGCAGATCGCCAATGCGCGCATGAACGACATGGCCGGGCTGTGGGCGCACCCGCAGCTGCAGGCGCGCGAGCGCTGGCGCCAGGTGGGTTCGCCGGCCGGCGACATCCCGGCGCTGCTGCCGGCCGGTCGCCAGAGCGCGTTCGACTACCGCATGGACCCGGTGCCCGCGGTCGGCCAGCACACCGACGCGATCCTGCGCAGCCTGGGCCGTGGCGACGACGCGATTGCAGCGCTGCGCGCGGCCGGCGCGGTATGAGCGCGCCCGCGAACACCGCGCTCGCCTTGGCGCGCGCCTTTCTCTTCGTGCCGGCCGACCGGCCGGAGCGCCATGCGCGGGCACTGGCGACGGGCGCGGGCGGCGTGATCATCGACCTCGAAGATGCCGTGGCACCCGCGCGCAAGGCCGAGTCGCGCGACGCGCTCGGCGCCTCGCTGGCGGCGTTGCCCGCCGAAGGGCGAGAGCGACTTCTTGTGCGCGTGAACGCCAGCGGCACGCCGTGGCATGACGACGACTGCGCGCGCGCGGCAGGCTGGATCGCCGACGGGCTCATCGCCGGCATCGTCCTTCCCAAGGCCGAGCACGCCGACGAACTGCATCGGCTGGCCGCCACGGTCGGACCGAAGGCCGTGCTGGTGCCGCTCATCGAATCGGCCGCGGGGCTCGCGGCGCTCGATGCCATCGCGGGTGCGCCGCAGGTGCTGCGGCTGGCCTTCGGCCACCTCGATTTCCAGGCCGACCTCGGCATGGCCTGCGCCGCCGACGAGGCCGAACTGGTGCCCGTGCGCCTCGCGCTCGTGCTGGCTTCGCGCCG
>NZ_BCUS01000105.1 GCF_001591345.1 Variovorax boronicumulans NBRC 103145 | reverse complement strand
CATCGGCGCGGGCGCCGGGCCCTTGCTGGCCGGCGCGCTGCTGCCCATTGCCTCGCCGCCGTGGATCTACGGCAGTGCCGCGCTGTTGCTGGCGGTGGCGGCGCTGGCCTGTGTCCGACGCGCATCGCCACCCACCCCGATCCAGGAGAACATCGCCCCATGACCACCATCGACACCGTCGCGCAACTCGAAGCCCTGTTCGGCCAGCCGGGCGAGGCCTCGCTCAAGAAGGAAGTGCCGTACCTGCACCCGAGCTACCAGGCGCTGATCGCCGCATCGCCGTTCGCGGTGCTCGCGACCACCGGCCCCGGCGGGCTCGACGCCTCGCCGCGCGGCGACGCTCCGGGCTTCGTCGCGGTGCAGGACGACAAGACCTTGCTGCTGCCCGAGCGGCGCGGCAACAACCGCATCGACAGCCTGCGCAACATCGTGGCCGACCCGCGCGTGGCCTTGCTGTTCCTGATTCCGGGCGTGGGCGAGACGCTGCGCGTGAACGGGCGCGCACGCATCAGCGTGGCACCCGAACTGCTGGCACGCTTCGCGGTGGAGGGGCGCGCGCCGCAGTGCGTGATCGAGATCGCCGTCGAGACCGTGTTCTTCCAGTGCGCCCGCGCCATCCAGCGTTCGAAGCTCTGGGCGCCGGTGCCGCAGGACGCACCGCGCACCGTGCCGACGCCGGGCGCCATCCTTTCCGCGCTGACCGATGCCGCCTTCGACGGCGCCACCTACGACCGCGAATTGCCCGCGCGGCAGCGGTCGACGCTGTACTGACGGGCGCGGCGTACCGCCCGGTAGAACGAATGCACTAGCGGCGAAAGCCGCCGACCCCACGCCTGCACCGATTGCGAGCCTTCGCCACAATCGACCCAATGCGTTCTTCTCCGTTCTTCAAAATGGCCCTGTTGCTGGGCCTGCTCTCCGCCATCGGGCCCTTCGCAATCGACATGTACCTCCCGGCCTTGCCCGCCATCGGGCAAAGCCTGCATGCGGATATCGGCGCGGTGCAGATGAGCCTCACCGCCTTCTTCCTGTCGCTCGGCGCGGGCCAGTTGCTCTACGGCCCGATCTCCGACATGGTCGGGCGCAAGCCGCCGCTGTATGCCGGGCTGGTGCTGTTCGCGCTGGCCAGCGTGGGCTGCGCGCTGGCCACCGACATCCAGACCCTGATCGCGCTGCGCTTCGTGCAGGGCCTGGGCGCGGCCGCCGGCATGGCGATTCCGCGCGCCGTGGTGCGCGACCTGCACACCGGCACCGACGCCGCGCGGCTGATGTCGCTGCTGATGCTGGTGTTCAGCGTGTCGCCCATCCTGGCGCCGCTCGCGGGCAGCCTGGTCATCGCCTTCACCGGCTGGCGCGGCGTGTTCTGGGCCGTCACCATCGCCGCCGTGGCGGGCCTGGCCATGATGGTCAAGCTGCTCGACGAAACGCGTCCGGCCTCGGAGCGCGTCGAAAGCAGCCTGGGCAGCGCGCTGTCGGCCTACTGGCTGCTGCTGCGCGACTGGCATTACCTCGGGCTGGTGTTCATCGGCAGCTTCGCGATGGCGGGCTTCTTCACCTACCTGGCCAACTCGTCGTTCGTGATGATCGACCACTACGGCCTGTCGCCCGCGATGTACAGCGTGGCCTTCGGCGTGAACGCCGCGGCCTTCATCGCGGCCTCGCAGTTCACGGGTTCGCTGGGCGAGCGCTACGGGCTGGTCAACCTCGTCAAGTTCGGCGTGGCCTGCTGCGGCGTGGCGATGGTCGCCATGTTCGTGTACTTCGCGATGGGCGGCGACAACCTGTGGGTGCTGATCGTCCTGTACTTCATCGCCTCGGGCTTCATGGGCCTCGTCATCCCGACCACCGGCGTGCTGGCGCTCGAGATGCACGGCGCCATCGCCGGCACGGCCTCGGCGCTGCTGGGCACGCTGCAGATGCTGACCGGCGCGCTCGCGATGGCGGTGGTGGGGCTGTTCTCCAACGGCCGGCCGCTGCCGATGGTGGCGGGCATGGCCGCCGGCGCGCTCATCGCGCTGGTGTTGACCTGGCTCACGCTCGGCGGTGTGCGCTCGGAGCCGACCGGGGGCAGGGCGCAGGAGGCCTGACATGACGGTGGCCATGACAGGCAACGGCCCGCAGGCCCAGCTCGACGGCCTGGCCGCGCCCGCGCGCGGCTGGGCGATGCTGGTCATCATCCTTGGGCTCACGGTCTCGGTGCTCGACGGCACCATCGTCAACCTCGCGCTGCCCGGCATCGCGCGCGAGCTGCAGGCCTCGCCGGCGCAGGCGATCTGGGTGGTCAATGCCTACCAGATCGCCACGCTGGTGATGCTGCTGCCGCTGGCCTCGCTGGGCGACCTCGTGGGCTACCGGCGCGTGTACCTGGTGGGCATGGCGGTGTTCACCGTGTCGTCGCTGGCCGCGACCTTCGCCAACTCGCTCGCCACGCTGATCGCGTCGCGCGCCCTGCAGGGGCTGGGCGCGGCAGGGATCATGAGCGTCAACGCGGCGCTGGTGCGGCTCACGTTCCCCTCGGCGCAGCTGGGGCGGGGCATGGCCATCAATTCGCTGGTGGTCGCCACCTCGTCGGTGGCCGGGCCTTCGGTGGCGGCGGCGATCTTGTCGGTGGCGTCGTGGCCGTGGCTCTTCGCCATCAACGTGCCGCTGGGCATCGTGACCTTCGCACTCGGCATGCGCGCGCTGCCGTTCAACCGCGCGGCGCCGGCCGCGGGCGCGCGCTTCTCGCCCATCGACGTGACGCTCAACGTGCTGATGTTCTCGCTGGTCTTCCTCGGCGTGGACCAGCTGGGTGTGCGCGAGGGCGGGGTGCAGGCCACGGGCACGCCGTGGTCGGCCTGGGCCACGCTGGCGGCCGGGCTGGCTGTGGGTTTCGTCTACCTGCGGCGCCAGCGCACGCAGGCGGTGCCGCTCTTTCCCATCGACCTGTTGCGCATCCCGGTGTTCGCGCTGTCGATGGGCACCTCGGTGGCGGCGTTCTGCGCGCAGATGCTGGCCTACATCGCACTGCCGTTTTTGCTGCTCGACGTGTACGGCCGCAGCCACATCGAGGCCGGCCTGCTGATCACGGCGTGGCCGCTGGCCATCGTGGTGATGGCGCCCATCGCCGGGCGGCTCATCGGCCGCTACCCCGACGGGCTGCTGGGCGGCATCGGACTGGGCCTGCTGGCGACGGGCCTGGCGCTGCTGGCGGCGCTGCCGGCGCATCCGGGCAATGCCGACATCGCCTGGCGCATGGCGCTGTGCGGCCTGGGCTTCGGCCTGTTCCAGTCGCCCAACAACCACACCATCGTGAGTTCGCCACCCGCGCACCGAAGTGGTGCGGCCAGCGGCATGCTGGGCACGGCGCGGCTTACCGGGCAAACGCTGGGGGCCGTGGTGCTGGCGGCGGTGTTCAGCGTCTGGAGCCCGCACGGCGGGCATGGCCCGGTGGTGGCGCTGGTGCTGGCGGCGGGCTGTGCGGCGGTGGCGGCGGTTTTCAGCAGTCTGCGGCTGAAGACGACAAGTCCGCATGCCTGAATAAGGTAGGGTACGGCCTCATGAAGGAAGTACCTGACACCGTGGTCTGTCCGGGCTGCGACGCGGTCTACGCCCGCACGCCGCTGGCGCCGCGCGACGTGGCCGAGTGCCCGCGCTGCGGCACCGAGCTCGACCGGCACCCGGGCGCGCAGCAGCGGCGCATCCTGCCGTTGACGGTCGCGAGCCTGATCATGTTCGCCATCGCCAACCTGTTTCCCATCGTCGAGATCGAGCTGCAGGGCCTGCGCAGCCAGACCACGCTCGCAGGCGCGGTGGTGGTGCTGAGCGCCGAGGGCATGTCGCCGGTGGCGCTGCTGGTGCTGGCCACCACCATCCTGTTTCCGCTGCTGCAGCTGTGCATCCTGGCCTACCTGCTGGTGCCGCTGGCCCGCGCGCACCGGCCCTGGGGTTTCGCGGTGCTGGTGCGCATGATGCAGTCGCTGCGGCCCTGGGGAATGATCGAGGTGTTCCTGCTCGGCGTGCTGGTGGCGATCGTCAAGCTGTCGAGCATGGCGACGGTGGTGCCGGGGCCCGCGCTGTGGGCCTTCGTGGCGCTCACCGTGACGCTCACGGCCGTGCTGTCGTTCAACCCCGGTGCGTTCTGGGAGATGACCTTCCGCAAAGCCGATGAAGAGGATGCAGCCGCGCCGGAGGTGCGCGCATGAACATGCGCGGGCTGCCCGCCCGCCTGGCCTCGGCACGCCCCTGGGAGGCGCAGGCCGACGACGAGCACGACCACGAGAACCCGGTGCCGACGGCCGCCGCGCTCGGCCTGCACGTCTGCACGCACTGCACCGCCGTCTGGCGCGATGCCGAAGATGGCGACGCCTGTGCCCGCTGCGGCACGCACCTGCACACGCGCAAGCCGCAGAGCCTGAACCGCACCTGGGCCTTCCTGATCGCGGCCTGCATCATGTACATCCCGGCCAACCTGCTGCCGGTGATGATCACGCGCACGCTGTTCGGCGCGCAGTACGACACCATCCTGAGCGGCGTCATCTACTTCTGGGTGTCGGGCGCCTGGGGGCTGGCGGCCATCGTGTTCATCGCGAGCTTCCTGGTGCCGCTGTTCAAGCTGGCGGTACTGCTCTTGCTTGTGGTGCTGGCGCAGCGGCGCAGCAACTGGCGCCGGCGCGAGCGGGCCAAGCTGTATCACATCATCGAGATCATCGGCCGCTGGTCGATGCTCGACGTGTTCGTGGTGTCGCTGCTGACCGGGCTGGTGCAGATCCAGGGCTTCGCGGTCATCACCGCCGGCGTGGGCATTGCGGCCTTCGGCGCGGTGGTGGTGCTGACCATGCTGGCCTCGCTGAGCTTCGACCCGCGCCTGACGTGGGACGGCCCGGTGCCGCAAGCAGACACGGACGAACGACACATTGAAAGCAGGGAAGAAAAAATCGCATGAGTGAAGAAGACACGCAACCGCAAGACCGTCCGGCAGCGTCGGCCCCGCCCGCGCTGCCGAAGCCGAAAGTGGCGCGCCGCCGCGAATGGCTGCCCTCGCTGATCTGGCTGATTCCCATCGTCGCCGCGCTGGTCGGCGTAACGCTGGTGGCCCGCATCCTCATGGAGCGCGGCCCCGAGATCGTGCTCACCTTCAAGACGGCCGAGGGCCTCGAAGCCGGCAAGACCGCCGTGAAATACAAGGACGTGCAGATCGGCCTGGTGCAGAGCCTGCGACTGGCGCGCGACCGCTCGCACGTGCGCGTGCTGGTGCAGCTCAACAAGGACGCCGAGGGCTTCACTTCGGCCGACTCGCGCTTCTGGGTGGTGCGGCCGCGGTTGGACACCTCGGGCATCTCGGGCCTGGGCACGCTGCTGTCGGGCGCCTACATCGGCGCCGACGCGGGCGTCGAGAAGGAAACCGCGGGCGAGTTCACCGGCCTCGAAGCCCCGCCCATCGTCACACGCGGCGACTCGGGGCAGCAGTTCTTGCTGCGCGCGCGCGACGTGGGCTCGCTCGACGTGGGTTCGCCCGTGTACTTCCGGCGCATCAAGGTCGGGCAGGTCGCGGCCTACGAGCTCGACGGCGACGGCCGCGGCGTCACGCTGCGGGTGTTCGTGAACGCGCCGTACGACAAGTTCGTCGGCATGAACACGCGCTTCTGGCAGGCCAGCGGCATCGACGCGCAGCTCAGCGCCAGCGGCTTCACGCTGCGCACGCAGTCGCTGGCCACCATCCTGCTCGGCGGCATCGCCTTCCAGGCGCCCGACGACGCCATGGGCCCGCTGGCCAAGGAGAACACGGCCTTCGCGCTGGCGCAGGACGAAAGCGCCGCCATGAAGGAGCCCGACGGCCCTTCGCAGACGCTGCTGATGTACTTCAACCAGTCGCTGCGCGGCCTCACGCCGGGCGCACCGGTCGACTTCCGCGGCGTGGTGCTGGGCGAGGTGAAATCCATCGGCGTCGAGTTCGACCGCGCCGAGCGCGAGTTCCGCATGCCGGTGCTGGTGCAGATCTACCCCGACCGCCTGCGCCGTCGCGAAAGCGGCGCCGGTGCGCAGGCCACGGAGTCGCGCGCGACGCAGCAGGAGCGGCTGCGCTTCCTGGCCGAGAAGGGTCTGCGCGCCCAGCTGCGCAACGGCAACCTGTTGACCGGCCAGGTCTACGTGGCACTCGACTTCTTCCCGAAGGCGCCGCCGGCGAAGATCGACCTGTCGAAGAGCCCGATCGAGCTGCCCACCATCGCCAACGGCCTGGACGAGATCCAGTCGCAGGTGCAGGAAATCGCGACCAAGCTCAACAAGGTGCCCTACGAGCAGATCGCCACCGACCTGCGCACCACGCTGGCCACGCTCAACAAGACGCTCACCAGCGCCGAGCAGACCGTCAGCCGCATCAACAGCGACGTGACGCCCGAGCTGGCCGCCGCCATGAAGGACGTGCGCAAGACCGTCAACTCGGCCGAACGCACGCTGGCCGACGACTCGCCGCTGCAGCAGGACATGCGCCAGACCCTGCGCGAGCTGACGCGCGCCGCCGGCTCGGTGCGCGTGCTGACCGACTACCTCGAACGCCATCCCGAATCGCTGCTGCGCGGCAAACCGGACGACAAGAAATGAAGACGACGACGACCTTCGCGCTCGCGGGCGCCGCCGCGTTGCTGGTGCTGGCGGGCTGCGCGAGCAAGCCCGACAGCTACTACACGCTGGCCAGCCCGCCCGCGCTCACCGACGCCGCGCCGCGCACTCCTGATGCCGCCGCGCCGCTGTACATCGAGCTCGCACCCGTGGCCGTGCCCGAGCGGCTGGCGCGCCCACAGATGGTGGTGCGCCGCCCGACCGGCGGCGTGCAGGTCGACGTGCTCGAGCAGCACCGCTGGGCCTCGTCCTTCGAGAACGAGCTGCGCGACGCGCTGGGCAGCGGCATCGCCAGCCGGCTCGGCGCGCTCGACGTCACGCAGGGCGGCCGCCAGACCTCGCAGCCCGTGTGGCGCGTGGCGGTGCAGGTGCGCCAGTTCGAGATGGTGGATGGCGGGCGCGTGGACGCCGGCTTCACCTGGACCCTGCGCCGCTCCGACGAGGCGCGCACGCTGGTGTGCCGGCTCGACGCGGGCGAGGCCACCGGCGGCGGCATGGATGCGCTGGCGCAAGGCGCGCAGCGCGTGACGGCCGCGGCGGCGGCAGCCATGGCGCGCAGCGTGAACGCGGCGCGGACGAACCCGGGCGCGACGGCGTGCGCGACCTGAGGCTTTCACCTTTCCCCGACGGGGGAAGGCACCACGCCGCCATCCGCTAGAACGGAGGCCCCATGGCACAGATCGGCAAGGCGCCCTGCGACGACACGCTGATCCTGCATGGGTCTCCATCTCCCACGGAAGAGGGCGCCTGCCCTGAAGCCTCCAAGCCCTGGGTGCTCGCCGCGGCCATCGTCGGCTCGAGCATGGCCTTCATCGACGGCACGGTGGTCAACGTTGCCTTGCCTGCCATCCAGGCCGATCTGCATGCCACGGCCTTCCAGGCGCAATGGGTGGTCGAGTCGTACGCCTTGCTGCTCGCGGCGCTGCTGCTGGTGGGCGGCGCGCTCGGCGACCACTACGGAAGGCGGCGCATCTTTGCCATCGGCGTCGTCGTCTTCGCACTGTCGTCGGTGGGCTGTGCACTCGCGGCCGACGTGCAGCAGCTCATCGCGGCGCGCGCGGTGCAGGGCATCGGCGGCGCGCTGCTGGTGCCGGGCAGCCTGGCGCTCATCAGCGCCTCGTTTCCCGAGAAGGAACGCGGCAAGGCCATCGGCACCTGGTCGGGCTTCAGCGGCATCACGGCGGCGGTGGGGCCGGTGCTGGGCGGCTTCCTGGTCGATCACTTCTCGTGGATCTGGGCCTTTCTCATCAACGTGCCGATGGCGCTGCTGGTGCTGTGGATCGTGCGCCGCCACGTGCCCGAGAGCAAAGGCGCCGCGGCGCGCGGCGGGCTCGACCTGTGGGGCGCGCTGCTGGCGACCGCCGGGCTGGGCGGCATCGTCTACGCCTTCATCGAGGCGCCCACGCAAAGCTGGCGTTCGCCGGCCGTGCTCGCGGCGTTGGCGATCGGCGTCGCGGGCAGCGTCGGCTTCGTCATCGCCGAGCGCCGGGCGCGCACGCCGATGCTGCCGCTGTCGCTGCTGCGCATCGGCAACTTCAGCGGCGCCAACCTGCTGACGCTGCTGCTGTATGCGGCGCTGGGCGGCGGGCTGTATTTCTTTCCGCTCAACCTGATCCAGGTGCAGGGCTACTCGGCCACGGTGGCGGGCGCGGCGCTGCTGCCGTTCATCTTCCTGATGTTCGCGCTCTCGGGCTGGGCCGGGCAGTTGGTCGACCGCTTCGGGCCGCGCGTGCCGCTGGTCATCGGGCCGGCCATCGCGGCCGTGGGCTTTGCGCTGTTCGCGCTGCCGGGCGTGGGTGCGAGCTACTGGAGCGGCTTTCTGCCGGCCGTGGTGGTGCTGGGTTTCGGCATGACGGTGACGGTGGCGCCGCTCACCACCACGGTCATGAATGCGGTGGGGCCCGACCTCGCGGGCGTGGCCTCGGGCGTGAACAACGCGGTGTCGCGCGCGGCGGCGGTGTTGGCGATCGCGGTGTTCGGCGCCATCATGGCCTGGGCCTTCGACGCGGCGCTGGCTGAGCGGCTGCAGGCGATGGGCGCGTCGGACGAGCTGCGGGCTTTTCTTGCGGCCGAGCGCGACCGATTGGCCGCGGCCGGCGCGCCACCGGGGGCCGATGCGGCCACCGTTGCTGCCGTGAAGCGTGCGGTGGCGGAATCCTTCGTCGCGGGCTTTCGCTGGGTGATGCTGCTGAGCGCCGGCCTGGCCGTGCTGAGTGCGGTGAGCGCCTGGTTGATGATCCGGCGCACGCCCGCAGAAAAGCCAGACAACGACAAGCCATGAGACAGGAGACAAACCACCGATGGAAGCAGCACAACCGGCCGACGCGCCGCCGCATGTCGATGTCCTGATCGTCGGTGCCGGCCTGTCCGGCATCGGCGCCGCCTGCCACCTGCAGGCGCAGTGCCCGGGCCGCAGCTACGCGATCCTCGAAGGGCGCGAACGCAGCGGCGGCACCTGGGACCTGTTCCGCTACCCAGGCGTGCGCTCCGACTCCGACATGTACACGCTGGGCTACGTGTTCCGCCCGTGGACGCAAGCCAAGGCGATCGCCGACGGCCCGTCGATCCTGCAGTACGTGCGCGACACCGCGCGCCAGCACGGCGTCGAGGACAAGATCCACTACCAGCACCGCGTGGTGCGCGCCGCCTGGTCGAGCGCAGACGCCTGCTGGACGGTCGACGTGGAGCAGGGCCCCGACAAGCGGCTCGTGCAGTGGCGCTGCAACTTCCTCTTCCTGTGCAGCGGCTACTACCGCTACGAGGCCGGCTACACGCCCGACTTCGCCGGCATGGCCGACTTCCAGGGCCGTATCGTCCACCCGCAGCACTGGCCGGCCGACCTGGACCACGACGGCCAACGCGTGGTCGTGATCGGCAGCGGCGCCACCGCGATGACGCTGGTGCCCGCGATGGCCCAGACCGCCGCGCACGTCACGCTGCTGCAGCGCTCGCCGACCTACGTGGTGGCGCGCCCGGCCGAAGACCCCATTGCCAATCGCCTGCGGCGCCTGCTGCCGGCGATGGCCGCGTACCGCCTCACGCGCTGGAAGAACGTGACGCTCGGCATGCTGTTCTTCCGGCTCGCGCGGCGCAAGCCGGCGCGTGTCAGGCGCATGCTGCTGGGCGGCGTGCGCCACGCGCTCGGGCCCGGCTACGACATCGCCACGCACTTCACGCCGCGCTACAACCCGTGGGACCAGCGCCTGTGCCTCGTGCCCGACGGCGACCTGTTCGCGGCGCTGAACGCGGGGCGCGCCTCGATGGTCACGGACCACATCGACACCTTCACGCCCGAGGGCCTGCGGCTGAAGTCGGGCCGCGAGCTCGAGGCCGACATCATCGTCACCGCCACCGGCCTCGAACTGCAGGTGCTCGGCGGCATCGAACTGAGCGTGGACGGTCGCCGCGTCGACCCGGCGAGCACCTTCAACTACAAGGGCATGATGTACAGCGACGTGCCCAACCTGGCCTCGTCCTTCGGCTACACCAACGCCTCATGGACGCTCAAGTGCGACCTGACCTGCGCCTACGTCTGCCGGCTGCTGAACCACATGCACAAGCACGGCTGGCGGCAATGCGCGCCGCACAACGCGGGCCCCGACCTGTCGCCCGAACCGTGGATCGATTTCAGCTCGGGCTACGTGCAGCGCTCGCTCGACAAGTTTCCCAAGCAGGGCGCGCACACGCCGTGGAAGCTGCACCAGAACTACCTGCGCGACATCCTCCTGCTGCGCCTCGGGCGCGTGGACGACGGGGTGATGGCGTTCTCGAACCGCGCGGTTTGATCGCGGCCTGACCGCGTTGCGTGACGCGGCGATGTATAGCTCTGCTCAATACAACATCGAAGATTTTTGAATTGGATCGATGGCAGGCGGCGGTGATTTACTCCGCCCGGCGTTGCACTCGCACTGAAAAAACGGCGAGGCGGTGCCCGGGAATCACCCCACGACCCTGTGATGAGGAGACCTCATGAAGTCATCGATCCGTGCATCCCTGGCGGGCCTGCTGTTCGCAGCGCTGGCAGGACATGCAAGCGCTGCCTCGCTGGACGCTTTCGCGGCCACGCCGAACGCCGCCATCTCCGGCAACAACATCGAGAACCTGACGCAGTCGACGCCCGAGATGTGCGCGTCGGCCTGCCTGGGCGCGCCACGCGGCGCCTGGTGCGTCTCGTTCGACTACAACAAGGCCGGCCAGAGCTGCGACCTGAGCGACAAGCGCGCCGCCGACGTGGGCGGGCTGAAGACCGACTACCCCGGCAACCCCTATGACCACTACAGCCTGAAGCCCGATCCGCTGAAGCCTTTCGCGCGCACGCCCAATGCGGCGATCAGCGGCTACAACACCGAGGCCCTGCAGTCTGTGACGCCCGCCGACTGCGCCAACGCCTGCACCGACGCGAGCCGCTCGTCGTGGTGCAAGTCCTTCGACTACCACAAGACCAACCAGCGCTGCGACCTGAGCGACAAGCGCGCCAGCGACATCGGCGGCCTGAAGACCGACTACGTCGGCAACCCCTACGACCATTACTCGCTGATCGCGGGCGAGGGCGTTCCCAACCCCGTGCCCGGCAACAAGCACATCCTGCTGATCGGCATCGACGGCCTGCGCGGCGACGCCATCCAGTGCGCGGGCTGCGTGCAGACGCCGGCGATGTCGGCGCTGATCGCCGGCGGTGCCTTCCACGGCAACGTGCTGGCGGGCGGCACCAAGCAGGCGACCGTGAGCGGGCCCGGCTGGTCGTCGGTGTTCACTGGCTTCTGGGCCGACAAGCACGGCGTGACCTCGAACACCACCACCTTGCCGCTGAAGAAGACGCACGTGTTCGACCAGATCAAGGCGGCCTGGCCGACGGCCACGACCGCGGTGGTGGGCGACTGGTTCAACATCACCCACAACCTGCGCCCGGCGCTGGCCGACTTCGTGGTCGCCAACGCGGCCAAGAACTCGCAGCAGGCCACCGATGCGGTGAAGGGCTGGCTGAGCTGGAAGCACCCGCCGACGGCGATCTTCTACTACCTGCACAACGTCGACGTCCACGCGCCGAGCTACGACCCGCTCAATGCCTACTACCAGGGCAAGATCGCCGGCGAAGACCAGCAGATCCAGCAGGTGCTCACGGCGCTCACGTCGCGGCCGAACTACGCGAACGAGGAATGGCTGATCGTCGTCACCTCGGACCACGGCGGCACCGGTAGCAGCCACGGCGGGCAGACGGCGGCCGAACGCGACACGCTGCTGATCCTGAACAACAACCACCAGAACCCGCTCAAGCCCAGCTACTGCGTGGGCAACCTCGGGGGTACCGCATTGACGCAGGTGGACGGCACGACGCCGCACATCCTCGACTTCCTGGGCCTACCGAACACCACCGAAGGGCAGAAGCACCCCGCGTGCGGGAACTGAGGGTAGACGCGAGCGAATCCGGATGGGGCCGAAGGGGAGGGTAGCCCGCGCGCATGCCGTGCGCGGCAGGCGAAATGCCTACCCTTCGGCGATCGGCGGGTTGAACCCGCACATAATCTCGCGTTTTCTTTTGTTCTGAATCTCTCAGGTAGCCACGCCGTGTCGAAGCCAACCTGCCCCTGGACTTCGACCAACCCTTTCCGGCTGTGGTGCGCCCGTGTTCGAACGCTATTACCGCGAGCTGCTGAGCTTTCTGTCCCGCAAGGTACCCGACCGCGCCACCGCGGCCGACCTGGCGCAGGAGAGCTACGTGCGGGTGTACGAGGCGCAGCGCACCGGCAGCGTGGTGCGCGACCCGCGCGCGCTGCTGTACCGCACGGCCCGCAACCTCGTCACCGACCACCACCGCCGCACCAGCGTGCGCGCGGGCGGCGACACGGCGGCGCCCGATGACGCGCCGCCCGACGCCGACGACTGCATCGGCCCGCCCACCTTCGAGCCCGACGCCATCCTGTCGTCCAGCCAGGGCATGGCGGCCATGGTCGAGACCATCGACCGGCTGCCTCCGCGCTGCCGCGAAGCCTTCGTGCTCTACAAGTTCGACGGGCTCTCGTACGCCGAGGTGGCTGCGCGCATGGGCATTTCGGTGCGGACGGTCGAGATGCAGTTGCGTATTGCGATGGAGGCGTGCTGGGCGTGCCTGGAGCGGACCCGTGGTTCAGAGTGAGATGAGACGCCCCATTACAGGGTTTGACCACGCTCGTGCGTCTACCCCCTAAGAACGATCCCCACGTCATGACCCTCACGTCGCCACCGTCCGAAGAAGCCCTGCGCCTGCGACAGGACGTGCTGGACTGGTTCGTCCGCCGCCAGCGCGCGCAATGGAGCGCGTCCGACGAGCGCGCGTTCCAGGCCTGGCTCGGTGCCGATGCGCGCCATGGCGAGGCGTTTCGCGAATGGGAGTCGCGCTGGCGCGCCTTCGACGCGATCGCGCCCGAGACGGTCGCGGGCTGGCGCAGCGGCTTCGAAGGCCACGCGCCCGCCGCACCCACGCGCCGCGGCTTCCTGAAGCCGGCTTTCGTGCTGGCTGCCTCCGGCATGGCGGTCGGTGCCGGCTACCTCGGCTGGCGCCATGTGCAGGCCCAGCCCGTGTTCGAACAGGCTTTCGCCACCCGGCGCGGGCAGCAGCTCGAAGCGCCGCTGCCCGACGGCTCCCGGCTGCGGCTGGACACCGCCACCCGCCTCGAAGTGCGCCTGTTCCGCGACCGCCGCGAGGTGACGCTGATCGACGGGCAGGCGGTGTTCGCCGTGCAGTCCGATGCGAAACGCCCGTTCGACGTGCTGGCCGGGCCGCTGCGCGTGCGGGTGGTCGGCACGCGCTTTGCCGTGCGCCACACCCCCGGCATGCCGGGCGCCGACGGCACGCGGGTGTCGGTGGAAGAGGGCAAGGTGCGCGTGCTGCGCCGGGCGCCGGATGCGACGAGCGAAGTCTTCCTCGTCGCCGGCCGCCAGGTGGAAAGCGATGCGCAGGGCCGGTTCTCCGCCGTCTCGGCCGTGCCGCGCGACGGCATCGCGCCCTGGCGCGAGCACCGCCTGAGCTTCGTCGACACGCCGCTGGCCCGCGCACTGGCCGAGCTGGAGCGCTACGGCAGCACCGGCCTGGTGGTGAACGACCCGGCCGTGGCAGCACTGCGCCTGAGCGGCACCTTCGACCCGCGGGACGCGCGCACGCTGCGGCGCGCCCTGGCCAGCGCCTTGCCGGTGCGGCTGAAGGAAACCGGCCCGATCGCGGAAATCCTGCCAGCCCCCTGAAACAAAAGAATCAAGAATTTCTCGCCGGCACTACAGGGATTCCGCCGGCTCGTGCGTCAGCCCAGATAGGAACCATTTGCATTCACTACCTGGAAGACGTTCGATGACGAAGCGCTTGAGAACAAAGATGACACCCGCGCCGCTGGCCCTGGCCGTTGCACTGGCCCTGGCGAACGCGCCCTTGATGGCCCGGGCGCAGGGCGCGCCCCAGCCGATCCGCATCGCGGCCCAGCCGCTGGCCGAGGCGCTGAACGACTGGGCGCGGCAGACCCGCATCCAGCTGGTCGTGCAGCAGAGCCTGGTCGCGGGCAAGACCGCGCCCGCCATCTCGGGCAGCCTCACGGCCCGGCAGGCGCTCGACCGGCTGCTGGCGGGCAGCGGCCTGGCGGCCACGATGGAAGGCAATGCGGCGGTCATCAAGACCGCGCCCGCCACGGGCGGCACCTCCATGCTGCCGGCCGTGACCGTCGTGGCCGACGGCGAGGAAAGCGCCACGAGCCGCGTGCAGGGCTACGTCGCCAAGCGCAGCGCCACCGCCACCAAGACCGACACGCCGATCATCGAGACGCCGCAGTCGATCTCGGTCATCACTGCCGACCGCATCGAGGCCATCGGCGCCACCAACCTCAAGGACGCGCTGGGCTACACACCGGGCGTGTCGACCACCACCTACGGCGCCGATTCGCGCTACGACTGGATCTCGCTGCGTGGCTTCGACGCCTATTCGCCGGGCTTCTACCTGGACGGCCTGCCGCTGCGCAACAACAGCACCTGGGGTGTGTGGCGCACCGAGAACTACGGCGCCGAGCGCATCGAGCTGCTGCGCGGCCCGTCGTCGGTGCTGTACGGCATGAGCGGCCCCGGCGGGGTGGTGAACGTGGTCAGCAAGCGCCCGACGGCGGAGCCCGTGCGCGAGCTGCAGCTGCAGGTGGGCGACCACGCCCGCAAGCAGGTGGCGGGCGATTTCTCGGGCGCACTCGACGCCGACGGCAAGCTGCTGTACCGCATCACCGGCCTCGTGCGCGACGCGCAACTGCCGGCGGGCAAGGAGGCCGACGACCGCATGTACATCGCGCCCGCGCTCACCTGGAAGCCGTCGGGCGACACCACGCTCACGCTGTTGTCGCAGTTCTTGCGCACGCGCGGCGGGGTCTACACGCGCGCACGGCCGCAGGTCGGCTCGCTCGATCCGACCGCCATCGGCACCACCATTCCCTCGAAACTCTTCGTCGGCGAGCCCGGCTTCGACCGCTTCGACCAGGACCAGGAGATGGTCGGCTACCAGTTCGAGCACCGCATCAACGACACCTTCACGGTGCGGCAGAACGCGCGCTACGCGCACCAGAAGCTCGACTACACGGGCACGCAGCTGAAGGGCTTCATGGCGCTGAACCCCGACGTGCCGAACGACCCGCTCAACTTCCAGCAGATGTCGCGCAGCGTGTTCGGCAGCCGCGAGAACATCGGCGCCCTGGCGCTCGACAACCAGCTGCAGGCCGATTTCCGCCTGGGCGAGACGCAGCACAAGGTGCTGGTCGGGCTGGACTACCAGCGCACGCGCATCGACCAGGTCACCTTCAGCGGCGGCAGCGCCTCGCCGCTGAACATCTACGCGCCGGTGTACGGCGGGCCGATCGAGCGGCCCGCGCCGTATTTCGACGGCATCACGCGGCTCGCGCAGACCGGCGTCTACCTGCAGGACCAGATCAAGTGGGGCGAGCGCTGGACGCTGACGCTGGGCGGGCGCTACGACACCGCCGACAGCACCGTGGACAGCCGCCTCGACGGCTCGCGCCAGCGCATGCGCGACCACAAGTTCACCAGCCGGGCCGGCCTGGTCTACCTGCACCCGAGCGGCTGGGCGCCGTACCTGAGCTACTCGGAGTCGTTCGCGCCCACGGCCACCATCGACCCGGCGTCGGGCGACCCGTTCAAGCCCGAAAGCGGCAAGCAATACGAGGCCGGCGTGCGCTACCAGCCCACGGGCAGCAAGGCGATGTACAGCGCCGCCATCTTCGACCTGCGGCGCAAGAACTACATCAGCTACGACGGCGAGTTCATGCCCAAGCAGACGGGCGAGATCTCGGTGCGTGGGCTGGAGCTCGAGGCCACCGCCGAGATCGCCTCGCGCCTGAACCTCACGGCGTCGTACAGCTACACGCCGCGGGCCATCGTCACGGCAAGCGCCAACACGAGCGAGATCGGCAAGCAGGCCACGGCCGTGCCGCGCCACCGGCTGTCGGTGTGGGCGGACTACCGCTTCGCCGGCGGCGTGAAGGTGGGCCTGGGCGCGCGCTACACGGGCTCGAACTACGGCGATGGCGAGGCCGCGTGGCCGAGCAAGGTGCCGGCCTCGACGGTGTTCGACGCCATGCTCGGCTACGACATCGACCGCTGGAGCCTGGCGCTGAACCTGCGCAACCTGACCAACAAGACGTACTTCGCGAACTGCGGTTACCGCAACTGCTACTACGGCTACCCGCGCACGGCGACGGCCACGGCGACCTACCGCTGGTAGCTCCGCGACGCTGTGCCATCAGGTGCCGCCCCAGCGCCTCGAAAGCCGGCAGCGTGACCGGGTCGTTCGCGGCGTTGCCCGCGATCGGGTGCGAGGCGTAGCGCACGATCACCATCCCGGCCTTCGGGTCGATGTAGATGCGCTGGCCGTGCACGCCGCGCGCCATGTAGGCGCCGTGGTCGTTGTGCGTCACCCACCACATGTTGCGGTAGCTCCAGCCCTGCAGCAGCGGGTAGCCGCCCTTGACGAAGGCGGCCTTGTCGCCGCCGCGGCGGATGTCTTCGACGGCGGCCTTGGGCACGACCTGCCGGCCTTTCACGCGGCCGTCGTTGCGCAGCATCTCGCCGAAGCGCGCGAGGTCGCGCAGGCCCGTGTTCAGGCCGCCGCCCGCGAAGGGCGTGCCGATGGAATCGACGGTGAAGTAGGCGTCCTGCTCGGCGCCCAGGTGGCGCCAGATGCGCTCCGACAGCAGCTGCGCCACGGTGCGGCCGGAGGCGCGCGCGATCACCCAGCCCAGCACGTCGGAGTTGACGGTCTTGTAGCCGAAGCCTTCGCCATGCTTGCCTTCCGGCTGCACGGTCTGCAGGAACTCGTAATAGCTGCGCGGGCCGGTGTAGTCCTTCGGCTTGGGCAGCGGGTTGCCTGCCTGCGCATGGGCCCAGACCTCGGCCTTCGGGTCGGCGTAGTCCTCGCTGAACTTCAGGCCCGTGGTCATGTCGAGCACCTGGCGCACGGTGGCGTTGCCGAAGGCCGAGGTCGCGAGCTCGGGCACGTAGTGGGCGACCGGCTTGTTGGCGTCGAGCGTGCCTTCGGCCACCAGCATCGCGCCCAGCGTGCCGACCACCGACTTGGTGACCGACATGGCGCCGTGCTGGCCGTCGTCCTTCAGCACGCCGAAGTAGCGCTCGTAGACCACGCGGCCGCGGTGCAGCACGAGGATGCCGTCGGTGTAGGTGGCGGCCAGCGATGCGTCCCAGGTCATGGGCGTCTTCGCGCCGAGCGGCGTGAAGCTGAGCGTGTCGATGTCCTTGCGCAAAGCATGGGGCAGGGCGGTGGGCGCACCGAGCCCGCGCGACACGTTCACGGTCGGCATCAGCTGGCGGAAATTCGACACGCTCCAGCGCATCGCCGGAAACTGGAAATAGCTGCCGTCGTCGAAACGCAGCGTGCGGTCGGGCGGTGGCGGCGAACCGGTCATCCAGCCGAGCCGGGCGGGGTCGCTGGCGGCGGCGTCGGGGTAGGTGGCATCGGCTGCGCCGGCCGACACCGCGAAGGCGGCGAGCGCGGCGCTCAGCAAAGCGGGGGCGCCAAGGCGGGTTCTGGAAGGGGCGAACATGGCAGTTCCGAAGCGAAGGACCGGCCCATTGTGGCCCGCGGCCCGGCCTGCGAACTTCCCACTGACAGCCGCGGCGCAGGTTGACAGGGCGCCGCTTCGGCTTTGATACTGAACTCTTCAGTTCATCATTCAACCCAAGGAGATTCCATGCAGAAGATCATTCCCTGCCTCTGGTTCGACGGCAACGGCGAGGAGGCGGTCAATTTCTACACCGCCATCTTTCCGAAGTCGCGCCTCACCGACACGCTGCTCTGGGGCGATGTGAATCCCGCCAAGAAGGGCAAGCTGCTCACCGCGACCTTCGAGCTCGACGGGCAGTCGTTCATGGTGCTCAACGGCGGGCCCGAGTACAAGATCACGCCGGCCATCTCGCTCATCGTGACCTGCGAGACGCAGGAAGAGGTCGACTATTACTGGGACAAGCTGCTCGAGGGCGGCGGCCAGCCGGTGCAGTGCGGCTGGCTCACCGACCGCTTCGGCGTGTCGTGGCAGGTCACGCCGATGCCGCTCATTCGCATGTTCCAGGACAAGGATGCGGCCAAGGCGGCCCGCGCGATGGCGGCCATGATGAAGATGATCAAGCTCGACATCGCCACGGTGAAGAAGGCCTTCGACGGGGAGTGAACCCCGCCGAGGCACTGATCAGACCAGCCGGCCGATCGGTTTCTTGCGCCACACCAGGCGGTAGTACGCGGTCTGCAGCAGCAGCATCGCGCCGAAGGTCACCGGGTAGGCGACCCAGATCCCGTCCAGGCCCATGCCGAAATGGCGACTCATGAGCCAGGCCACCGGCACTTCGACGCCCAGGATGCAGACGATCGAGATCAGCGTCGGCACCAGCACCGAGCCGCTGGCGCGCATGATCCCCGAGATCGCCGAGGCCATGCCGAACAGCACCAGGCTCCACAGCATGATGTGCAGCAGGTTCTGCGCGATCTCGATCACCGGCGCGCTGGTGATGAAGAAGCCCATCAGCGGACGCGAGAACAGATAGCCCAGCAGCACCAGCCCGCCCGTGAGCACGAGGTTCATGCCCAGCGCGGTCTGCACGATGGCGCCCAGCCGGTTGGCGCGGCCCGCGCCGATGGCCTGCGCGCCGAGGATCGACGTGGTGATGGCGATCGAGATGGCCGGGAACTGCACGTAGGCCACCACCTGGTTCACCGCGCCGTAGGCGGCCGTGGCGTTCGAGCCGTAGCTGTTGACCATCGACAGCAGCACCACTTCGGCCAGCGCCACCACGATCATCTGCACGCCGGTGGGCACGCCGATCTTCAGCACCGCCTTCAGCAGCTGCGGCTGGATGCGCAGGCAGCGCACGAACTCCGCGTCGGGCGCAAGCGGGCTCTTTTTCTGGCGCAGCCGGAAGCCCAGCCAAGTGGTCGCGACCGCGAACGACAGCACCGAGGCCCACGCGCCGGCCGCCACGCCCAGCTGCGGCAGCCCACCCCAGCCGCGGATGAGCGCGGGCGTGACCACCAGGCCGATGGCCGTGGAAATCAAGAGCGTCAGCAGCGGCGTGATGGTGTCGCCCACGCCGCGCAGCATGGCGGTGGCCAGCAGGAACAGGAACACGCCGGGCATCGCGATCAGCATGATGCGGGCGTAGCGCGTGGAGTCGGCCAGCACGTCGGGCGGCGTGCCCAGCATGGCCAGCATCGGCGTGGTGAACAGGCCGCCGAACACCGCGATCGCCAGGCCCAGCAGCAGGCCCACCGTGAGTGTGGTGCCCGCCACCGCCTTGGCCTTGGCCGCGTCGCGCGCGCCCCAGGCCTGCCCGATGAGCACCGAGGCACCCGCGCCCAGGCCGATGATGAAGGCGATGAAGAAGAACATCACCGGGAAGAAGCTCGACACCGCCGCCAGCGCGCTCACGCCGAGCATCTGCCCGACGTAGATGTTGTTGATGGTGCCGGAGAGCGACTGCAGGATGTTGCTGAGCAACATCGGCGCCAGGAAGAACAGGAACACCTTCCACAGCGGACGCGGCGCACCCACCGGCGCCACGGGCACGCCGCGCAGTCCGCTCGGGTTGCCGGGGCCGGTGGAGGTGGTTGTGCTGCTGTCGGGCGCCGCGCTCATGCACCACCCCAGCCACCGGCCGACAGCTTGTGCAGGTGCACGCGCAGGTCGGTGGGCCAGGGTTCCACGAGGTCGCTGAAGCGCTGATGCTCGCCCGCGAACAGCGCGCGCGTGGCTTCCTCGAAGCCGGGCAGGTTGCCCGCGATGGCGGTCATGAATCGGTAGGTGGCTTCGCGCGCGGCGCGCACCGTGTCGCGGTCGGCGTGCACGTGGCGTGCGTCGTCCACCAGCTTGCGCAGCGCCACAGAGGCGCCGCCCGGCTGGCGGCCGAGCCAGTCCCAGTGACGCGGCAGCAGCGTGACTTCGCGCGCCACCACGCCCAGGCGCGGACGGCCGACGCCGCGCGGCGCGTCTTCGTGTTTCTCGGCTTCGAGCGCGGAGGTCTCGATGGCCTTCGGGTCGCGCAGGTCGACATCGAGCTGCTCGCCGGTCTGGTCGTCGAACACGAGGCAGGTGGCGGCGTCGCCGCGCTCGCGCAGTTGCGTGAGCACCTGGGCCTTGGTGCCGGCGGCGACGCGCTGGAAGCCGGCAAACGCAGTGAATGTGGTCGGTAGTTCGTCGGGTGACATGCAGATTCTTTTTGGGTTGTCGATCCGGGCGGAACGAAACGAGGTTCGTAATCTACCCGCAGGACGGTTCAGGCGTGCGGCGTGTCGTGATCGCACAGCACCCGCAGCGCGGCATGGAGGTCTGGCAGGCGTTGCGGGTCCAGCGATTTCACGGCATCGACGCAGATCGCTTCGACGGTGGTGATGGCGGCTTGCATCAACTTCCTTCCGCCGCTGCGAATATTCGCATGGCGCTGGGGGTCGCCATCGGGTCCCGTCGTGCGCTCGGCCAGGCCGGTCTTTTCGAGCAGCACCATCTTGCGGATGAGCGCCGACATTGGCAACCCCAGCGTGTGCGCAAGCTCGGCCATCGGCATGGCGCCGTTGCCGGCACGCAGCAACAGGTGGAGCAGGGTGAAGTCGTCGTAGTCCAGCCCGTGGAAGGCGCCCAGGTCCTCGTTGAGTTTGAGGCTCAGGCTGGCGTGGGCGCGGCCGAGGTCGAGGCAAAAGCCCAGTGCGTCGGTGCTCATGGCGTGTTGTAGCCCTTGTCAGTGGTGCACTGGAGTTCCTCGCGCCAGAGTTCCTGCAGCTTTTCCAGCTCCGCCGCGCGGTCGAAGGCGGGGTCGTCGCGCTCCTTCACCCGGTCGATCACCTCGAAGCCGAAGTGCGTCGCGCCCTGCGCCACCCAGTCGCGCTGCAATGCCTTGTTGCGGTGCGAGCGCAGGTTCAGCTCGAAGCGGGCGCGGTTCATGGCGCCTTCGACGTCGAGGCTGCCGGCCACGTAGACGCGGCCGTCCGTCAGGTTGCGGATGACGAAGACGCCGGCGGGGCGCACGCTGTCCTTGTATTGCTTGACCAGGGTACGCCTGGTGTGGGGAGATGGATTCATCTCCAAATATTACCCGGGCAAAATATAAAACACAATACACCCGGGTAAAAATAGATTCACTCGGCGCGCAGCCGATGCCAGCCGCGCAGCACCCGCCGGTGCACCGCCCGCACGATGCGCCAGGGGCGGCTTTCGCGCACCCGTGTCAGCACGCTGTCTTTCCATGCTTTCCAGCGCGGGTACCAGCGGGCGAACCAGGCCAAGCGCATCAGCGAGCCCTCGACCAGCTGGAAGATCCGCGCGACCACCGCCGTGCCGGCGAGCTTGGCCAGCAGCAGCACGGCCATGCCGCTGACCGCGTGGCCGCGGCCGAACAGGAACAGCGCCAGCAGCTTCACCGGAAAGAGCAGCAGCATCGGCACGAAGAACGCGAGCAGCGCGCCCCAGGGCGGCAGCGCGCGCAGCAGGTTCTCGAGCCGCGCCCAGAAGGGCAGCCGTGCAAGCCGCGCGACCAATGCCGCGAGCGGGGCCCAGCCCCATTCCTCGAACAGCAGCACCGGCACGAGGATCGTGGTGGCAACGGCGCGAAACAGGGCGCGCAAGGCGCGCACGAGGGGGTTGTGCATGCGCGAAGGGTATACGCACACGGCCGCGCGCCGCCGGGACCTTGCGGACCCGGCGGCGCATCGTGCGAAAAAGCGGCGTCTGCGCGCCTGCCTACTTGCGGCCGACGCTGCTGTCTTCCGCGGGCCGGAAGAACAGGTACTCGCCCCGGCCCAGTTCGGGCGTCACTTCGTAGCCGCTGCACCGCGTGACGTTGCACTGGATGATCACGACGCGCGGCCAGATGGTGGCCGAGGTCGGGAACCCCGGCATGTACTGCGGCACGTGCCAGACGCCGTAGTCGCCCACCGGCTCGGCGTTTTCCGTGCCGCTGGCGTTCTGCAGGCCGCTGCCCATGGGCATCCGCTCGATGCGGATGATCGGCGTGGCGGCCACCGACGCCGTCGCCACGCAACAGGCGGCCAGCCAGAGAGGAACGGTCCTGGTGTTCATGGTGATGGACTCCAGAACCGGCCTCATTGCGCGTCGGCCGGTGCCGAAGCCACCTCGTCAGCCGGCAGGCGGCGCGTGATGCGCGCTTCCAGGATGTCCGGCTGCGGGGCCACGGCGCTCGCCATGACCGGTGCCGCCTCCGCCGCAGGTGCCGCGGCTTCCTCGGCGGGCGCTGCGGCCACGGGGGCCGGTGCCACTTCCGGCGCAGACACCGGGACGGCGGTCGCGGCCGGCGGTG